>JAFYCC010000015.1 GCA_017539885.1 Oscillospiraceae bacterium
CCGAAACTGCGGAAACGGTCACGGTTTCCGCATCCGGCACGGTACGGCTGGTGCCGGACAAGGCGACCGTCTCTTTCGGCGTCACGACACAGGAGCAGACCGCGGAGCTGGCTCAGAGTAAAAACAGCGAGGCAGTGAAGAACGTCATGGAAGTGCTGACCGGGCGCGGCGTTGAAGAAAAGAGCATCCGCACCACCTATTACAGCATGTACCCGCAGTATGACTGGTCGGACGGCGAGCAGCGCATTACCGGCTACAACGTCACCACAACGATGACGGTGCAGGATCAGAACATTGAAGATCTCGGAACGCTCCTGTCCGCCTGTGTGGCAGCGGGAATCAACAATGTCGACAGCGTAAGTTTTCTCTGCAGCGGATATGACGAAGCCTATCGCCAGGCGCTCGCGCAGGCGGTTGCGGATTCCCGGCTGAAAGCGGAAGCTCTGGCACAAGCCGCCGGCAAGACTTTGGGCGAGCCTGTCACCATCACCGAGGGCTGGCAGGATACCTCCGCCCGCTACGGTCGGAATGCGGAAGTTCCCCTTTCCGCGCAAGAATCTGCGGACGCTGCCGGACCGTCCTTCCAGCCGGGCGAGACGGAGATCACCGCAAACGTGACGGTGACCTATCGGATGGGATAACCCGTTACACAAGCTATTGGGTCTGATAATCGAATAAACCAGGCGGGACTTAAGCACGAAGCTCAAGTCCCGCCCTATTTCTTTCAGTTTCTTTTGAACGTTCCCGTATCAGTCGCCGCAGCGATGTTTTGCGCGAGGCAGATACAAAAATGCGCTTGCCAGGCCCAGGAGCATCAAGATACCGCCTGCGATGGGATAGACAACGATCAGCGCGTTTGTCGTCCCGTAGATCGCCAACACCCCTTGAAACACGCTGCCCACGCTCAGACACGCGACGCCCGCGTTCCATAGGTTCAGGAACACCCGCCCGGGTGCTTTTCCGAAATGCAGCAGCAGCGCATAGAGCAGCGCGCCCAGGAGAAGCGGCACGGCGAAGGCGAAGATCATCCAGCCGGAGTATACCCCGTGACTGAAGAGTTCATAGATCCCGCCGAAGATGGCCAGGAAGCCGAGACGATCAGATGCCCGCGCAGATGCTGTTTCTGTTCTTTCTCAGATATATACAATGTCGCTCACACACCTTTCGCAGATGCGGCCCATGGTCGTGGGCTTGTTCACAACAACACCGTTGAAAACCATTGTGGATGAGCCGCCGCCATCCAGATTGTAGGCAGTCTGAACGCCGAGGCTTTGCATGAAGTTCGCCAGCTCATAGACGCTCAGACCCGCGCTCTCCGAGGTTCTGCCGTCAGACACGACGAACACAAGATGATTCTTGTCAATCAGCCCGATCGCTGTCCTCGGGTTGCTGGCCATGGCTTTGCCGACCTCGGTATTCACACCGACAGTGACCGAGCCGCTTTCCACGAGAGCCGGGCCAAAGGAAAAGGCCTGCCAGACACCCTTCGCCACCAACTCCTCGGCACTATAGTCTCGGTCGCTGACGACTTCCATGGAGCCGTCGGCATAGATGCACAGCACATCGGAGCCCTTGGCGGTATTGCGGTAGACGACGCCGTTTCGGATCACATAGCCCTTTTCCTGAACGCCGTAATAATCGCCGTTGATTGCCAGGATCGCGTTGTTCGCCTGCGCGATCGACGAGGTCGTCGCGGTGACGTTCTTCCCGTAGGTATTGTTGGCAAAGGCGGTTTTCAGGTATTGCGCGGAGCTCAGTGTCACATCGGCCACATAGGCCGTCGTATCATTCACACGGTAGGTGTTCAGCGTGATCGAGACGTTTTCGTCCCGGTAGCTCGTGCTGCCTGCGCTTGAAGCTGCGGCGGACGATGTGCTGCTGTCAGCATTTGCGGAGCTGCTGGGGAAGGAGAGGTTTGTGCGATTCATGTTTGGCCTTCCTCCACGG
>JAFYCC010000079.1 GCA_017539885.1 Oscillospiraceae bacterium
ACGAGTCAACGTGCCTTGATGTAACGCCACCTTTGGCAGCAATGCCAACCGACAAAATGTGGGAGGAGATATCCGCTGTACCACAGGGCAGTTACAAGCTCCGACCTCTTAGGCGTCAGCCGTAGGTCGGGGTAGTTGACGTGCGGCTCACCTCCCGCTCCGGCGGCGCAGCGTACTGCCGAAACTCAGCGTAGCGCGCAGCGAGGGATTGACCAGAACGAACAGCAGATCGGTGAGCACGCTGCACACGCTCATGATCAGAGCGACAACGACAGCGCAGCCGAGAAGCGTCGTGGTGGCGCGCTCGACAACGGCGCTGATCATGGAACTGCCCAGTCCGCGGATGGCGTAGAAACGCTCCACCACGATGGAGCCGCACAGCAGCTGGGCAACGACGGTGGTGAAGACCGAGAAGGCGGGGATAAGCGCGTTTTTCAGCGCATGTCGAAGTATCACGCGCCGGCGGCTGAGCCCCATGGCTGTCAGAGTGAGTATGAAGGGCTTGTCCAGCACCTCCGCCATTCCTGCGCGCGTGACTTTTGCCACGTTAGCCGCGCCGATCACGGCAAGAATGGAGATCGGAACCAGTTTGTCCGCATACGTCTCCGGAACGACGTTCATCCAGCGCAGACGCGCGCCGAACAGCAGCATCAGCGCCAGAGACAGGCAGAAGGCGGGAATCGACGAAAGGAAGGTCGTGACGGTGGTGATGACGCTGTCCTGCCACCTGCCGCGGCGGCAGGCTGCGAAAACACCCAGAGGAACGCCGATGATGTAGGTGAGCAGGACGCTGGATATGGTCATCTCCAGCGTGGCGGCGGTACGTATGGACAGCTCGTTGCGCAGCGACATTCCCTGACCGTTCAGACCGAAGTCCTGCCGCACGAAGACCCGGAAGCAGTATTTGCCATACTGCTCCAGAAAGCTGAGACCCGGAGCGCCCCGCGCGTCGTCGGCGTACCGGACCATATGCGCGGTGTCGGTGCCGGCCAGCGTGGACATCAGCAGAAAGATCAGCAGGATCACCGCCATGATGCAGGGGATGATCAGAAGGATTCGCTTGCAGAAATAACCGAGCATGAGGCCACCCCTATGAAACGGAAACAGTGAGCTTCCGGGTACGGGCGGCTGCAGCGCCCGGCGCCGGAAAAGGTAAGATGCAGTACTTAATGATTATAGGACAAGCGACTTCGAAATTCAACAGAAAAAGCGGCCGGTGCGGAATTTGGCCTGCGAGGCGAAGATTAACGACAGAATTAACGAATCGGCGCGAACAGCCGGCGCCGGGACGAAGAAAGAAAAAAGCCGCTGGAAACCAACGACTTTTTCGTATGAGGAGCGGAAAGAGGTCGGATTATCGGACCGCGTGACCCTGTGAAGGTCACAGCGCGTTCCGGGGACAGTTCTTCACACACTCCATACACAGGATGCACTCGGTGCCGTTTTTTCTTTTCCTCGAATTGTCGGTCACGTCCACGTCCATCGGGCAGACCTGCCTGCATTTTCCGCAGTCGACGCATTTTTCCTTGTTGCAGCGAACCCGGAACAGCGCGAAGTAGCTCATAGGCTTGAGGAACACCGTGATCGGGCAAATGTACTTGCAGAATGCACGGTTGTCCCGGAAAAGAAAGGCCAGTCCGATGCCGACAGCGTAATAGACCGCGTTGCCGATCAGAAACGCCCAGAACATGATTCGCTGTTTGTTCCCGACTCTGAAGATGAAGAGGGCCGACACGAACGCGAGCGAAGCGGCGAATACAACATACCGGATCCATCCGATCTTCTTCCTCGGCCGCGCCGGGATCTTGAACGGCAGAAAATCCAGAACCATCGCGGTCCAGCACGCGTATCCGCACCAGCCTCTGCCGAACAGAAGCGGTCCGAAGATCTTCGCGACGGCATAATGGATGGTCGCCGCCTCGAATACGCCTGTGAAGAGATAGTACCAGAAACCCTCGATCTGCATGTTTTCGCCGCAGATCAGACCGAGATATACGAGCATGTACAGCCCGACAAGCAGCTGAACGACACGTCTTGCGTGCCGGTATTTTCGTATGAACAGGAAGATGCCGAGCGCGATGGAGGCGCCGATATATGTGAAATTGATCAGGTAGAACAGGTTGCCTTTGGTAAGCCACAGTGTTACCGCGATCGCCTCAAACACGAGGAGAATGAAGAGCGGAGCAAGATTCTTGTTGAGCTGTTTCATGATGATAGCGGAGTCTGCCCGTGCTACTGCCGCGGCACTGCGGGCATCTCGTCTCCTTCTCTGCAGTATTCAGGTCTTCCCACGAAGCAGAACGTCCGGCAGAATCTGCTGTACAAACCTTAACGGGCCGAAAGCCCGGAAGACTGTGCCTTGGCCTCCCGGAACGGATTATTCCTGCTCCGTTTCGCGCTTCTGGCGCTTTCTTCTCCGCTGCTCTCGGTTGTTCTCTTCGGATGCGAACAGCTCTACCGCAGCATCGGTCAGCTCTTCAGACCAGACTTTGCCGCTCTTCATGACCTTCGCCCACGGACACAGTTTTTCGTAGTCATCATCAAAGACAACGGTATAGGGAGGACCGCAGCGGTCGTCGACGGCCATATACATATGTCTTCCGTCGTACATGATGGCGCCGGCGTCGCCTTCGGACATTTCCTCGTCGAGTTTGTCGAACAGTTCTTTCGTTAACTCGAACAGATGATACGACTGGATCCCGCCGTATTCTCCGAAATACCGTCCGCTGCTGTCATCAAAGCAGGCTTTCCAGCCGCTCCCGTTTTTGAACTGCATCAGAACCCCCCCTTCCGATATCCGTCTGTTGCGCTGAGTATACCACATGCGGATACCCGATACAACAAGAACGCTCTTTTGCCCTGGCAGACAAGAGAGCGTTCTATAATGTTGTATGGGCGATACCGCCTTGCCCGGATCTGCGGGCGGCGTGCGTTCAGGATCCGGCCGATCCCTGCGGCGCAGCAGGTCAGAAGCGCTGCGCCGCAGGCGGCTGCCGCCTGAACAGGCGATCGCGGAGAGCCTTGGTTCAGCCCTTGTCCTCTGACGGGTAGTCCTCAAAGCTGTATCCGACGAGCTCCGCCAGTTCGTCGAAGGTCTTACCCATGCAGAATTCGATGTTGCTCTGGCTCAGCCGCGGATCCTCGTTCGTCCAGCCCGTATCGTCCAGACGACGCAGATTGATGATGATGTCCAGAGATCCGAAGTCCCCGGCATCGATCGGGACCGTTACGCTGAGCGTGCCGTTGGCAATTTTGATCGGAACATCCGCAAAACTGCAGCTGTTCCATTTGCCGCTGAGAAGGTAGCATCCCTGCTTGGCGTTGTATTCCACAGAAAGATCTTCGAAGGGCAGATCCTCGACGCAGATTCCGATAAACGTACGGACGTTGTCGAGGATATCAACGGAAAAGCGGGCGATCGCGGCCTGCTCCAGACCTTCCGTAGGTCCGAAATTGCCGGTGCAGTTCCGCATTGCGAAAGCGCCGTTCCAGTCGCCGCGCAGCATGGCGAGCGCCTTGCTCTCGCCGTCGTCCGAGCTGGGCGCCGGCTCTTCGGGCTTCGGGTCATCGGGCTTCGGATCCTCGCCAGCCGGCTCCGACGGCTCGGGGGCTGCGGCGCTCTGCGAGGCGGCCGCGATGTCCTCTTTGTTCGTGGGCGCGATGCTGCTCAGAATCGCCTGTACGTCCGCATCGCTGAGGCTGATGCTGCCGCCGTCGGTCTCGTAGCCAACGGCTGCCTGGAACTGGATGACGCCCTGGTCTTCAAACAGCATGTAGAGCTTCTGGCCCATGCTCTCGCAGCTGTACGCGCTCCACGTGTGGTCTCCCGTGGTCACGTCGTCCATGTCTTCCACATTGTCGTAAAAGGTTTTGCTCGGCGCCATCATGGTCGTGCTTTTTCCTGCGTAGTTGATCGTGATCAGCGGCTTGGTGAAGAGATCAAAATCCGAGGTCGCGCCCTTGCAGATCTGGATGATGTTCGGATTCATCGCGTCGGGGTCATCGTTGAACACGTCGTGCTGCGGGAAGGCTTTCCAGCCGTCGGGAACCAGCACTTTGAAGTTGCCCGTGTCGTAGACTTCTCCCTTTGTCGAAGCGGCTGGCGCGCCGGGCTTGGACTCCGTCTCCGGCTTGGAGTTCGATGCCTGCGCAGGCGAGCCTGTCGCTGCCGGCGCTTCCGTTTTTCCGCCGCAGGCCGCGAGTCCGGCCAGCATGCACAGCACGAGCAGAATCCCGATCCATTTTTTCATTTTTGTCTCCTCCTGACAAGTATTATTTCCATTATGACGGTTTTTCTCCCGATTGTCAGTGGCACAAGTGATACATCTGCCGGGGTCATGCAGTCAGCCGCCCGGCAGATCTGCCGGGCGGCTTCAAACACAGGCTATTCGTCTTCCTTGTCAAGCAGGCTCGTGACTACGAGTTTGTTTTCTACGACGGCTATGAAGAGCTCGAACTTGTTCTCGAAGCCGCCCCTCTCCATGATCCGCTCGATGACCTTTCGGACTCCGCTTTTGGAGAGAAAAAGCTTTTCTGCGATCTCGTCGTAGGTCATGCCTTTCACGTAGCAGCGCAGTACGTCCATCTGACGGGGCGTCAATTCCCCGGAAAACATTTCCTTGAGTTCCACGCTGGGGGCGCTGTCGGGGAAAACGTGCTCGCCGGCAAGCGTACGGTCTATGACCTCCATCAGCTCGGCTGACCCGTGATCCTTGTACCAAAGGCTGTCCGCGCCGCCGGAACGCGCTTTTTCCAGCACTTCCGGGTCGATCAGAGAGGTCACCGCGACGATCTTTGCCCCGCTGCCGCTCTGCCTGATCCGGCCGCCAATGGATAGACCGGAGTGGTTGTGGAGAGTCTGCACGTCCATCAGCACCAGATCGGCTCCGCTGCTGATGATAAATGCTTCCGCGTCAAAAGCGTCGCGGTATTTAGCGGTGATCCGGAACCGGCCGTCCGAAGCGAGCATATCCTCCAGATATCTCTGTATGGTCAGACTGTCGTCTACGATTACGGTGTCTATCATGGAAAAGTCTCCTTTTCAGGGAAACGCAGTATAAGCGCAAAACGAGGGGAATGCGAGACGCGCATGCTTCCGCCTGCGGCTTCAACGCCCTGCCGCACGGAGCTGAGGCCGCCGCCCTCCGCGACCGGGCCGGCCGGCGGCGCGCCGTCGTTTGTGAAAGTGACGGTATAGAAACCGTCCCGGCCGGCAAGACGGACGTTGACGAGGCTGCCTTTGGCATGACGGACGCAGTTGGTCACGCACTCGCGGGCGGCTGCGGCGATCAGACTCTCCGTCTTGCCGTCCTGCGGAAGAATGCCTTCCACTGTGAGCGTCACCCGCAGCTCGGCCGCTTCCCGGCGCACGTCCTCCAGCCTGCCGGGCGCGGACGGCCGTCCGCCCGCGAACAGGCCTACTGCTCTGCGCAGGGTGCGGAGCTGTTCGTCCGGCGCGTCCGTCCCGCCCTGCACGAGTTCCGACAGGGCGATCAGACTCTTGCCGATGTCGTTGTGGACGCGCACCTTGATGTCCAGAGTTTCCTGCTCCCGAACACGTTCCGCCACGCGGTCGAGCAAACGGGTCGTCTGTTCGATCGCGGCGCGCAGTTCCGCGTTCTCAACGGCAAGCTGCCGGTTTACCTCATAGAACTCTGTCACGTCCTGTGCTGTGGTTTGAAAAAAGCCCGCGGGTTCCCGGTCGTCGAGCGGGACGGTCTGGAAGCGCCAGACCCTGCCGTCCGGCAGGCGGTAGAGATCTGGATCGTCCGGCAAAGACTCCGCGCATTTCAGCGCTTCGGTGATCTCGCTGCGCATCTGCGGGTAACTGCCCAGCAGAGAGGTGAAGATCCCGCCCATCGCGCGGTTTATCAGAATGACCCTGCCGCGCTCGTCGCTGAACAGGATCCCGGCGTTGAGATTGTCCAGAGTCTCCTTGATGGAGGCCGGGGAAAGCCGTTCCCGGCTTGCGCGGCGTTCCCGCTGCAGCCCTGTCCAGACGCCGGCACATACGATCACGAAGACCACCGGAACCAGCAGCCACGGGAAGCCGGCATTTCCGTCTATTTCCGCAAGCACATAGGCGCAGGCGGCAAGCAGGAGCAGAAGGAGCCCGCCGCTGAAGATGCGGCGGATACGTTCGCTGTGGCAGACAGCCTGAAACAGACAGAGGAAGAGCTGGGACAAAACACCAAGAAATAGGAGAACGGCCAGAAAGTGCCGCGATGTGGCGGGAAGCGCAGCAAAGGCGGTCATGCGCGATCACCTCCTGCGGAGAAGATGGTATAGGAGCAAGACCCGTCCTCATCGTTCCCGCCGCACATATCCGGGAAACGTCGGCGGATATGTGCATCGTCAGCGGCGTGGTCGGTCATCACGATGCAGCGCAGTTCTTCACCCACGCGGCATACACTGACGGTGATGTAGCGCAGTTCATCAAGCGCCGCCTCCAAAACGCACTCAAAGAAATCATAGAATCGCGTCAGCACGGTGCCGCTTTCGCTGCTCTTTCCCGTTTCCACAAGATATGTGCCCCTGATTCCGGCCAGACGGAGCGACTGGAAGGATTCTGCCAATGCGCTCGCGAGCCTGCTTACAGGGATTTCGCTGAGGTCCTCCAGCGTGAGGGTGAAATCCTTTCGACGCTTGATGTAGCTTCCGAGAATGACGATGGTGCAGAGGATGCGCCGTTTCTGCTCTTCGCTCTCCGCCTGCTCATATGCGGCAGCGAGACGGCTTACTTCGTCAAGCTGGGACTGCGTTTCGGCCTGCAGCAGATCGTAGAGCCGGTTCTGTTCCATCACCCGGCGGTATTGACGCTCCTGCTCGTATTCCGTCTGTAAGAGGTCTTCCCGGTCCTTCAGCTCATCCCGCGTGTCAGCGAGGGACTCCCGAAGCTCGAGCAGTTTGGAGATGTCTTCTGTCCAGACGGCGTGTCCGCCGCGGATGGGCATATTGTGCAGGCGTCTGCCGCCCGGAAGAACGATTGCTTCTGTTTCTGCGCGGATGAGATCCCCCTGCGCGATGTGCTCCGCGTCCCGGGCAGCGTAGCGTACGGCGTAGTCCTTGTCCGTGATCTGCACGGAGAGCCCTTGCGACGCGCGAAAGAGCCCTTCATAACGCGTGTTGGACGGGATCAGCCCGCACTGGATGCAGCTTTCAAAAAACGCCGCGAACAGGAGACACTCAAGGACAGTGAGGTCGCCCAGCGCATCGGTGACGAAGGGCACGCGCGCCACATATAGCGCAATGTAGAGAACAGTGGCGCTGAGCGGAATGAGAGGGAGCCACAGGAATTCTCCCGTTCTTGGGATGCGGCACTTTTTGAGCATCGTCACGAATGCAAAAAGCGTGCAGGCGATCCCCCAGGCGGCGAGGATATAAAACAGGGCACCGTAGCGATAGTCCAGATCCGTCCGCATTTCGGCATTCTGCGGGAATATGAACACCCACTCGTGCAGGTCGTTCGTCAGCACGAGCAG
>JAFYCC010000080.1 GCA_017539885.1 Oscillospiraceae bacterium
AGGTCGACGACGTGGAGATATCTTGCGCCCTGATCGTAAAACTCTTTCGCGATCTGTGCCGGATCGTCAGCGTATACTGTCATCTGGTCGTAGTCGCCTTTCGTCAGACGCACGACTTTACCGCCGCGCAGATCGATCGCCGGAAACAGGATCATAACCGCACCTCACAAAACGCCTTCAAAATGCCGAGTCCAACTTCGCCGCTCTTTTCCGGATGGAACTGGGTTCCGAAAACGTTATCCTTCCATACGACGCCCGGTACTGAGACGCCGTAATCGCTCTCGGCAGCAAGGCTTTCCGAGCAGCCGACAGCATAATAAGAGTGTACGTAGTATACGTAGGAACCCTCGACACAGCTGCGCAGCAACGGACAATCCGGACGCAGGATGTGCAGAGCATTCCATCCGATTTGAGGAACCTTCAGTGTAGAACCCATCTCGCGCAAAGGCGTCTCCATAGGCTCGACTCTTCCTTTAAGAAGTCCGAGTCCGGCATGTTTGCCGAATTCAAAACTCTCATCAAAAAGCATCTGCATTCCAAGACAGATACCCAGCAGCGGCCGGCCGTTGGAAGCAAGTTCAAGCAGCGGCTCAACGAGTCCGGTCGCTTTGAGCTTATCCATCGCATCGCCGAAAGCGCCTACGCCTGGTAATATGAGTTTCTCGGCCCGTGAAAGCGTCCCTACGTCTCCGCTGACTTCCGCCTCAAAACCGAGGTAGTTGAGCGAAGATCGAAGCGAAAACAGATTCCCGACGCCGTAGTCGATTATGGCGATCATGCTTTTCCCGCCTTTTCAGAGGATTGTGCCCTTGGTGGAGGGAATGCGTTCGGCATGTTCCGCATCAATGGTTACCGCCTGCCGCATGGCGCGCGCAAGCGCCTTGAATGCGCCCTCAATGATATGATGGCTGTTCTCACCCGCTAGCTGCCGGAGATGCACGGCAGCGCCTAACGTACGGGCAAATGCGGCCATGAATTCCCTCGTCAGTTCCGTATCGAAGTCACCGACGCGTTCTGCGGGGATCTCAAGCGCATAGCCGAGGACACCCCTGCCGGAAATGTCCACAGCCGCGAGTATGAGTGATTCGTCCATAGGCAGGATACAGCTGCCATAGCGGCAGATGCCGCGCCTGTCTCCGAGCGCCTCGTCAAAAGCACGGGCGAGTACGATCGCGACGTCCTCCGCCGTGTGATGGCCGTCGACTCGAAGATCGCCATCACAACTCAGCTCCAGGTCGAAATTGCCGTGACGCGCAAAAAGTTCCAGCATGTGATCCAGGAAGCCGATGCCCGTAGTCACCTGATACTTACCGCTTCCGTCAAGACGCAGCCTCATCCGGATATCCGTCTCTGCTGTTTTCCTGTTGATCTCTGCTTCTCTCATCTACATCATGCCTCCCCTGCCAGGATCTTTTCAGTTGTTTCAGCCAGAATCTCCATCTGTTCCCGTGTCCCTATCGTGATGCGTACCCAATCCTGAATACGCGGCTGATCGAAATGACGGACAAGGATGCCGTTCTCGCGCAGCCTTTTATAGTATTCTGCGCCTCCGAGCTCGGGATTTGCACCTGCAAAGATAAAATTCGCCCGGCTCTCCGGCACTGTAAATCCCATGTTTCGCAGCTTCGCCGTAATGAATTCGCGGCTTTGCATCACAGATGCCCGTTTCTGCATAAAGTACGCTTTCTCACGCATTGCTGCGGCGCCGAGCAGGATGCTCAGCCGGTTGACATTATAGGGATTAAAGCTGAAGCGCAGCGTGTTCAGATCAGCAATCAGTTCCTGATTCGCCAGCGCATAGCCAAGCCGTGCGCCTGCGAGCGCGTGCGACTTGGAAAAGGTACGTGTGACGATGAGATTCTCATATCGTCCGATCAGCTGTGACGCGCTCTCGCCGCCGAATTCCACGTAGGCCTCGTCGATGACGACAAGTCTGGACGGATCCTGCCGCAGCAGCGTCTCGATATCGTTCAGAGGCAGACACAGGCCTGTCGGCGCATTCGGATTGGCAATGAACACCGTCTCCCTCAGTCCCGCATAGTCGTCCACGGCAATGGAAAAGTCCTCACGCAGCGGTACCTGTCTTGCAGATACGCCGAACATCTGCGCGAAAACTTTATAAAAACCATAGCTGATGTCCGGAAAAGCAGCTCCGTTCGGGCAGAAGCCGTGGAACAGGAAAGCCAGCACCTCATCGCTTCCGTTTCCTGGAAAAACGCACTCGGGTTTCACGCCGCAGTAGTCAGCTATCGCTTCGATCAAGACCCGGCATTCCGGATCGGAGTACAGCCGGAGTTTCTCCAGTTCCTCCCGGCTCACGACGTCCAGAACGCCTGCAGGAGGCGGATATGGAAACTCGTTTGTATTCAGCTTGATGAGCCTGTGCATATTCTTCGGCTGCTCTCCGGGCGTATAGGCCTCAAGCCGTTCAAATTTACGGTCCAGAAACGTAGTCATTTCCTTACCTCCACGCTTCGCGCGTGCGCCTCAAGTCCTTCCGCGCGCGCAAATGCCGCGATCTTATCCGCCGCACGAAGAAGCGCTTCGTTCGAATAGCTTGTTACACTGCTTTTTTTAATAAAATCATCCACCGACAGAGGACTGGCAAATCGAGCGGTGCCCATCGTAGGCAGAGTGTGGTTCGGTCCGGCGAAATAATCACCTAATGCCTCCGGAGAACTGTATCCGAGGAAAATGCTTCCCGCATTCCTTACGAGCGGGAGCAGCGACTTGGCATTCGCAACACACAGTTCAAGATGCTCGGGAGCAATACGGTTGGCGCATTCGACAGCTTCATCCAGATCCGCGCAGAGAATGATCTTTCCGTTGTTCCGTATCGATGCGCCGGCAATCTCCGACCTTGGTAGCCGGGCCAGCTGTTGTTCCAGTTCCTGAGCTGTATCCTCCGCCAGACGTCTGCTCGTTGTTACAAGTATCGCGGTCGCCATTTTATCGTGCTCAGCCTGCGCGAGCATATCCGCTGCGACACAGACCGCATTCGCGTTCTCATCTGCTATCACCAGAACGTCACTGGGACCCGCGATCATATCGATGGATACCTGCCCGAAAACCATGCGTTTTGCCGTTGCAACGAAGATATTGCCGGGGCCCACGATCTTATAGACGCGCGGAATGCTTTCCGTGCCAAAGGCCATGGCGGCGATCGCCTGAGCACCGCCGCATTTGAAAATGCGGTCGACGCCTGCCACATGCGCCGCTGCGAGGATCGCTGGCGCGATCTTTCCGTCTTTTCCAGGCGGCGTGCAGAGGATCAGCTCGTCTACGCCGGCGATCTTCGCGGGAATGGAGTCCATCAAAACGGTGGATGGGTAACTTGCCGTTCCTCCCGGCACATAGAGTCCCGCCTTTTCAACTGCGGTGAACCTCTGACCGAGTTCAATCCCGTCCTTTTCGATCGTGAATCCCTCACGTCTCTGCTCGACATGAAAAGAAGAGATGTTCTCCGCGGCTTCGCGCAGGATACTCAGGAACTCGTCTCCCACAAGCGCAATCGCCTCGTCGATCTCCTGCGGTTTCACAGAAAGCGGCTGCGGACGTACACCGTCGAATCGCTCCGTATAATCCAGAAGCGCCTCGTCTCCGCGCGTACGCACATCTTGAAGTATCTCGGCAACCGTCCTCTCAATCTCCGCGTTTGCCTGCTCAGCCATCCGGTTATTCAGCGCACGGAAGTCAAGATCATTGTACTCTGTGATCTTAATCATTCAGATCCGTCCTTTCAGCGTTTCGACAAGTGCCTCTATCCTCTCGCCCTCAAATTGATAGCTGCTCTTGTTAGCGATCAGCCGAGCGCTCGACGGGTGGATGCGCTCCACAACGGCGAGATCGTTTTCCTCGAGAGTCTTTCCCGTTTCGACGATATCCACGATCACATCGGAAAGGCCGAGTATCGGCGCAAGTTCGATACTGCCGTTAAGCTTGATGACATCGATCTGCCTGTTTCTTTCGGAGAAGTACTTTGCCGTCACGTTCGGGTACTTCGTCGCAACGCGAAGAGGGAGACTCACATCGTCTGCCCAGCCCTTTCGAGCGGCCATGGCAAGCGCGCACTTTCCGAACCCGAGATCCATCAGCTCATATACGTCCGGCTCCGTCTCCAGAAGCACATCGCGTCCGACAACGCCGATATCGGCAGCGCCGCGCTCTACATAAATCGCCACATCGGAAGGCTTGACGAGCAGGTATCGAAGATCTCTCTCCAGGTTTTCAAATACAAGTTTTCGGTTCTGCTCCTCCATTTCGTGGCAGTCATAACCGATCTGAGAGAACAGCGCATAGACCTTGTCGCCGAGCCGTCCTTTCGGAAGTGCGATATTAAGCATCGGTCCGCTCCTCCTCCCCTAATCTGACGATGCGGCGCGCGCGCAGCCCATCCGGAACAGCGCGTTCCGCGCGGACACTGCCCTCGGCGGCATATCTTTTGACTTCTTCTGCTACTTTGTCAGCGGGCACATCTCCATAGATCAGGAGCGTATCAACATCATGCTGCGGTCTTGTATGAAGCACGCGCTCAAGCTCAGACAGATAGATGGCAAAACCGATCGCCCGCATATTCTTGCCGAAACGGGACATCAGCTTGTCGTATCGCCCGCCGGCGAGCACTGCTCTTTTTGCCGTCCTTACATAACCGCGGAAGACGACGCCGTTGTAATAGTCCATATCGTTGACAACAGAGAAATCCAGAAATACCCTGTCCTGTTTCCCCATAGCCTGAAGGACGCCGCATAGTGCAGTCAGTTCTTCAAGCGCGCATTCCGTCTCTGCTCCACGAACGAGTTCACGCGCGGCTTTTACTGCTTCCGTTATCGGCAGGCGGAAACGCGCTGCTTTCGCAAGAAGTTCAGTTTCGGCGTCCGGAACTGAAGTCTCCGAGCATAAACGGCGCAGACCGTCCGCGTCCTTTCGGCAGAGCAGTTCAAGAACGCTTTCTCTGGTCTCTCCATGCACATGAAGCGCATCCAGCAGACCGGAGATGAACCCCATATGACTCACGTCGAGAGCAATCTCCTCACCGATCGCCGATAGGCTCTCCAGCGCAAGAAGTACGACTTCCGCCTGTGCATAGTCTGTATCCGCTCCGAGGTATTCGATCCCCATCTGTGAGATCTCACGGTATTCCTCTCCGCGATGCTCGATTCGAAAGACGCTTTCATTGTAGAAGTATTTCTGCGTACCGTCATCAGGTTTCACATTCTTGACGATACTGAGCGTTACGTCAGGCTTGAGCGCCATAAGCCTTCCTTGTGCGTTTGTGAAAGTAATGATCCCTTCACTTCGCAGAAAACTGCGGTTTTCCATGTACATGTCGTAAGACTCAAATTTACCTACACGGAAACGCCGATAGCCGTGGTTTTCAAATAGAGCGCGCAAACGCAGAGGCAGCATTTCGTCCGCCGGAAGAATATCCGTCAAGGAATCCATGGTTTTCCTCCCTGTACGATTCGGGTATATCTCAACGTCGCAAGTATATTACACTTTAGCGTATTAGTCAAGTAATAAGCTAAAGCTTGTGCACCTTGCCGCAACAATTCTATCAGTAAGAAAAGAAGTTGTCAAAACGTGCAAAAGAGGCACGTCTCAGCGATCGTGCCTCTTGATGGTTCCACTGCAGTTCAGAACATCTCTTTGCTCATCTTGTCGATGCATCTTGTCGCCTCATCGTATACGCCGGGGTAAGTGCTTCCCGGACCTCCGGCTGTCATGCAAGGAATGAAATAGTGCTTGCCGCAGCTCTCGCAGGATTTGCGCACTTCGCGTTCAACAAGCTCGGGAGTCCAGTCGTGCACGTCTACGATGCCGTTGTTGATGTTTCCCATGAATGAAATCTGCCCGCCGTATTTCTTAATTAGCGACGGGATGTCGTTCGTGTTCAGACAGCCCTGCCAGATATCGATGCCGACTTCGATCATAGCGGGCACGAGATTCGCGCAATAAGAATCTGAATGATGAACGATCAGCTCAACGCCGCCCTCCCGCCAAGCGCCGTAGATGCGCTTATAGATCGGAACGAAGAATTCTTCAAACATCTCCGGAGAGAAGAAGCTGTTGATCTGGCTGCCCCAGTCGTCATGATGAAACAGCGCATCGGGATGCATATACTTGCAAGTCTCGCGCGCGAAACCGACCTCCCAATCCGCAAGATAGTTGAGCAGTTCTTTGTACGCTTCAGGTTCGGTGTACATTGCGAGCATCGCGTCTTCCATGCCCATAAGATTATGACTGCGCTCAAAGATGCCCGGAGCGATCATAGCTGCCGCAAAAGTTTCGTTTCTGTCGATCGTGTCGCAGAACTTTGCTTTGAACTCCATCCACATGGATTCAGGATAGATCAGTTCCGGGGCGTGCACTGTCTCCTTCCATCTCGTAATGTCCTTGACGAGCTTATGCTCGTCGTCCAGGACCGGGAACGCGCCGGGCACATTGTCAGGGAACGCGAACGTGACGCCCCAGTCGTCCTTGACCGGCTCCCCGCCTTTCGACGGACGGCGGCGCTTTGCCATAATCGGGTTTGAGAAAATGAAAGAGATGGCCTCGTACTGATTTACGAAGCGGTCTGGATTCCCTCCGCGAATGGTTTCGAGCAGATTCTGTCTTTTCGTCAGCATGTAACTGTCCTCCATAGCTATGATTTAATCTGATTATGTACGCGCATCAAAGGAAAGTCAACAAAGCGGCTCTTTTTCCCCGCATTATTGTGAAATAATGCAATTGCATGTTGCCCAGTTTTCAATTCTGTGATATAAAGAAAGTTAGCGAATTTGAACGGAAGAGCCTGCAAGGCACGAAGGGAATGAATCAGTCACATGCACTACATCGTATTGGATCTGGAATGGAATCAGGCGATGAGTTCCAAATCCTCCGTGTTCAATCATCTGCCGTTCCGCCTGCGCGGCGAAATCATTCAGATCGGCGCTGTAAAACTGACGGATGATATGCGCCCCGGAGAAGAATTTCAGGTAGATGTCCGGCCGGTGTATTTCCGCAAAATGCATTCGAAAGTCAAAAAGCTGACCGGCTTCGATAAAGAACGTCTCGAAAACGGACTCGGTTTCGCGGAAGCCATGGAAAAGTTTCGAGCCTGGTGCGGCGACGGCTGCACCTTTATGACCTGGGGAAATGACGATCGCGGCATTATGGAAGAAAACATCATCCTGCATGATCTGGACTGGGACTGGATCGCAAACTGGATCAATCTGCAGCTGATCTACAGCCTTCAGACAGACGGAGACAAAAATCAGAAATCTCTTTCCTCGGCTATGGAGCATTTTGAGATTGAGCAGACGCGCATTGCGCACGACGCTCTGGGAGATGCATACAACACGGCGCTGATTGCCTCCCGTCTGGATATGGAAAATGGCCTCGCACAGTATGGAGAGGCGCAGAAACTGCTGGCTCTGCAGTCGGAACAGCGCCGGGCACGCCGCGAGGAAAACGAACAGCAGCCTGAACCGATATCGCAGGCCGTTTTCGAGGAGTACCATTCCCGAACGGACATTTTCGCGGATGCGGAGATTGTTGCTCCCTCCTGCCCGATCTGCGGCAATGAGATGGGATTCTCCCATTGGGTCAATCAGGGCGATCAGCGCTACATGGCGTTAGCAAAGTGCCCGGAAGACGGCGCGTTTCTGGTTCGGCTCAAGCTGCGCAAAAATGAACTTGGACTCTGGTCTGCCTCCCGTCTGATCTACCGAGCTGACGAAGATCTTGAACAATTCTATCATGAGAAATCCAAATCGGTGCGCAGGCGCAGCCGTTCCCGCGGCCGCAGAAAGAAAAAGAAGACTACTGGAAAAGAATGATACTGAATCCGAGTTGACGAGGCCGCGGAACGTGCGTTCCGCGGCCTCAAAGTATTCAGGTAAGCATTCAGAGCTTTGGTTCTCTGTAGGTCATGTCCTCGCGGCGCGGACCGGAGGAAACCATGCGTATCGGCACTCCGATCTTCTCTTCAAGGAAATCGACATACTTTTTCGCTTCAGTCGGAAGCTCTGAGTAATGCTTCGCGCCTCGAAGATCGCATTTCCAGCCCGGAAGCATTTCCAGCACGGGCTTAGCCCTGAGCAGTTTTGGCGTAACAGGGAAAGATTCTGTTACGGTCCCATCGATCTCATAACCGACACACACGGGGATCTCATCGAGATAGCCTAGCACATCCAGACATGTCAACGCCGCTTCAGTCGCACCCTGCACCATGCAGCCGTATCGCGTGGCAACTGCGTCGAACCAGCCGACGCGGCGCGGCCGACCGGTCGTCGCGCCGTATTCTCCCTTGTCGCCGCCGCGACGCCGAAGCTCATCACCAGCTTCACCGGAGACTTCGCTGACAAAAGGCTCTGTCTTTGAACCGACGCATGAAGAGTAAGCCTTAGTCACACATATCACATCAGTAATAGCTTTCGGCGGGATAGCCGCCCCTACGCAGCCATAGCCGGCAAGCGTGTGCGAAGAAGTCGTCATCGGGAAAATGCCGAGGTCCGGATCTTTCATCGCGCCTAGCTGCCCTTCAAGCAGAACGTTCTTTCCTGAACTGAGCGCATTGTGGACGAAGGCGACTGCATCGCCAACGAATGGGCGAATCTTCTCCCGCTGGACAAGCAACTGACGGAACAGTTCGTCCGTGTCGAGCTGCGGCTTATGATACATATGCGCAAAGAGAATGTTCTTCAGATCAACGGCGCGGCTGAGCCGCTCACGCAGACGATCCTCGTCGAACAGATCGCATACCTGAATGCCGGTCTTTGCGTACTTGTCCGAATAAAACGGCGCGATTCCGCTTTTTGTCGACCCGAACGCTTTCCCTCCAAGCCGTTCTTCTTCGTAAGTGTCCTGAAGGACATGATACGGCATGAGCAGTTGTGCACGTTCCGATACGATCAGATTCGGCTGCGGTACGCCCTTTGAAGCAAGATCCTCAAGTTCTGCAATCAGCTTCATGATGTCAAGTGCCACACCGTTTCCGACAACGTTTGTCACATGCGGGTAGAAAGAGCCTGAAGGCAGGATGTGCAGTGCAAAGCGGCCATAATCATTGATGATTGTGTGTCCTGCGTTGGCACCGCCTTGAAAGCGGATAACGATGTCGCTCGACTCGGCAAGCAAGTCCGTTATCTTCCCCTTTCCCTCATCGCCCCAGTTTGCGCCGACGATTGCTTTTACCATATTGACGCCTCCATGCGCCGGGATTCGCAACCGATCCGGTTTGCCTTTTCCGGTGCAGCATCGCCTGAATTGTACACGATTCACCTGATTTTTGCAATATGTCTTCCCTGTCCAACGAAAATGTAATCAAATCCGAAAATTGTTCTTTACTTTTATGCTTTAGTGCTGTAAAATACGAACGCCTTTTGATCGACGTTATTCTGAATCACATTTGGAGGTTCTATATGAACAAGCGGAACAAGCGGCCGAGAAACGATGAGATGTATAAGGC
>JAFYCC010000081.1 GCA_017539885.1 Oscillospiraceae bacterium
GGGGCTCAACTCGCACGGTATTCTGTTGGCATTAGACTAACATAGTTTCCCCCGGCGCGCAAGTGCTGTATTTATAGAAAAATGCCGTCTCCGGCAGGGCGTTTTTGTCTTTTCTGCAAAGACAACTGTGCGCGAGAGCCGTAAACGGGCAAAAAGAGGGGAGCGGACCGCAATCGGCCGCCCCCTGAAATGTGAACGCGGATGATCACACATCCGGATCTCTGCCCATGAGGGACAGGGGCAGTTCCATCCGGTGTGTTTCCAGAAGCGCGCGGTCGCGAAGGATCTCCTGCGCGGCCCCGTCCGCCGCGATCTGCCCGTCCGAGAGCAGGATCACGCGGTCGCAGGTGTCGAGGATCATGTCGAGATCGTGTGAGGTGATCAGTTTCGTCTGTTCAAGCTCCCGGATCGTGTTGATCACGATGCGGCGGTTGTAGGGATCGAGCGCTGAGGTCGGCTCATCCATAAGGATCGCCTCCGGCTCCATCGCCAGAATGGTGGCGATCGCGGCCATGCGCTTTTCCCCGCCGGAGATCTTATGGTTATACCGGTGCTTGAGATCCTCCAGATGCAGCCGCGCCAGCACGGCGTCCACGCGCTTGTCCGCCTCCTCGCGGCTGAGCATGTAATTGAGCGGCGCGAAGATCATATCTTCATATACCGTGGGCATGAACATCTGGTTGTCGGAGTTCTGCAGGACAAAGCCGAGCTTGCGCCGGATGTCGGCGAGCGTCTCGCGGCCAAGCTCAACACCGTCGACAAGGATCCGGCCCTCGCCCTGAAGCAGGCCGAGCAGCAGCTTCATTACCGTGGATTTTCCTGCGCCGTTGGCGCCGATGAGACCCACGGCTTCCCCTTTCCTGATGCGGAAGGACAGATCTCGCAGAACGGGGCGGTCCTTCTCATATGCAAAGCTTACATGCTGAAACTCGATCATGTATTTTACCTCACAAAGGCTGTGCCGAGCAGACGTGCGACCGGCACGACACGGAGCAGCAGGAAAAGCAGCACACAGCCTGCCGCGTACAGCGCGTCCGGCACACGAAAGGGTCTGACGGGCGCGTAATGAAAATGCTGGTGATAACCGCGCAGCAGCATGCTGGAATACAGTTCCTGTGCGCGGTCCATGCTGCGAAGCAGCAGCTGCCCCAGGAACGAGCCCCATGCGGAGATGTGGATCCCCTTCTGCCCCGGAGCGCGCAGGTGATAGGCGTCCGTCATCACGGCGAGTTCCTCCGTCATCACGCCCACATAACGGTATGTCAGCAGCAGGAGCGTGACAAGCAGTTTCGGGAAGTGCAGGCGGCGCAGCGCGGCGCAGAGACTGTCGATCTGCGTCGTGGCCATCAGCAGAAAGGAGGCCATCAGGCTGAACAGTCCCTTCAGCATCAGCGTCAGCATGGAGACCACGCCGCCGGATACGGCGAGCGGACCGACCCGCAGAAGGATGGCCCTGTCAAAGAACGGATTGAACAGGCCGACCGCCATCACGAGCGGCAGCACGATGCGCAGCTTGTAAAAACAGCTCTTTACCTCGATCCCGCTGATCTGAAACAGCAGGATCGGCCAGAGAGCCATCGGCACGAGCCCGCTCAGATCGTATTTGCCGAAGGAGAGCGTAAAGAGAATATACGCCACGGTCGCGATAAGCTTCGCCGCCGGGTGGAGGGCATGGATCGGCGAAGACCGCGCCGCGAGCTCGTCCATCTCTGCAAGCTCCTGTATCGCTTTCTGCATCTTGTTCATATCGGCGTCCTCTGCAGGCAAAGACGGATTAGGGGCATCGTCCGATGCCCCTAATCCGCATATTCGGTCGGGAATGAATCAGCTCGTCTTTTTCTTCTTCCGGAAGAATCCGCCGGCAAGGCAGATCACGAGCGCGACGCCGGCGACCATTGCCGCGCCGACGATGCCGGAAACGCTCGTTCCGGCGGCGGTGTCACTGTCGGCAAACGCATAGTCCGGAAGGAAAGAGGTCTTTTCCTGGATCGCGCCGGCAGTATCGGCCGCCTTGCTGGATACGCCGAAATCCTCTTCGTCGAGTCCCATGTTCTCGGCATAGCCTTCCTCGGCGTTTCCGAACAGCGCCCACTCGAGACCGTCGGGGTTGGAACTGGCCAGCAGGCTCAGACCGCCGCCGACGACAAGCGCAACGACTGCAAGCACAATGACCACGGTCCTAAGAGAACGCTTCGCGCCGCCGGCTGTCGCGCGCTCGGCGCCCTGCAGCATCTCGGGCCGGGCCTCATTTACGAACAGCAGCACGGCGGAGGTGATCAGGCCCTCGATCAGGCCGATGGCGAGGTGGATCGGCTGCATCAGCGCGACGAAGGCGCCGAAGGGCAGCTCCGTGATGCCGGAAAGGCTGGTCTCCAGAACGACGGAGAAGGAGCCGAGCTGCAGCGTGACGATGCAGCCGAGGACCGAGGAGAGCACGATCCGCGCCCGCTGTGCGCCCCTGCCATCGCCGAATGAGCGGCTTCGCATGATCGGGCGCCAGATCAGATAGTAGCCGACGAAACAGCCGTAAAAGGCCATGTTCCATATGTTCGCGCCCAGAGCCAGCAGGCCGCCGTCGGCAAAGAACAGACATTGTATCGCCAGAATCACGATCATCGAAAGAAAGCCTGCCTGCGGACCCAGCAGCGCGGAAAGCAGCATGCCGCCGCACATGTGACCGGAGGAGCCCGTGCCCGGGATCGTATAGTTGATCATCTGTCCGGCGAAGACCAGAGCGGCGGTCACCGCCATGACAGGCAGCTTTTGCGGCTCGTCGTCTTTTCTCAGCTTGTGGATGGAGACACCGGCCGTAACGCCGGACGCGACATACATCGTCGCGGCAACGGCGGGGGCGAGCAGAGCGTCTGCCATATGCATAATGATCACTCCCTTCGGACGCACACAGTATAGCGCGTCCTCCGCGCGGCGCACAAGCCCCCGTGGGGGATGAAATTTGCGGCTCGCCGGCGATCCGCACTTTCCGTGTCCTGCCGTTGAAACCGTACGGCGTGTGTGGTATACTGACTCTGCCCATTTTGAGAGAGAAAAGGAGTGTAACCTTGAAGACAAAGATCTCTGAAATGCCCAAAGGCAGACGGACGGTGCTGCATATCGTCATTACGCTCGTCTTTGGACTCATATACTATTATTTCAAGCTGCCTGCGATCAATCTGCACGATCCGCGGCTGTATCGCTTCGTGATCCTGCTGGCGTTCGTGTTCTGCCTGCTGACGATCGTCTCGCTCGGCCTGCACAAGGCTGGTTCGCAGAGAGAGTTCATCAGCGGCATCCGGCAGAAGTGCCTGCCGCCGGTGCTTATCGTCGCAATCCTGGTCGTGCTGTATCTGATCGGCTCGCTGGTCGGCGCACCCATCTTCCGCGCACGCTCCTACCGTGATCTGCTCGACGTGCGCGCGGGCGATTTCGCCTCGGAGGTATCCGAAGCGAGCTTCGCGCAGATCCCCATGCTCGATGAGAAGTCCGCCATCCGTCTCGGCGACCGGAAAATGGGTCAGCTGGCGGATCTCGTCAGTCAGTTCGAGGTCTCGGACGCGTATACGCAGATCAACTACCGCGGGCGTCCCGTGCGCGTGACATATCTGGAGTACGGCGACTTTTTCAAATGGGTGAACAACCGACAGCAGGGATTGCCCGCCTACATCACCGTGGACATGGTCACACAGGAGGCCAGCGTCGTGCGCCTGTCCGATCTGGGGCTGAGCGGCATCCGCTATTCGCCCTCGGAGCTGTTTTTCCGTAATCTTGAGCGCCATCTGCGGCTGAACTATCCGACGCTCATCTTTGACGAGGCCACCTTCGAAATCGACGAGGACGGTTCGCCATGGTGGGTCTGCCCGCGCATCGTCAAGCGCATAGGGCTCTTCGGCGGCACGGATATCCGAGGCGCGGTGCTCGTTAACGCCGTAACCGGAGAGAGCGCGTATTATGAGGACGTGCCGACCTGGTGTGACCGCGTGTATCTCGCGCAGCTGATCATGCAGCAGTACGACTACCACGGCAAATACGTCAACGGCTGGCTCAACTCCATCTTCGGGCAGAAGAATGTTACCGTAACGACCAACGGATGGAACTACATCGCCATGAACGACGACGTGTACATGTACACGGGAGTCACAAGCATCACCAGCGATCAGTCCAACATCGGCTTCCTGCTGAGCAACCAGCGCACGAAGGAGACGGTGTTCTACTCCGCGCCGGGCGCCGTCGAGGAGAGCGCGAGAAGTTCGGCGCAGGGCGTCGTACAGGATCTCGGCTACGTCGCCACCTTCCCGCTGCTGCTCAACGTAGCGGGCGAGCCTACCTATTTCATGTCGCTCAAAGACGCAGCGGATCTCGTCAAGCAGTATGCGATGGTGAACGTAGCGCAGTACCAGCTCGTCGCCACTGGCCCCACTGTCGCCGACTGCGAGGAGGTCTATCTGCGGCTGCTCGCCGAACGGGGCATCACGAGCGAGGAGACGGAGTCCCGCAGCGAGATCAGCGGCGTAGTTGCCGAACTGCGCTTCGCCGTGCTCGAGGGCACGACGCGGGCCTATATACGCCTTGAGGGCGAGGATTGTTTCTACGTCGTGTCAGTCGCGGACAGTGAGATCGCCGCCGTGCTGAAAGAGGGCGACAGCGTTGCGCTGCGCTCCGCCGTGCAGGAGGGCGAGCTTCGGGCCGCCTTTGATCTTCGCAGGGATTGACGCGCAGGGGCCGTCGTCCGGCAGCGGGCTGAACAGAACTCTCAGAAGGATGTGGTTGCATGACCTACGCGGAAATCAGAAAGAACGAGGAGATCAATACGTATATCCGGCAGGCAGACGCTTCGCTCTGCGCACTCGGATATACCGAGCACGGCTTCGCACATGTGTCTCTCGTAGCGGAGAGAGCGGGGTATATCCTTCGGACGCTCGGTTTCGACGAGCGGACGGTCGAACTGGCGAAGATCGCCGGATACCTTCATGACATAGGCAATGTCGTAAACCGTCTGGATCACAGCCAGTCGGGCGCTGTCATGGCGTTCCGCATCCTCGACCATCTGCAGTTCCCGCCTGCCGAGATCGGAAGCATCGTGACGGCGATCGGCAATCACGACGAGGGCACAGGGGTTCCGGTGAATGAGCTGGCCGCCGCCTTGATCCTGGCTGATAAAAGCGATGTGCGCCGCAACCGCGTCCGCAATCAGGATTTCTCCACTTTCGACATCCATGACCGTGTCAACTATTCCGTCACGAAAGCGGACCTGACGATCAACGAAGAGCATACGATCATACTGCTGAGGCTTTCCGTCGAGACGCAGATCGGTTCCGTGATGGACTATTTCGAGATCTTCCTCGATCGGATGCTTCTGTGCCGCAAGGCCGCTGAAAAGCTCGGGCTGCAATTCAGGCTGATGATCAACGAGCAGCAGCTGATTTAACGCGGCAGAGGACAAATCGGCCGATAGAAGCAGGAAAAGACCGCGGATTTCCGTCGAAATGCCCTTTGCACGATCCGGTTCCCTGCAGTATAATACAGACGTTGTGTAGCAGAAATGCGTAAGTCCGAACAGGGCTTGCGCATTTCTTGGTTTTTGGGAGGCCGTATGGATCAGAACTACCTTGCCGAGGAGAAGCTCGGCGCGCTCATGCGCAAATACTCGATCCCCTGCATCATTTCGCTGCTGGTCGGAGCGCTGTACAACATCGTCGATCAGATCTTTATCGCCAACGCCGACTATCTCGGATCTTACGGGAACGCGGCGAACACCGTCGTCTTTCCGCTGACGGTCGTGGCTCTGGCGATCGCTGTCTGCATCGGAGACGGCTGCTGCGCCATGGTCAGCAGCCTGCTTGGCGCCGGAGAGCCGGAACGGGCACGCCGCAGCGTCGGAAATGCGATCACGCTCACCGTGCTCACAAGCGTCATCCTGACGGCGCTTTATCTGCTGTTTGCGGACGCGCTCGTGACGTTGTTCGGCGCGCGGATAAACGCGGAGACGTATAAGCTCTCCCGGGAATACTTTTTCTGGATCGCTCTCGGTATCCCTTTTTATATGTTCGGGCAGGCAATGAATCCCGTAATCCGCGCCGACGGAAGTCCGCGTTTCGCCATGGCGTCCACGCTCACGGGCGCAGCGCTCAATATAATCCTTGATCCGATCTTTATCTTCGTGTTCCGCTGGGGCATGACAGGAGCAGCCGTGGCCACCGTGATCGGTCAGATCGCAACGGCGCTGCTCGCCGCCGGCTATCTGCTCCGGTTCAAAAGCGTAAGAATCGACAAGGCGTCCCTCCGTTTAAAGGCCGCGGTGATCGGGCGGATCATCTCCCTTGGACTGTGCAGCTTCCTGTCTCAGATTTCACTCGTAGCAGCGATGGCTGCAATCAACAATATGATCCGAAAGTACGGCGCGCTCGATCCGGTCTTCAGCCAGGAGGGATACTCACAGATACCCATGGCGGTCGTCGGCATCGTGATGAAGTTTTTCCAGATCGTGATCTCGATCGTGGTCGGCATGTCTGCAGGCTGTATCCCGATCGTCGGCTTCAATATGGGCGCGAAGCGGCCTGAACGCGTGCGCGGCCTGTTTACTCGGCTGCTGATCTGTGAGGCCGTGCTCGGACTTCTCGCGCTCATGATCGTGGAGTGTTTTCCCGGAACACTGATCGGGATCTTCGGGGCGTCGAACGAGAGCGTCTTTTATACGCAGTTTGCGGTCAAAGCCTTTCGCGTCTATCTGTGCATGATGGTCTTCGCCTGTGTGAATAAAGCGACGTTTATATTCCTGCAGGCCATGGGAAAGGCAGTGGAGTCCACACTCATCTCCATGGTGCGCGAGATCGTCTTCGGCGTGGGTCTCGCGCTGCTCCTGCCGCGCTTCTTCGGACTGGACGGCGTGCTGTACTCCATGCCGGCAGCGGATCTCCTGACTGCGGTCGTCTCTGCGGTGATCGTCGTCAGAACGTATAAACAGCTCGAGCAGCGATAATAACGGTTTCAGAAGAGTATAAGAAAAGCCCTGATTTTCCCGGAGGAATCAAGGCTTTTCTTTGTTTCTAATTCTTCAGAGCCGATTGCACGCGGCAAAATGCCCCGGGGAGATCTCGCGCAGAGAAGGCACATTCTCCCGGCATTGCGCGGTGGCGCGTTCACAGCGCGGCGCGAAGGGGCAGCCCGCGTGCGGCGCTTCGCTGAGGCCGACGCTGCCCGCGCCGCCGGGGGAAGAGCGGCGGCTTATCTGCGGGTCGGGGACCGGTACGGAGCGCAGCAGCAGCTGCGTGTAGGGATGGACGGCATGACCGACCAGTTCGCCGGCGTCCGCAAGCTCGACGAAATGGCCAGCGTACATCACGGCTATGCGGCGGGAGATATGGCGAACCACCGCCAGATCGTGGGAGATGAACAGGTAGCTGAGACCGCGCTCCCGCTGAAGCCGCTCAAGGAGATTGATGATCTGACTCTGATAGGAGAGGTCCAGCGCAGAGACGACCTCGTCGCAGACGATGAACTCGGGATCGAGCGCCAGCGCACGGGCGATGCTTACCCGCTGCTGCTGCCCGCCGGACAGTTCGGAGGGGTAGCAGTCGGCGTATTCCGTGCTGAGACCAACCTCCCGCATGAGGCGTTCGACCAGATCCTGCGCCTCCTGTTTTGAAACGATCGAGCGGTGGATCTGCGGGCCCTCGGCGATGATCTCCCGCACCAGCGTGCGGGGATCCAGAGAACCCGAGGGGTTCTGGAAGACGATCTGCAGCTTTTTCCGCAGCGGACGCAGATCCCGTACTTTCGTGACGTCCGTTCCGCGATAATAAACACGTCCGCTGTCCGGCTCCGTCAGACGCAGCACAGTGCGGCCGAGCGTGGTCTTGCCGCAGCCGGATTCGCCCACGAGACCGAGGGTCTCACCCTCGTCGATGGTGAAGCTGACGCCGCCCACCGCCGTGAACGGCGGGAGGGATCTCTTTTTTGACGGGAAGCGTTTGACCAGATCTTCAACACGCAGCAGCTCAGACATGTTCTCCGCCTCCTTTCCGGATGCGGTGACAGGCGGCGCTGTGTCCTTCGCCAAGTTCCGTGACCGTCGGCTGGGCATGCAGACATTCCTCGCAGCAAAGAGGGCAGCGGGGCGCGAATACGCAGCCCTCCGGCAGACGCGCGGGATCGATGGGTTCGCCCTCGAGCGCCGCGAGCGCCTCGCTGCCGTCGTCGTCCAGACGCGGGATGGCGCGCAGCAGCGCCTGCGTGTACGGATGAGCGGCATCATGATAGATCTGCTGCACACTTCCGCTTTCCATCACAAAGCCGCCGTACATCACGGCGACGCGGTCGCAGAGCCGGGCGACCACGCCGAAATCATGCGTGATGAAGAGGATGGACATGCCCCGCTCTTCCTTCAGACGCTGCAGAAGAGAGAGGATATCCTCCTGAATGGTCACGTCCAGAGCGGTCGTCGGTTCATCCGCGATCAGCAGCTTCGGATCGCACAGCAGCGCTGCGGCGATCAGCACACGCTGACACATGCCGCCGGAGAGCGCGTCGGGGTAGCGGCGCATCACATCTTCCGCATCCCGGATACCAAGGCCTGAAAGCATTTCCACGCTTCGCTGTCTGGCATCTCTGCGGCTGACCTTCGGGTCGTGGCTGCGCAGCACCTCAACGAGGAAACTGCCGATGGTAAAGGCGGGATCGAGCGCCGTCATGGGATCCTGAAAGATCATGCTGATCTCGCTGCCGCGCAGCGCCCGCAGATCCTTCTCGCCAAGCGCAAACAGATCCCTGCCTTCGAAAAGTGCCGAGCCGGCTTCCACTGTTCCGTTGCGGGCGAGCAGGCCAAGAACGGCGTGCGCGCTTACGCTCTTCCCGCTGCCGGATTCGCCGACGATACCGGTGACTTCACCGCGCCGCACCTGAAATGAGGCGTCGCTGACCGCGTGGATGACGCCGCGCGGTGTGCGGAAGCTGATCCGCAGCCCGTTCACGTCGAGAAGTACGTTCTGTCCGTTCATACTTCACCCCCGGAAATGCTTAGACTGTCCCGGATGCCGTTGCCCAGAAGATACAGGCAGACGATGCAGATCACGATGGCGGCGGCCGGGACGAGAGCCATATAGGGAAGCGTGCGCAGCTGCGCGGCGCCGCCGCCGAAGAGGGAACCCCACTCCGGCATCGGCGGACGGATGCTGACATTGATGTAGCCGAGGATCGTGCAGGTGGTCAGCGCATCGGCCATGGATGTCGTCGCCTGAACGGCGGCCAGCGGGAGAACATTGTGAAAAACATGCTTGCGGACAACGTGCAGATGGCTTGCGCCCAGCGCAAGTGAGGCCTCCACATAGGCGCTGCCGCCGATCTCCAGCACGGCGGCGCGAACAAGCTTTGCAAAGGGAGGAATGCCCGCGATGGCGATGCCGAAGAGGAAATTGCCGTCGCCGATGCCGAGAGAGTAGTCGAACACGATGGCGAGCAGCAGGCTGGGAATGGAGGAAATCATATCCATCAGACGCATGAGGATGCTGTCTGTTCTGCCTCCGGCATAGCCGCAGAGGATGCCGAGCAGCGTTCCGATCACGGCGCTGATGAGGCCGGAGGTGACGGCGACGGAGAGCGTGACCCGCCCGCCGAACGCTGTGCGGGTGAGAAGATCGCGGCCGAAGTTGTCCGTGCCCAGCGGATGCGCCGCGGAGGGCGGCTGCAGACGATCGGGAACGACCATTTTCCAGTAGCTGTAGGGGGAGACAATGGGGTATACGATGCAGAACAGGACGACTGCCACCAGAATGACGAGAGCCGCCACGGCTACGGGATTGCGGAAGAAAGCACGGCTGTTTCGCTTCATCATAATTCGCGCAGGATACCCCCGCCTCTGCAGGCGGGGGAGGAATGCGCTTCCTCCTTGTACCGTAATAAACCTTGCCCGAACCATTTTACGTTCGGTAACCTGTTGAGA
>JAFYCC010000016.1 GCA_017539885.1 Oscillospiraceae bacterium
GCCCGGTCCGCAGCTGTTCCCGGACGACATGATCTGCGATCAGCCCGAAAAGCAGATCTGTGCCGAGATCGTGCGCGAGAAACTGCTCCTGTGTCTGGACAAGGAAGTGCCGCACGGCACCGCCGTCGAGGTCACGAAGTTTTCCGAGCGGGAGAACGAGATCATCGACATGGACGTGACGATTTACTGTGAGAAGTCCAGCCACAAGGGCATCATCATCGGCAAAAAGGGCGCCATGCTCAGAAAGATCGGTGAGCTTGCCCGCACGGACATCGAGGCGTTCATGGGTACGAAGGTCTTCCTGCAGACCTGGGTCAAGGTGAAGGAGAACTGGCGCGACAGTCAGGCACAGCTGCGCAACTTCGGATTTACGGATTAATAAGTCCGAGGAGTTTACATAACATGTACAAGACCGTTCACGCGCTCGTGCTGCGAGAGGTCAAGTTCAAAGAGGCGGACAAAATGCTCACCGTTCTGACACAGGAGGAGGGCAAGCTCGCCGTGCGCGCGCGAGGGGCGCTGCGCAAGAGCTGCCGCTTCGGCGCGGCAGCGCAGCAGCTCGCCTATTCGGAGATGACGCTGTTCGTCAACCGCGGCCGCTGCCTTTTGGAGGAGGGCTCGGTTATCGAGGACTTTTCCCAGCTGCGGGACGATTTCACGGCCTTCGCGCTCGGAGCCTATTTTGCGGAGCTGCTCGAGAGCGTCTCGGACGAGGACAGCCCGAATCCGGAGGTCCTGCGCCTCGGACTCAACGCCCTGTACGCGCTCAGCCGGGGAATGTTTCCGCAAAGACTTATCAAGGCTGCCTTTGAACTGCGCGCGATGTGTCTGAGCGGCTATGAGCCGGATCTGTACGCATGCAGCCGCTGCGGAAAGGTTGACATAACTGATTTTCGCTTCGACCTGGCAGGAGGCGTGCTGCTTTGCGGAGACTGCGCCGCACAGGAAAACTCTGAGGGCGTTCCGATCCCGCCGGACGCTGTTGCCGCGATGCGGCACGTTATCGCTTCGGATCTCAAACGGGTGTTCTCCTTTTCGCTCGGCGAGGAGGCGGCGGAAGCGTTCTGCCGCGTCTGCGAGAGGTATACGCTCGTGCAGCTTGACCGCGGTTTCGGAGCGCTGGATTATTATAAGAGGTTGTTATGACGGAAAACAATACGGAACTATTTGAAAAGTCGCTTCGCACGCTGGAACTGCCCGCAGTGCTGGAGCTGCTGGCCGCGGAGGCGGTCAGCGATCCTGCCCGGGAGAAGTGTGCGCAGCTGCGACCGAGCGCGGACGTCTTTGAAGTCCGTGCCAGACTTGGAGAAACCAGCGCCGCAGCCGAAATGATGGTGCTCAAAGGCAGCCCGAGTTTCTCCGGCGTGAAGGACGTTAGGGCCTCGCTCGCCCGCGCTGACATAGGCGGTATGCTCAACACGCGCGAACTGCTTGACATCGCAGGCGTGCTCGCCGCGGCGCGTTCCGCGCTTTCTTACGTAGCCGCAGCAAAGGGCGGGAAGACGAACATCGATTTTCTGTTCTCATCGCTGCAGGCCAACCGTCATCTGGAGGAGCGTATCACAGACTCCATCACAGGTGAGGACGAGATCGCCGATGCGGCGAGCCCGGAGCTGGCAGACATCCGGCGCAAGATGCGGGCAGCAGCCGCGCGGGCGAGAGACGCGCTGCAGAAGATCATCTCTTCGCCGTCCTACGCGAAAGCGCTGCAGGAGCCGATCATCACAACGCGCTCCGACCGCTACGTCGTGCCGGTTCGTGTGGAGCACAAGAGCGCCGTCCCGGGACTCGTGCACGATGTGTCCGCATCGGGAGCGACGGTGTTCATCGAGCCGATGGCGGCGGTGAAGGCCAACAACGAGGTGCGCGAGCTGCGCGCAAAGGAGAAGCAGGAGATCGAGCGCATCCTCATGGAACTGAGCGCCGCCTGCGCCGAACACCGCGAGGACATCACCTGCGATTTCAACGTATTGGTTACGCTCGACGTGATCTTTGCTAAGGCGAAGCTGAGCTATAAGCTTGACTGCACGGAGCCGGAACTTACCGAGCGGGAACTGCGGCTGAAGAAAGCGCGGCATCCGCTGCTTGATCCGAAAAAGGCCGTGCCCATCGACGCCGAACTGGGCGGGGATTTCAACACGCTCGTCATCACGGGACCGAACACCGGAGGAAAGACCGTCACGCTCAAGACGTTCGGACTGCTGTGCGTGATGGCGCAGTGCGGCCTTCACATCCCCGCTGCCGAGGGCAGCCGGATTCCCGTGCTGGAAGGCGTGCTCGCGGACATCGGCGACGAGCAGAGCATTGAGCAGAGCCTTTCCACATTTTCCGCGCATATGACGAACATCGTGCGGAATCTGGGCGCCTGCGGAGAAAAGACGCTGCTGCTTTTCGATGAACTCGGCGCGGGCACAGACCCGACCGAAGGCGCGGCACTGGCCATCTCCATCATCGAATACGGACGCAGCCGCGGCGCACTGATCGCGGCGACCACGCATTACGCGGAACTGAAGGTGTTTGCCACATCTGCTCCGGGCGTCCAGAACGCCTCCTGCGAGTTCAACGTTGAGACTCTGCAGCCGACCTACCGGCTGCTGATCGGCATCCCCGGAAAGTCTAACGCTTTTGCCATCTCACGCAGACTCGGGCTGCCGGAGGAGATCATCGCCGACGCCGCCGGGCGCATAGGCACCGAGAGCGCAAGTTTCGAACAGACGATCGAAAAGCTCGAGAGGCAGAGGCAGTCGCTGGAGCAGCGGGAGGATGAGGTGCGCAGGCGTCTGCGCGAGGCGGAGGAGAACGCCAAGAAGTCCGATTTCCTGCGCCGTGAACTGACCGTCCGCCTTGAGAAGGCGGAGGAAAAATCCCGGCGCGAAGCCGAACGCATCATCGCCGATGCGCGCCGCGAGGCGGAGGCCGCCATGGAGGAGATCGACCGGATCCGCAAACTGCAGGAAACGGAGACGGATCACCAGCGCGTGAACGAAGCGCGCGCAGCATTGCGGCGGCGGCTCAACGAGGCGCTCGATCGTGCGCAGACCGCTGCCGAGCCTCCGCAGGAAGAACGGCAGAGCGCACGGGCACTCGTCGTGGGCGACACGGTGGAGGTCAAGTCCATGGGTGTGAAGGCAACGGTGCTGGAGATCTCGCCAGAGCGGCAGCTGACCCTGCAGGCCGGTATACTGCGCATGACGGCGCAGGAGGACGAGGTCCTTCTGGTCGAGGGCGCCGCACAGGAGACGAAGAAGGTGGCCGAGCGCGCGGCGGCGCAGCTGCGCACGAGCGGCGTGAGCCCGGAGCTCGATCTGCGCGGGATGATGACCGATGAGGCCGTTCCGATCGTCGAACGCTATATCGACAATGCCTCCATGGCCAAGCTCAAGACGGTAACCATCATCCATGGAAAGGGTACCGGCGCTCTGCGGCAGGCTGTGCATCAGTGTCTGAAAAAGCATAAATTCGTAAAGAGCTTCCGGCTCGGACGCTACGGTGAGGGCGAGACCGGCGTGACGGTGGTGGAACTGAAATAAAAGCCTGAAATCCGTCCGCACAATGCTGTGCAAATCACCAAATCGGCGGAATCGGTGTTGACGCTTTGAAACGGATTTGTTATGATTACCATAGCGAAAGCTAAATACGGACATCACATACGACGTGAAAAGGAGCGGCTGTTATGGTTATCCGAGAAGCTGTTATCAATAATCAGGTCGGGCTGCACGCCAGACCGGCAACGTTCTTTATCCAGAAGGCTAACGAGTTCAAGAGCAGCATCTGGATCGAGAAGGACGAGAGAAGAGTGAACGCGAAGAGCCTGCTGGGTGTCCTCTCGCTCGGAATCGTCAAGGGCACGAAGATCAATCTGATCGTGGACGGCCCCGATGAGAATGAGGCGGTCGAGACGCTGGAGCAGCTCATCAGTTCCGATTTCTCTGAGTAATAACAGGACAAAGCGGTCAGGGCGTGTTGTATTACACGCCCTGATTTTTGCAAAGAGGGTATTTCCCGATGAAGATCGAAGAGCTGCGGAAAAAAGCGAATATGCTCCCGCTTCTGCCGGGCGTGTACATCATGCTCGACGTGAAGGGCGAGGTCATCTACGTGGGCAAAGCCAAGATGCTCAAAAACCGCGTGACGAGCTATTTCCGCGGGAGCCACGCAGGCAAGGTACAGGCCATGATCGAGAAGGTGAGCGACTTCAATGTGATCGTCGCAGCCTCCGAATTCGAGGCGCTGGTACTGGAGAACTCACTGATCAAGCGTCATCAGCCGCATTATAATATTCTGCTGCGTGACGACAAGAGCTACCCGTTTATCAGGCTGGACAGTAAAAGCACATATCCGCGGTTCACCATCGCTGGCCGCAGCGCGCAGGACGGCGCCCGCTACTTCGGCCCCTACGGCGGACGATCGACGTCCAAGGACATCATCGACACCGTATGCAAGGCGCTGCGCCTGCCGACCTGCTCACGCCGTTTCCCGCAGGATATCGGAAAGGACAGGCCGTGCCTGAATCTGCATCTTGGCGCATGCGAGGGATGGTGCACCGGAGAGCCGGACGGAGAGGAATACCGCAGACGCATCCGGCAGGCGGAACGGATCCTCGACGGAGAAACCCAGAGCATCCTCACAGAACTGGGCGAGAGCATGAACGCGGCCGCGGAACAACTCAACTTCGAGCTCGCCGCCAAACTGCGCGATCGTCTGCGGGCCGTGGAGAGCCTGCAGACGAAGCAGAAGGCGGTGCAGCTTGCGCTCGCGGACACCGATGCGGTGGGATTCTACCGCGGAGCGAAGTGCTGCTTCACCGTGCTGCACTATACGGGCGGGTCGCTCAGCGGCAAGGATCATCAGCTGCTGGAGGAACCGCTGGAGGAGGACTCGGAGGCGATTTCCGTGTTGCTGCGGCAATACTACGCGCAGCACTGCAGCTGGCCGAAGATCATTCTGATTCCTGCTGAACTAGATGACCGTGAAGCGCTTGAAAAGCTATTTACCGATGCCGCCGGGCGCCGGGTGCGCGTGGAGACGGCGCGGCGCGGCGATCGACGGGCCATGTCGCAGGCGGCGCAGGTCAACGCAAGAGAAGAATCGCTTAGGGCAACGACCGCTGCTCAGAAACGTCTGAAAACGCTCGAGTGGCTCGAAAAGACGCTCTCCCTGCCCGGCGTTCCTGAGCGAATCGAGGCTTTCGACATTTCCAATCTGGGCAGCACCGGCATCGTGGCGGGCATGACCGTGTTCGTGCAGGGCAAACCACTCAAGAGAGACTACCGGAAGTTCCGGGTGGAGGGCGTAACGGAGCATGCGGATGACTATGCCTCCATGCACGAAGTGCTCACGCGCCGATTCCGGCGCTATCTGGAACAGGATGAGAAATTCTCCGTGCTGCCGGATCTGCTGCTTATCGACGGCGGCGCGACGCATGCCGCCGTGGCGGAAGAGGTCCTGCGTGAAATGGGCCTTGCGGTGCCGACTTTCGGCATGGTTAAGGATGACCGCCACCGCACGCGGGCGCTCATAACGGCTGAGGGGCGAGAAATAGGTATCTCCGGCAACCCGGCTGTATTTGCCCTGGTCGGCACGATCCAGGAGGAGACCCACCGCTTCGCCATCGAGTACCAGCGCAGTCTGCGCACAGCATCGATCGGCTCGTCGCTTGACGGCATCCGCGGGGTGGGAGAGAAACGGCGCACGCAGCTGCTGAGACACTTCCGAACAATCAAAGCAATTGCGGCTGCAGACGTCGAAACGCTTGCTCAGGTCGTTCCACGCAGCACTGCTCAGACCGTATGGGCGCATTTCCACGAGGAGGAGAATAGATCATGAGAGTGATTACGGGGACCGCCCGCGGGCGAAAGCTCAAAGAGCCGGAAGGCATGGAGATCCGGCCTACGACCGATCAGGTGAAGGAAGCGATTTTCAACATCGTGCAGTTCGACGTGGAGGGGCGGCGCGCGCTTGATCTGTTCGCCGGAACGGGGCAGCTCGGGATCGAGGCGCTCAGCCGCGGCGCGGAAGAATGCGTGTTTGTGGACGAGAGCCGTTCCGCGCTGCGCCTCGTGCAGGAGAATCTTCGGCTTTGCGCGCTGCGTGGACAGACCTATCAGACGGATGCGCTGCGCTTCCTGGAGCACTGCGGCCGATTCGGGCTCGTTTTCGTCGATCCGCCTTATGATTCGGGGCTTTGCGAAAAGGCACTGCAGAGAATAATCGAGTTTGACATCTTAGAAGATGGTGGTATAATAATCTGTGAGACTCGGCGCGATAAGTCGCTGCCGGAGGCTGCGCCGCCATATGTAAAGCGCAAGGAATACAATTATGGCAAGGTGAAGCTCACCGTATACGACAAGAGGGAAGCACAGGCATGAAAACAGCGATCTATCCCGGCAGCTTCGACCCCATCACAAAGGGACATCTGAATATCATCGAACGCGCGGCGAAGATCTTCGACGTCGTGGTGGTCTGTGTGATGGTCAACTCAGACAAGAAAAACCCGCTGTTTTCACTTGAGGAACGGCTTCATCTGATCAACAAGGTGGTAGGAGAACTCCCGAATGTTCGGGTGGAGACCTTCTCCGGTCTGCTTGCGGAATATGCCAAGCGCCACGAGCCTGCCGTGATCGTCAAAGGACTGCGCGCGGTTTCCGATTTCGAATCCGAGTTCCAGATGGCGCTCATCAACCGCAAGATAAACCCGAATCTTGACACCTTTTTCCTCACTGCGAGCGAACAATATACCTATCTTAGCTCCTCCGTCGTGAAGGAGCTTGCCAGATACGGCGCCGATTTATCCGGCCTGCTGCCGGAACAGATTGTCGACGATGTGCTTGAAAAAACACGCAACAGGGGGTAGCGACCAATGGAAAACGAAGTCTATGAGCTGCTGGAGATGCTTTATACGATGATCTCGGAGGCCTGGGGCGTCCCCCTCGGCAACGAGAAATGTATCATTGAAAGAGATAAGGCGCTGTCCCTGCTGGACGATATCAAAGCACAGCTACCCGTGGAGCTTGCAGAGGCGAAGAGACTTGTTTCTGCGCGCGATGAGTTTATCACCAACGCAAGGAGAGAGGCCGAGTCCGTGCGGCGCGCCGCTGAGGAGCACGCCAGACATATGGTCGAAGAGCAGGAAATCGTGCGCGTCGCGAAGGCCCGCGCCGCTGAGCTCATCGCCGGCGCGGAGAGCAAGACCAAAGAATTGCGCCGCGTCGCAAACGATTACGTAGATGACGCGCTCCGCCGCACAGAGGAGGCAGTGACTGCAGCACTCAATGAGGTGAGTCAGTCCCGTAGCCGTTTCAGAGCCGCTGCTAAGGAACCGGCGGTCCAGCAGCCTCAGCAGATCCAGCATGTGAGCGCCGAAGAACTGGGCTGATACGGATTCCGTGAGAGAGCGATGATCTGAAAAGGAAATACAGGCAGTTATCTACTGCATGAAGCAGCTCCCGAGCACAAGATGTTGTGCTCGGGAGCTGCTTTTTTGCCGTCCGAAAACCGGTACAAAAAATATGCGAAAACTTGGAAGATAATGCTTGCATTTTTCAAACCGCAATACTATAATGAGAACATCAAAGTGGGTAAAAGTGGGGGATAATCCCACAAATGATGACCCAATGAAGACTAAGTGGAGGGAAGTGAACGGCATGACCATGACGGGCGAATATCGGCATACGCTGGACGCAAAGGGCAGGCTGTTCATCCCGTCCAAGCTTCGAGATGAGCTGGGCAGCGTATTCTTTGTGACGGTCTCGATGGACAAGTGCCTGTCAGCCTACAGCGCAGAGAGCTGGAAGGTCTTTTCCGACAAAGTCGACGCGATGCCCTATGTCAAGCAGCGGAAGATGCGGCCGCTTTTCGCCTATGCGGCGAAATGTGAAGTGGACAGTCAGGGACGCATCCTCCTGCCGCAGAATCTCCGCGACTTTGCGGGACTGAGCAAAGATGTCGCCGTCGTCGGATGCAACAACCACGCGGAATTCTGGGATGCCGCCCGTTGGGAGGAACTCGGCGTCATTGAGACAACGCCGGAGAACATCGCGGCTGTCATGGAGGAGCTGGAATTCTGATGGAGTTCGTCCATAAGAGCGTCCTTCTGCGCGAGAGCGTGGACGCGCTCCGGATCCGGCCGGACGGAATCTATGTCGACGGAACGCTCGGCGGCGGCGGTCATGCCGAAGCGATCGCCTCCCGGCTGACGACCGGGCGGCTGATCGGAATTGACCGCGACGAGCGCGCGATCGAGCGCGCGACGCGCCGTCTGGAACCGCTCATGGGACGCATAACAGCGGTGCACGGCAACTTTCGGGCGCTGGGTGAGATCCTGGACAGGCTTGGCGTGGAAAAAGCAGACGGCATGCTCTTCGATCTGGGCGTTTCATCCCCGCAGCTTGACGAAACGGAGAGAGGCTTCTCCTACATGGCAGACGCGCCGCTGGACATGCGCATGGATGAAACCGATTCGCTTACGGCGCGGGAAGTCGTGAACGATTGGCCGGAGGAAAAGCTCAAACGCATCCTCTATGATTTCGGAGAAGAACGGTACGCCCCCCGCATCGCGGCGGCGATCGTGCGCAAACGGCAGAGCGCTCCGATCGAGACGACGCTGCAGCTTGCGGATATCATCAAGGATGCGATGCCTGCCTCGGCTTTGCGCGAAAAGCAGCATCCCGCGAAACGGAGCTTTCAGGCGATCCGGATCGCCGTAAATGACGAACTGGAGGCCGTGAGCGAGATGCTCTCGACAGCGGCGGACAGACTCGCGCCGGGAGGCAGGCTGGCAGTAATCAGTTTTCATTCGCTTGAGGACAGACTCGTTAAGAATGCGATCGCGTCCCGGGAGAAAGGCTGTACGTGCCCGAGGGATTTTCCGGTGTGCACCTGCGGATTCGTTCAGACGCTGCGCAGCGTTACCCGCAAGCCGATCACGGCTTCAGAGGCTGAACTGGAAGAGAATCCGCGAGCAAGGAGCGCGAAGCTCCGAGTCGCGGAACGTGTATGAAGATGACGAGGTAGGGAAACATGGCCGAAAATACCAGAAGATATGGTCAGAGCGCGGTTTACGGCTCCCTTGCATATGATTTCAACAACCCTGCGCTCAATCCGGAATACACGGAGGAAGAGCAGTGGCAGGTCATGCATCGCACGGACAACCCTGTCGCGGAGGAGACGCAGGCTGCGGAGCTCGCCGTCGCAGGGAACAGGCAGGCGCTCGCCCCGGTCTCTGTTCTCGGCATCCTCGCCGCCGCAGTGATGATCGTCGTCATGCTTCTGGCACAGGCGCGCCTTACGGCCGTGTGCAACGACGCAGTCCGGCTTACGAACCGGATCAATCAGCTCCAGACCGAGCAGGCAAGGCTGCGCATTGCGTTCGAGAGCGCGTTCAACCTTACGGAAATCGAAGACTATGCCGTTTCGGAACTCGGAATGCAGAAGCCGCGCAACGATCAGATCTTCTCAATAAACAGCAGGACGCAGGACAAGGTCGAGATCTTCACACCCGACAGTTCCGGGAGTCTGCTCGATCGCGTGACGGAGTTTACCGGATCTGTAAAAGAGTATTTAGGCTGAGCTCTGCCGCATCCTGACACAGCCCACACGGGAAAAGAGTCTCCGCCGGAGGTCAAACAATGCCTGAAAAAAGCGCAAGCCGCGCCAGCGGCTCCCAACCAAACAGAATGATGCTTCGCCGCACACTGTTCCTTCTGACCGTGTGCGGCATAGTTGCATTTATAGTCCTGGGCGCAAGGCTGTTCAAACTGCAGATCGTGGACCACGATTTGTATGAATCCGAGGCTATCACGCAGCAGGTACGCTCTTCGGCGATAACGGCAAGCCGCGGTACGATTTACGACCGCAACGGCAAGATTCTGGCGATGAGCGCCACCGCGCAGAACATATTCATTTCTCCCGCGGAGATCGTGAAGAACAAAGAAGACCCCGTCCTGATCGCGAAGGGCCTCGCCGAGATCCTCGGCGTGGATTACGGCGAAGTGATGGAGAAGACCTCGCACACGCAATCCTACTATCAGATGGTCGCGCTGCGCGTGGAGCAGGATAAGGTGGACGAGATCCGGGCCTTCATTCAGGAACACAAGCTTACGGGCATCAAGCTCGAACCGACCTCAAAGCGCTACTACCCCTACTCCAGCCTCGCGGCGCACGTCGTCGGTTTCGTCGGCACGGACAACAGCGGTCTGGGCGGACTTGAAGCGTATTACAATGACGAACTCTCCGGCGTCAACGGCCGCGTCGTTCGTGCGAAAAACGCCTTCGGGACCGACATGCTCTATACGAAGTATGAGGAATACTTCGACGCGGAAGACGGCAGCAATATCACTTCCACGATCGATTCCACCATCCAGTACTACATGGAGAAGCATCTCCAGCAGGCGGTGACCGACTTCGACGTGCGCAACGGCGCGGCAGCCATCGCCATGGATGTCAACACCGGTGAGATCCTTGGAATGGTAAGCCTCGGCAATTTCGACCTGAACGACTATCAGAAGCTCAACGACGATTACCAGACGCTGGTCGATCAGGCGGAGGATCCCGCCGTAAAGACCTCCCTGTTCAACCAGCTCCAGCAGCGGCAGTGGAGGAACAAAGCCCTGTCGGACACCTACGAACCAGGATCGACTTTCAAAATCATCACGCTGGCGATGGCTCTCGAAGAGGGCGTCACCAATGAGGAAGACAGTTTTTACTGCGGCGGCAGCATACAGGTCACCGGCGACACGGATGCACGTAAATGCTGGAAGACGTCCGGTCACGGTTCACAGTCGCTCACGCAGGCACTGCAGCATTCCTGCAACGTCGCGTTTATTACACTTGGCGTGCGGCTTGGAGCGGAAACGTTCTACCGCTATGCCGAGAGCTTCGGCTTCCTGAAGCTTACGGATAACCGGGATGCCTACCCGAGCGCCACGACCGGCGTCGATCTCGGCGGCGAGAGCGGAAGCCTGTGGTGGACGCAGAACGTCTTTTACAGACGCGACAATCTCTCGCAGCTCGCGGCCGCCAGCTTCGGCCAGACCTTTACGATCACCCCGCTGCAGCTCATAACGGCGGTTTCAGCCTGCGTCAACGGAGGCAATCTGATGCAGCCGCACATCGTGCGCGAAATCGAGCACAGCGACGGCACCGTCACGCGAATTGAGCCGACCGTCGTGCGGCAGGTTATCAGCGAAGAGACCAGTGCGACCGTGCGCAGAATGCTCGAACAGGTCGTCTGCGACCCGGTCGAGGGCACCGGCAAGAACGCGTATGTCGCGGGCTACCGCATCGGCGGCAAGACGGGAACATCCGAGAAGGTCGCCCAGATCGCTGCAGGCGGCCCGAATGAATACATCGTTTCGTTCATCGGCGTCGCGCCGATGGACGCCCCGCAGATCGCGATCCTCGTACTTCTCGATACACCCAGTACGGAGACCGGCATCTATATCAGCGGCGGCCGCATGGGCGCACCGACGGTGGGAAAGATGATGGCGGACATCCTGCCCTATCTGGGCATCGAGGCGCAGTACAGTGAGGAAGAGCTGGCGACCATGGATAGAAGCGTGCCGGACTTCTCCGGCATGAGCAAAGACGAGGCAATGAATGCCGCACAGCAGGCCGGCTTCGATTTCCGTATCATTGGAGACGGCAGTGAGATCACTGCTCAGCTCCCTGCCAGAAACGCTGTTGTCGCGGCAGGGACGCAGGTGATTCTCTACGCGAATGCGGAGCCCTCTGAAGCCGTGGAAAAGATGCCGGATCTGCATGGCCTGAGCTATTCCATCGCCCGGCAGAGGCTCGGATTCTACGGCCTGTTTATCAACACGAACGTGATGTCGAGAATCGATGCGGAGCATATGCTCGTCTCGTGGCAGAGCGTGGAGACCGATGAGGAGATCAAGCACGGCACGGTCATTACGGTCACGCTCGTCGACAGC
>JAFYCC010000082.1 GCA_017539885.1 Oscillospiraceae bacterium
CTGTCGTCGGCGACACCGTCGGCGATCCCTTCAAGGATACCAGCGGCCCGTCCATCAACATCCTCATCAAGCTCATGACCATCGTCTCTCTCGTCTTCGCGCCGGTCTTCATGCAGATCGGCGGCCTGCTGTAAAGCAAGCCAGGTATAAACACAGCCCTCCGAGGTTTCCGCCTCGGAGGGCTTTTCCTATGTTCTCTGCAGCGCTTTTTTCCGTCTCCCACAGAGCAAATCCGGCTGGTATTCTTCATGTCGAAGAGTCGTTTTCGGAATGGCGTGTGCCCTTTGCCGCTTCAATTTTCAGTTGACACCGTCCTCAAACGCGCATAAAATATCTTTCAGTTAAAAATTGAGAGAAGAAGTGATTGAATTGACCCAGCAAAGCACAAGGAGGCTCAGCAGATACTTCATCACCGACAAGGCGTTTTACAAGCAGGCATTGATGATCTTTATCCCCGTTCTGCTCCAGAGCCTGATCAACTCCGGCGTCAACCTGATGGACAACATCATGGTCGGCACCCTCGGCGAAGCGTCCATCTCCGCAGTCAGCCTTGCAAACCAGTTCTATGGCCTGTTCAACATCATCGTCATGGGTCTTGCCGCAGCCGGCATGGTCCTCTCCAGCCAGTACTTCGGCGCGGGCGACCTGCGCGCGGTGCGCCGCGTGTTCGACTTCGTGCTCCAGCTCGTGGGCGTGACGGCGATCCTGTTCGCCATTGTCACTTTCCTGCTCCCCGGGCCGATCATGCGCCTGTACACGGCTGACGCGGACGTGATCGAGCACGGCATCGGGTATCTTCGCATCACCGCATTCGTCTATCTCGTACACGGCATCGCCATGGCTCTCCAGCACCTCGTGCGCTCGACCGGCGATGCGAAGCTCGGCCTGTACGTGTCCATTGCCTCGTTCATCGTGAACATCGGCGCCAACTGGGTGTTCATCTTCGGTAAACTCGGCGCTCCCGCCATGGGCGCTTCCGGCGCTGCTCTCGGCACGCTCATTGCACGCGTTGTGGAACTCGTGTTCGCCCTCATCTATATCCACAAGCACGAGAAGAACCTCAACTACCGGCCCGTCGGTCTGGTCAAGCTGCCGTCGAAGTCGCTATTCAAGGAATTCATCCGGCTCGGACTGCCCATCATCATTTCGGACACTCTGCTTGCCCTGGCCTTCAATGTCAACGCCATCATTCTCGGCCACATGGGCAAGGCGGTCACGGCTGCCTACGCGATCGTCATGAACATCGACCGTATCGCCACGCTCGCCATCTTCGGACTGTCCAGCTGCGCGAGCGTCATCCTCGGACAGACCGTCGGCAGAGGCGCCTTCGAAGAAGCGAAGCGGCAGGGCTGGACGTTCCTGGCTCTTTCCGTGATCGTCGGCATTCTCGGCGGCATCATCGTCTGGTTCATCGGCGTGGACGCCGTCGTCTGGCTCAAGTACAATATCACGGACGAGACCTTCGGCATCATGAGATCCATGATGCACGCGAGCGCTTTCATCGTCCTGTTCCAGTCCATTCAGAGCTCACTCGGCAAGGGCGTTCTGCGAGGCGCAGGCGACTCCGTGTTCCTGATGTATGCGGACGTTCTGTTCCAGTGGGTCGCGTCCCTGCCTCTCGGTGCTCTCACCGGTCTCGTGCTGCACTGGGATCCGTCCATCGTGCTGATCGCCCTGAAGATCGACAACTTCATCAAGGCGATCTGGCTTATTTACCGCATGTCCGGAAACAAGTGGATCCACCAGGCCAAGAAGATCGAGCACACCGCGGACGAGCCGGACTGACCGTCCCGTCCTCAGAAAAATGGCGCGAAAGGCAAATGCCTTCCGCGCCGTTTTTCGTATGTTATCGCCTCTCAGATTCTGCCGCATATCGTGCAGGAGGCGTCAGGCTCCCATGTCCATAACGATCCCGACCACTGCGGAAAACAGGATGAACACGATCGGATGCAGCTTTTTTACCTTTGGTATCCAGCGTGTCCCGACGAGCACGACAGCCGCAAGCGCGAACATCCGCCAGTCCAGCGCCGCCTGTCCGATGCTGTAGATGCTGCCGACGCCCAGCACCGCGAACAGCACGATGCTCACGCCCGCAGCCGCGATCAGGCCTACCGAGGCCGGGCGCAGCCCGTAAAGTCCTCCGGCGACAAACCGGTTTTCCTGAAACCGCCTGAGGAAGGCCGCCACGAGCATGATCACCAGGAAGCTCGGTGTCACCAGTCCAAGCGTTGCCACGACGCCGCCGAGGATCCCGCCGGCGAAACCCTTTTCCGCGAAGCCGACCGTATAGCCGACGTAGGTCGCCATGTTGACGCCGATCGGCCCCGGCGTGCTTTCGGAAACAGCGATCATATCCGCGAGCTTTCCGGCGGTGAACCAGCCGGTGCGCGCGCTAATTTCCCGCAGGAAGGGAACGGTGGCCATGCCGCCGCCTATGGCGAACAGACCGGTCTTGAAATACTCCCAGAAAAGCCGGAGCCAGATCACTTCTTCACCGCCCCCAGACTTTTCACAAGTATCCCTGCTCCCGCGGCGAGCGCAACGAGCAGGACGGGCGAAACGTCCAGAAACACGCTCACCAGAAACACCGCGGCGAAAATGACGAGCGTGGCCTTGTCCACGACCGCAGCCTTCCAGAGCTTTAGCACGGCGTTGAAGATGAATACGCACACGCATACGCGGATTCCTGCCAGCGCGCCGCGCACCCAGCGAAGTTCGGCAAAGTTTTCGATGAGCGCCGCGATGACCGTTATGATCACGAAGGACGGAAACACGACGCCGAGCGTCGCGGCAACGGCGCCCGGGATCCCGGCGCGCTTGCGCCCGATAAAAGTCGCCGTGTTCACTGCGATCACGCCGGGCGTGCACTGTCCGATCGCGTAATAGTCCATCAGCTCGGCCTCCGTAGCCCAGCTCCGGTTTTCGCAGACCTCACGCTGCAGAATGGGCAGCATGGCGTATCCTCCGCCGAAGGTCATCACCCCGACCTTGGCGAAGGTAATGAACAATGTCAGCAGCTCTTTCAGCAAGAGAAATCCCTCCACGCGAAAAGGGCGAGGCTGCGGCCTCGCCCTTTTGATTCTATGGGATCACGCCGGTACGATGACCTTGAACTCCTTGGCGATCGCGCCGCACTCGACCACCAGATAGGCCGAGCCGGCTCCGACGGCCGTCACAAGGCCGTTGTCGCTCACCGTGATGACGGAGGTGTCCGTCGTACGCCAGCGTACCACGGCATCGTCGCTCACGGGATATACCGTCGCGGTCAGCTGCAGCGGCGCCCAGGTCGTGCGCAGCGTAAAGTCTGTCAGTTCGCTTCCGGCGAATGCCACCGTGATGCTCTCCACCGTCGGGGTGGGCGTCGGCGTCGGGGTGGGCGTCGGCGTGGGCGACGGAGACGGTGTCGGCTCAAAGGACGGAGAGGGTGACGGGGACGGGGACGGCGGATGCAGACTCATCGACACGAGCGCGATCACCGCAATGATCACCGCGGCAAGCAGGATGATGCCGAAGATCATCTGCCATCTGGCATTCGGATTGGTGCCGTTCTTCCGCTGTGTCTGAGCCTGCTCGGTGGTCGGCTGGGCGCGGCCGGGAGACTCCTCCTTGCGCGCGCCGCAATGCGGACAGCGGCTGCGCAGGGCGCTGAAACGCCGCTGGCAGCGGCGGCAGGTTGTCTGCGGAATAAAACTCATGACTGTTCCTCCGTCTCTGGAAGTCCATTTTGACTGAAACTGCTTTTTTGTAATTATAACACAGCGCCGCGTCAAAAGCAACAAATCTCGCAAGCGCCCGTTTTCCCGGGCGTCCGCAGCCTGTTACACGCGGTAGAGCAGCCGTCCGTAGCTCGGATAGGGCCAGGCGTCCTTGCTTACGATATCCTCCAGCGCGTCCGCGCTCTCGCGCAGCGCGCACATGGCCGGCAGCACCGTCTTCCGGAAGGCTCGAGCCTGTTCGTCTCTCCCGTCACAGGCGTCCGCTGCTTCCACAGCCTTGTCGAGCGCGCCGCAGCGCTCGTACAGCTCATCCGTCAGACCCGAAATGCGCTCGATGAGCGCCTTTTCCGCCGCGCAGGCAAGGCCCGGGCACGCTGCCCCCTTTGCCATCATCGAGCCGGCAGTCTCTCCGGCAAAGCGGATCACGGCGGGCAGGATGTCGCGCCGCACCATCTCGCTCATAACGCGCGCCTCGATGCCGATCTGCTTGCAGTAGTTCTCCAGCATGATCTCGCAGCGCGAACGCAGCTCCGTCTCGGAGAAAATGCCGTGCCGGGTCAGCAGCCGGACATTCTTCTCGTCGAGCAGGTGCGGGATCGCCTCGTCCGCCGTGGCGTAGTTCGACAGGCCGCGCCGCGCGGCCTCCTCCACCCAGCTCCCGTCGTAGCCGTTTCCGCTGAAGAGGATGCGCTTGTGCTCGATGATCGTCTCGCGGATGAGGACGTTGAGCGCCGACTGGAAGTCCTCCGCCTTCTCGAGCCTGTCCGCGAAGTCCTCCAGCACGCCGGCCACGATCGCATTGAGGATCGTATTCGGCCAGGCCAGCGACTGCTGGCTGCCCGGCATACGGAACTCGAACTTGTTGCCCGTAAAGGCAAAGGGGCTGGTGCGGTTGCGGTCTGTGGTGTCCTGCGGAATATGCGGCAGGACATCCGTGCCGATGTTGACGTAGCGGTGCTGAGCCTGAGCGGCAGGCTCGCCGCGCTCGATGGAGCACACGAGCGCCTCCAGGTCCTCGCCCAGCGAGACGGAGAGGATCGCCGGCGGCGCCTCGTTGGCGCCGAGGCGGTGGTCGTTGCCCGCCGAGGCAACGCTGATACGCAGAAGATCCTGATACTCATCCACCGCGCGGACGACTGCCACGAGGAAGGTCAGGAACTGCGCGTTTTCCGCGGGCGTGTCGCCCGGCTCGAGCAGATTCACGCCCGTGTCGGTAGACATCGACCAGTTGTCATGTTTGCCGCTGCCGTTGACGCCGTCGAAGGGTTTCTCGTGCAGCAGGCAGGTCAGGCCGTGGCGTTTCGCCACCTTGCGCATGATCTCCATGGTGATGGAGTTGTGATCGCAGGCGATGTTCGTGGTGGTGTAGATCGGCGCGAGTTCATGCTGCGCGGGCGCGGCCTCGTTGTGCTCGGTCTTGGCGAGGATGCCGAGTTTCCACAGCTCCTCGTTGAGTTCCTTCATGAAGGCGCTCACGCGGATCTTGATCATGCCGTAATAGTGGTCGTCCAGTTCCTGGCCTTTGGGCGGCTTCGCGCCGAAGAGCGTGCGTCCGGTGTAGATGAGATCCTTGCGTTTGTAATAAGTCTCGCGGTCGACGAGGAAGTATTCCTGTTCCGGGCCGACGGTCGTGATGACGCGGCGCACGTCCTCGTTGCCGAAGAGTCTGAGCACGCGCATCGCCTGCGTGTTGAGCACGTCCATCGAGCGCAGCAGCGGGGTCTTCAGATCGAGCGCTTCGCCGCCGTAGGAGCAGTAGGCCGTCGGGATGCAGAGGACGCCGTCCTTGATGAAAGCGCAGCTCGTCGGATCCCAGGCCGTGTAACCGCGCGCTTCGAAAGTCGCGCGCAGGCCGCCGGAAGGAAGACTGGAAGCGTCCGTCTCTCCGCGCACGAGCGCCTTGCCGCTGAGCTCCATCACGATGCCGCCGTCCGCCTTCGGCGTGATGAAGGCTTCGTGCTTTTCCGCGGTCACGCCGGAAAGCGGCTGGAACCAGTGCGTATAGTGCGTGACGCCTTTCTCCACCGCCCAGTCCTTCATTGCGTTGGCCACGACGTTGGCCAGATTCGGATCGAGCGGCTCGCCTCTGTCGGTCGTCCGCTTGAGCGCGGCATAGCTTTCCGCGGGCAGACGCTCACGCATCTGCTCGTCGTTGAAGGCCATGCAGCCGAAAACCTCAGGTAGATTCGTCATATTTTTTCCTCCGTACTGGGGTGTTCCCGTCGTTCAAAGCGGCTGCTTCTGCATCTTTGCGAAGCGCCTCGGATATTTTTCCGGCGTAGGGGCGACTTTTTTCACGATCACGACGCTGTGCCGGGCATCAGTACCGGGAACGTCATAAAAGAAAGTCCTGCCGAGCTGACCGCCAAGGATCGATACGGCGCGCGCCGCCTCATCGATCTCCTCCTGCGGCTCAGGTCCCTTCATCGCCAGGAAAACGCCGCCAACTCTCACCAACGGCAGGCAGAGCTCGCAAAGCAGGTTCAGTCTTGCCACCGCCCGGCTGAGCGTGCAGTCGAAGTGCTCGCGCAGCTGCGCGGCCTCTTCTGCCCGCGCGTGCAGGCATCGCACATCGTCAAAACCCAGCGCCGCGCAGGCATCTGAGAGAAACCCCACGCGCTTGCGCTGGCTGTCGAGCAGGGTCAGTTCTGTGTCCGGCCGAAGGATCTTCAGGGGGATCCCGGGAAAGCCCGCGCCGGAACCCACGTCCACCACCGCGCCGTGCGGCGGTTCCGGGCAGGCCAGCAGCGCCGCGCAGTCGAGAAAATGCAGTCTCGCGGCCTCCTCCTCGCCGGTGATTGCCGTCAGGTTCATCACCTTGTTCGTCTCGACGAGGAGCTGATAGTACATCTCGAAGCGCATGGCCGCGCGTTCATCAGGATCTATTCCCAGTTCACGCAGTCCGGAAAGCACGATGTCCGCGATCATGTCAGCTCTTCCCTTCGAAACGCGTCCCGCATTTAGGACAGGTGATGGCGATCTTTCCCTTTCCCGCGGGCACACGCAGCCGGTTGCGGCAGTTCGGACAGGTGAAGAATTTGTGTGTTTTGTCGCCTCTGAGCCTCCCGAAAAGATTGGCGAAGCCCGTGCGCAGCGGAGCTGTCAGTTCCAGATATCGCTGATTCTCCCGGCGACGCCTGTCCGTCTTCCGCGAGAACATCCTCCAGATCGCGGCGGCAATCAGGACCGTCGAGACGATCCGCATCACGCTGTAGCCGGACTGCGAGCGCGCGAACACGCCCAAAACGCTGAATACCACCGCCGCGCCGAGAAATGTGACGCCCAGCGCGTCCAGGCCGTTGCGCCCTGCCATAAAGTTGGAAAACCGATTGAACATCCAGAGCCTCCGAATACAAGTGCTTTTCATAATATTTTATATCAAGTGAATATGGAATGCAAGAAAAACCGCTCGGCACCGCGCAGCGCAGATTCCCCCGTTGCCGCAGTGCCGGACCGGTGTTATACTTGGGTTGCGGATTCTTCCGCGGGGAGGGTGCCGAATTGAAGAAAGTGCGTATTACGGTCAAGCGCATTGCGCGCTACGACGATCTCATCGCGACATATGAAAACCCGATCGAGCATGCCTGCGGCATGGAACTGGGACAGACCTTTACAGCCAACGGCTGGGAAAAGCCGGAGGGCTTCTGCTCCAGTGCGTGGGACACGCTGTCCCCCTTCGTGCTGGCGCTCGCGCATGGCGGCGAGAACTTTTACGACGGCTGGATGAAAGATCCGAAGAGCGCGATGCTTTCCTGCAACGACGGCTTCCGGCCGGTCAGCTTTCTGCTCGAGGCCCTCGACGAAGAAGCAACCTGAGTGCTTTACATTTTCCTGCGGCAGAGATACAATAGAAGCGCCAAAAACCGATAAAAGGAGACAGGAATATGAGCAAAGCCAAATCCGCACCCGGCGGGCTGAAGCTGAACTACAAGCGCACCTTCCTGATCGGCTTCGCCTTTTTCGGCATTCTGCTGCTCTGGCAGGTCTATGACTCCTGGTGTCCCACCTTTCTGACAGACATATTCGCGCGCAACATCTATGAGATGTCCTCTGCGGAACTGAAGGCCAGCGATCCGTCGAAGATCCTTAACGTCCAGTGGATCGTCGGCATCATCATGGCATGCGACAATCTGGCCGCTCTCATTCTTCTGCCGATCTTCGGCAACCTTTCCGACCGCACGAAGACGCCTATCGGCAAGCGCATGCCCTTCATCCTCGTGGGCACCTTCGTCTCCGCCGTGGCGTTCCCCTTCATCCCGCTGTTCTTCCACCGCAGCAACGTCGTCGGCATGGTGGCCATGATGGCGGTCGTGCTGCTGTTCATGATGATGTACCGCAACCCGGCCGTGGCGCTCATGCCGGATATCACGCCCAAGCCGCTGCGCGCCAAGGCCAACGGCATCATCAACATCATGGGCTATTTCGGCGGTGCCTTTGCAACCGTACTCGGGCTCGTGTTCGTGCTGTCGAAGTACATCAACGCGCCGCTGGCCGAGCGCAGCATCTGGGTGATCGAGCTGCCCTTCATCATCGGCTCCGTTCTGATGCTGATCTCCGCGCTAGTTCTTTTCAAAACCATTCGCGAGAATGAACTGGCCGTCCAGCTCAAGGAGGAAATGGAACTGGGCGAACAGCTCGCCGCGGTGGAAACGCCCATCGACGACGACAAGCCCATGTCCGCGGCCAACCGGCGCATGCTGCTGGCCATCCTCGGCGCGGACTTCCTCTGGTTCATGAGCGACAACGCCCTCGGGACCTACAGCGGCAACTACGTCATCTATCATCTGCAGGCCGCCTCCAGCGCCACAATGATCCTTACGATCCTCGGCGGTCTGGCTTCGGTGGTCGGCTTTGCCATAGCGGGCGGCATCGCGGACAAGATCGGCCGCAAGTGGACGATCTCTGCAGGTCTGATCATCACCTTCGCCGGTCTAGTTATCATGTGCTTCGTCGCTCCGACCGGCAGGATCGCCGCGAACGCCGCCCACGGCGAATTCACCTTCCCCGTGCTACTCTACGCGGTATGGGTACTTAAGGGCTTCGGCATGGCGCTCGTGCACAACTGCTCCTTCCCGATGGTCGTCGAGCTGTGCTCGAGCAAAAAGATCGGCAAGTTCACCGGCTACTACTACGCTGCGAGCATGTCCGCCCAGACTGTTACGCCCGTTCTGCTCGGTCTGGTTCTGAACATGACGCTTGCCTGGCGTGCTCTGCCGGTTTACGCCTGCATCCTTACCGCGTGCAGCTGTGTCGTGTTTACGCTTCTGGTTAAGAACATCAAGGCGAAGAAGCTGGAAAACGTCAAGGGAATCGAAGCGATCGACGGCTGACCGGACGAACGCAGTTCCGCCTTTCAACCGGCGCTGTGCGCCGTCATCCCCGTCAGGGAAAGCTATCAAGGAGGATTTCAAATGAACAAACTGCTCAAGGCCGCGCTGATCACCGTCGGCGTATGCGCCGCGGCGGCAGCCGCGGCGGTCGTACTGACCGCTCCGGGGCAGGCCGACCCGGAGAAGAAAAAGCTTCTCTGCGGACGCAACGTCGCACACCGCGGTCTGCACGACGATGAGAAGCCCGAGAATTCCCTGGCCGCCTTTGAGGCAGCCGGCGAGCACGACTACGGCACGGAGCTCGACGCCCGCCTCACCGCCGACGGCGAAGCCGTCATCATGCATGACGACAGCACCGGGCGCATGTGCGGTACGGACCTGGTCGTGGCCGAAACGAGCCTTGAGGAACTGAAAGCGCTGCGTCTGCGCGGTACGGAGGAGCAGATCCCGACGCTGCGCGAGGCGCTCGCCGCCGTGCGCGGCCGCGGGCCGGTCATTCTGGAACTGAAAACAGCGGGCGAAAACAACCCGCTGCTGTGTGAAAAAGTGTTGTCCGAGATCCGCAGCTACGAAGGCGAGCTGTGCATCGAGAGCTTCGATCCCCGCATCGTCGCGTGGTTCAGGCGAAACGCGCCCGACATCCTGCGCGGTCAGCTCACGAACTCCTTCGAGGAAATGAAGAAAGGGACCTCTCCCCTTGCAGCCTTCTGTATCGCCAACGGACTGACGAACGTGATCGCACGTCCGCAGTTCATCGCACATGGGCCGGGAAAGAAATCCCCTCTCATTCGATTGTCGGAAAAGCTCGGCGCGCTCGACGTGTTCTGGACATCACACGACTGCAGCGTCCAATGGGACCACGATGCGGTCATCTTTGAGTACTACCGGCCGCGCCCCAAATTCAAATAGTCCGCCAGTTCACCGACATCGGCGAACACATAGTCCGGTTTCGCGGGAGATGCCTCGAGCATCTCCCGTTTCGTTTCGCCTGAGAGCACCAGAACGGACACCGCTCCCGCGTTGTTTGCCGCGGCAATATCCGTATACAGCCGGTCCCCGACGCAGCAGATCTGCTCGTTGGGGACTCCGAATTTAGTTGACATAATGTCAACCATGCGCCGTGCCGGCTTGCCGATAAAGACCGGCTCCCTCCCGGTGGCAGCGGTAAGCAGCGCACAGATGCTGCCGCAGTCGGGAAGCACCTCGTCTCCCGGCATGGGACAGACCCAGTCCGGGTTGGCGGCGATGAACGGCGCGCCGCGCCGGAGCAGATGTACGGCCTTTTCGAGCTTCTCATAGGTGAGCTCGCGATCAAACCCGACGAGCACGAGGCAGTCGTCCGTATCGCCGAGCGGCACGCCGAAGCTCTCCAGCTCGCGGCACAGCGCTGCCGTTCCGACGACGTAGACCTCCCTCCCGGGATAGTTCTCCAGGATATAGGCTGCGGAAGCCTCGCCCGAAGTGAACACGTTTTCCCGCTCGCACGGAAAGCCCATTCCGCGCATTCGGTTTACATAATCTCTAGTGCTGCGCGATGAGTTGTTCGTCAGATAAACGAAACGGCTGCCTCGCGTCTGCAGCGTGCGCAGAAACCGCGAGGCGCCTGGCAGCGGCGCGTCGCCGAGGTTGAGAGTGCCGTCCATATCCAGCAGAAACAGCCGGCAGCCGAGCAGCTTATCCATGCTCCGCTCCGTCCCCTGCGCCGGTGTCTTCGGCCGGCTTTTCGTCCTCTTCGCTCTCGAAAACGTCCTCCGGCAGCAGCGCCATCAGATCCTCACGCGTAGGCGATTCCATAGCGGCGACCCGGTTGGCCTGCCGCGAGATCATATCCTCGAAGCGGTTGCGCACGTCGCGGCCGTTGCCGAAGTTCTCGTCGCGGTTCTCATAGAGGTCGTTGAAGAGCGCCCTGGCGCGTTCAGCGGCTTCCGGCGTCGGTACGTAGCCGTTTTTCTTGCAGCGCATCTCGAACATCTGAAAGAGCTGCTCCCCGTTGTAGTCCGGGAAGTAGATGTACTTGTTGAAGCGGCTCTCGAGGCCCGGATTGGAAGAGATGAATTTCTCCATCGGCTCGTCATAGCCCGCGACGATCACCACGAGGTCGTCACGGTGATCCTCCATGGCCTTGAGCAGGATCTCCGTGGCTTCGCGGCCGAAGTCGTTCTCGCCGCCGTTGGCAAGCGAATAGGCCTCGTCGATGAACAGGACGCCGCCGAGCGCGGACTGGATGACCTCCTGCGTCTTCAGAGCGGTCTGCCCGACGTAGCCGGCGACGAGACCGCTTCGGTCGACCTCTACGAGCTGCCCCTTGGAGAGCACGCCGACGGAGGCGTAGAGCCCCGCGAGCAGGCGCGCCACTGTGGTCTTGCCGGTGCCGGGATTGCCGAGGAAAACCAGATGCAGGCTCATAGGCGGCACGGGCAGTTCGGCTTCCGTGCGCAGCTTGCGGACCTTCATGAGATTGACGAGGCTGCGCACCTCTTTTTTGACCTCTTCGAGGCCGACGAGGGAATCGAGTTCCTCCATGAGTTCCTCGAAGCTCTTCTCGCTCTTCTGCTCCGTCTGCGCCGCGCTCTCGGGCGTCCGGGCGGCGTCCCTGCCGGGGGCGGCCGCGCCGGAGGCTGAGACGGGATGCTTTTCCGTGAAGGACGGCTCCCCGCTGGTAACGTAACTCATGGGATCGAGACCGGCCTTGTCCTTTTTGACGCCTGCGCTGTCGCAGATCGCGCTCAGTTTGTCCGCGCAATCGGTGATATAGCTTGCCTCGGCCATGCTCACGTCGTCGTCGACGGCGGCAAGCGTCAGCAGGATATTCGTCATGGCGCGCACAAACAGGCGGGAGGCCGTCGCTCCGCGCTTTTTGTCACTCTCCGCGAGCGTCCAGAAGAACAGCGGCGGGAGAAACTCGCGCTTCTCGCAGATTTTCGCTGTCAGTTCCCAGAGCATGACCGCAGGTGTCTGCTCATCCTTCGAGGCCAGCGCGTTATAAGCTTCAACGTGCGACTGTGTCACGCCGCCGCTGCACTGCCAGAGGCCGCAGGCGGTCTCGCGCATGAATTCATCCACGCGGCGGGCAAAGCTCCGCCCCGCTGCCTTGTAAAAGGCCTCCGTATTGCTGATATAGGCTTTGCGCAGCGCCTCCGGTCCGCGCTTCCAGGTACTGGGCATGGTGTTCCGACCTTTCTAATAAGTTGGGCAGGAAAAAAGATTCTCTGAAACGGCCTGCCGGCGTTCTCCGCCCGCAGACAGAAAAGCGGCTTTATCCGGCTACAGCAGATATTTGATGAGCAGCAGTATGATCACGCCCGGCACGCCCAAAATGCCCGTGACGATCGCGTTGAACCAGTTGAGGTTCAGACTCAGTCCGAGGGGCGCACCGACAAAATTGAGCAGCAGCAGCGCAGCGAAACCGATGATCGCGTTAAACAGCAGTTTCAGCGCCAGTTTGAGCGAGGTCCTGAAGAGTTTGCCGAGCAGCACGAGCAGCAGTATGCCAACGACTGCGAGAAATATTAGGGTAATCTTATCCATCCGACACTCCGAAATGAATTCGCGCTCCTGTTGAATCTTTGTCTGCTCCGTCGGGCGCGAAGTGCAATTGATCCGCCGCGGCAAATGCCCGCGCGGGCCCGCGCCGCCGGTTGCCGCGGCGCATTCGTTCTTACGAAATATTACACCTCCGGACGGTCTTTTGTCCATAGCATTCTATTACGTCCGGGCCAGGCCGGATCCGCTTGTGCAGGGTACTTACATGCGATGGCACAGGAAAAGCGGCTGCTTTCCGCGCTGCCGGATGGCGGTACAAAAAAGCTGCCATGCTGATCAAGCGGCGCGGCCGGACCGCCAGGGACGCGGATGCGTCCGCTTTCACTTGCAATTTCGCCGGGAATACGATATACTATATAATTGACTTAGTATCGAAGAAAACACAATATTTTGCGATTAGGAGCAGTTGCATGAGCAAATCGAAAGCATACGGCAACGAGAGCATATCCCAGCTCAAAGGCGCGGACCGTGTCCGCAAGCGTCCGGGCGTCATCTTCGGCTCGGACGGGCTGGACGGCTGCGAACACGCCGTTTTTGAGATTCTCTCCAACGCCATCGACGAGGCGCGCGAAGGCCACGGAGATCTGATCACGGTGACCCGCTACGAGGACAAGAGCATCGAGGTCGAAGATCAGGGCCGCGGCTGTCCTGTAGACTGGAACGAGAAGGAAAAGCGCTACAACTGGGAACTCGTGTTCTGCGAGCTCTACGCCGGCGGCAAATATGCCAACAACGAGGGCGAAAACTACGAATACTCCCTCGGTCTGAACGGCCTCGGCTCCTGCGCCACGCAGTATTCCTCCGAATACTTCGACGCGGAGATCTACCGGGACGGTTTCCGTTATGAGCTGCACTTCAAGAAGGGCAACCCCGTCGGCAAGAAGGGGCAGGAGCTCAAAAAGGAACCGACCGACCGGAAGAAGACCGGCTCGCGATTCCGCTGGAAGCCCGATCTGGACGTTTTCACAGACATCGACATTCCTGTGGAGTACTTTACGGATGTGCTGCGCCGGCAGGCGGTGGTGAACAAAGGCGTCACCTTCCGCTTCCGCAACCAGAACGGACGGAGCTTCGAGACCACCGACTTTCGTTATGAGAACGGCATCGTCGACTATGTCGCGGAACTGGCCGGCGAGGGGCCGCTGACGCAGCCGTATTACATTGAGACGGAACGCCGCGGCCGTGACCGTGAGGACAAGCCGGAATACAAGGTCAAGCTCTCGGCGGCTTTCTGCTTCACCAATCGCGCGACCGCCATCGAATACTACCACAACAGCTCCTGGCTCGAGCATGGCGGCGCGCCGGACAAGGCCGTGCGCAGCGCTTTTGTCTCTGCCTTCGATGCCTACATCAAGAAGATCGGCAAGTACCAGAAAAACGAGAGTTCTATCCGGTTCCAGGATGTGGCCGACTGCCTCGTGCTCGTGACCAACTGCTTCTCCACGCAGACCTCCTATGAGAACCAGACGAAAAAGGCCATCACGAACCGGTTCATTCAGGAGGCCATGACGGACTTCCTCAAGGCGCAGCTGGAGGTCTACTGCATCGAGAACAAAGCGGAGGCCGACCGCATCGCCGAACAGCTGCTGATCAACAAACGCAGCCGTGAGCAGGCCGAAAAGGCGCGGGTGACCATCAAGAAAAAGCTCACCGGCAGCATGGACATCTCCAACCGCGTGCAGAAGTTCGTCGACTGCCGCTCAAAGGATCTGGACCGGCGTGAGCTCTACATCGTCGAGGGCGACTCGGCGCTCGGCGCCTGCAAGCTCAGCCGCGACGCGGAGTTCCAGGGCATCATGCCCGTGCGCGGCAAGATTCTCAACTGCCTCAAGGCAGACTACGCCCGCATCTTCAAAAGCGAGATCATCACCGATCTCATCAAGGTGATGGGCTGCGGCGTGGAGGTCAGCGTCAAAGGCGCCAAGGACATCGCGGCCTTCGATCTCGGCGCTCTGCGCTGGAACAAGATCATCATCTGCACCGACGCCGACGTGGACGGCTTTCAGATACGCACGCTCATCATCACTATGCTGTACCGCCTGACGCCGACACTCATCCGCGAGGGCTACGTCTTCATTGCGGAATCCCCTCTGTATGAGATCGAGTGCGGCGGTAAGACCTGGTTCGCCTATTCCGATCGGGAAAAGGCGGAGATCGTGGAGAGCCTCGGCGGCAAGAAGGCGACCATCAACCGCTCCAAGGGCCTTGGCGAGAACGACCCGGAGATGATGTGGCTGACGACGATGAGTCCGGACACGCGCCGTCTCATCAAGGTCATGCCTGAAGACGCAGAGCGCACCGCCTATATGTTCGATCTGCTGCTGGGCGACGACCTCAACGGCCGCAAGGCGCACATCGCCGAACACGGGCACGAATTCCTGGACCTCGCGGACATTTCCTGAGGGGGTTTGAAGATGCACAATAGAATGAGTCTGGATACCGCGAAGAAGCTGACGACCGGGCTCCTCGTCGCCTGCGTGGTCTGCTGTCTGCTCTCCCTGCTTCTCCCCGAGGCCGACGCCGCGCTGCGCATGATCATCGGCTGGGCGGCCATCGTACTGGCCGTGCTTGGCGTGGCAAGCCTCATCCTCTTCTGCCGCTGCCCGTACTGCGGCGCACATCTGTTCAAAGGCCTGTACAAAATGAAATTCTGCCCCAGTTGCCGCCGGGACTTCGATACCGGTGCGAAGAAACAAGGCAGCGGCGGCAAGCGTCCCCGGAGGTAAGGCATGGCACGAAAGAAAAAACAGGACGCCGAGGCAAAGCACGATCGCGGCAATCCCAATGTGCTCGGTCTGCGCGCCGAGGTATTTGAACAGCCTATCACCGAGACGCTCGAGCAGAACTACATGCCCTACGCCATGAGCGTCATCGTTTCCCGCGCCATCCCGGAGATCGACGGCTTCAAGCCCAGCCACCGCAAACTCCTCTACACCATGTACCGCATGAACCTGCTCTCCGGCGCGCGCACGAAATCGGCCAACATCGTCGGACAGACGATGCGCCTCAACCCCCACGGCGACGCCGCCATCTATGAAACGATGGTCCGTCTGTCCAAGGGCTATGAAGCGCTGCTGACCCCGTTCATCGACAGCAAGGGCAACTTCGGCAAGGTCTATTCCCGCGACATGGCCTACGCCGCCAGCCGCTATACCGAGGCCAAGCTCTCGCCCATCTGTGCCGAACTGTTCCGCGACATCTCCAGCGATACCGTGGATTTCACGGACAACTACGACGGCAGCATGCAGGAACCAGTCCTTCTGCCGACCACTTTCCCGAACGTGCTGGTCAGTGCGAACATGGGCATCGCCGTCGGCATGGCTTCCAACATCTGCGGCTTCAACCTCACGGAAGTCTGCGAGACAGCCATCGCGCTCCTGCAGGATCCGGAGCACAATATTATGTCAACCTTACCCGCCCCGGATTTCCCCACCGGCGGCGAGCTGATCTACGATCAGGCAGAGATGGAGAGCATCTACCGCACGGGGCGCGGCAGTGTGAAGCTGCGCGCGAAATGGCGCTATATCAAGGAAGAGAACATCGTTGAGGTCTATGAGATCCCCTACTCCACCACGGCGGAAGCGATCATGGACAAGGCAGCGGAGCTCATCAAGGCCGGAAGACTGCGCGAGATCAGCGACATGCGCGACGAGACCGACCTCGGCGGTCTGAAGCTGGCCATCGACCTCAAGCGCGGCACCGATCCCAACCAGCTCATGCAGAAGCTCTTCCGTCTGACGCCCCTGCAGGACAGCTTCTCCTGCAACTTCAACATCCTCATTGCCGGCATGCCCCGCGTGATGGGCGTTGGCGAGATCCTGGAGGAGTGGACGGCCTGGCGCATGGAATGCGTCAAGCGCCGGGTGTACTACGACCTGAGCAAGAAGAAGGACAAGCTACATCTGCTCAACGGTCTGAAAAAGATCCTGCTCGACATCGATCGCGCCATCAAGATCATCCGGGAGACGGAATCCGAGGCGGAGGTCGTGCCGAATCTGATGATCGGCTTCGGCATCGATGAGAAGCAGGCCGAGTACGTTGCAGAGATCCGTCTGCGCAATATCAACCGCGAATACATCCTCAAGCGCGTTGAGGAGACCTCCGCGCTGGAGTCCGAGATTGCGGATCTTGAACTGACGCTCGCCTCGAACCGCCGCATCAAGAAAATCATCATTGAAGAACTCAGGCAGGTCGTCAAGAAATATCCCGCACCGCGCCGCACGGAGATCGTCTGGAGCGGCGAGGTGGAGGAATTTGTGGAGGACACGGCCGCGGAGGACTATCCGGTGACGCTCTTCCTCTCACGCGAGGGCTATCTGAAGAAGATCACGCCTCTGTCCCTGCGCATGAGCTCGGATCAGAAGTACAAAGAAGGCGACGGCCCGCTCTGGACGGCGGAGACCTCCAACCGGGCGGAACTGCTCGTCTTCACCGACCGGCAGCAGGTCTACAAGCTCCGGCTGAGCGAGCTCGCGGACACGAAGGCGAGCGTGCTGGGCGATTATCTGCCGACAAAGCTCGGCTTCGACGACGGCGAAAGAGTCTTTGCCGCCGTGCTGCCAGGCGACTACACGCAGCATCTGCTGTTCGTTTTCGCCAACGGCAAGATCGCCCGCGTGGAGTCCTCCGCCTACGCCACGAAGACCAACCGCAAAAAGCTCACGGGAGCCTATTCGGACAAGAGCCCGCTCGTCGCGCTGCTCCCGCTCACGGAGGAGACGGAACTGGCGATTTTCTCCTCCGACACCCGAACTCTGGTGTTCTCGTCGGCGCTGCTCGCCCCGAAGAGTTCCCGCAGCTCGCAGGGCGTGAACGTCATGAGCCTCAAGGGCAAGCACCGGGTGGAACAGGCGCTTCCGCTTTCTGCGACCCTGATCAAAAATGTTCCGCGCTACCGCGTGCGCAGCATCCCCGCCGCCGGGGCCCTGCTCAAGGAGGAGGATCGCGGGGAGGAACAGATGACGCTGGAATAACGAGGAGGAAGAGGAATGACACGGAAACTGACACCGGAACAGCGCGACAGGGTCCTGATGCTGAACAAGGGACTGCGCATCGCTCTGGGCAGCTTCATCTACGCCATTGGGTTTCAGTTTTTTCTCTACCGCAACGCCATCCCCACCGGCGGTGTGACGGGCATCGCCATGATCCTCAATTATATCACGAAGCTCCCGGTCGGCACGCTGGTATTCGTGATGAACGTGCCTCTCTTTCTGCTTGCCTGGCACTTCATCGGCTTCCGCTTCCTGCTCGGAAGCGCCGTCGGCATGGCGCTGAGCGCCGTCTTTGTCGATCTCTTTGCCCTGCTGCCTGTCAGTCTGACGGACGAGCCCATGCTCGCGGCCGTATTCGCGGGCGTCATCAAGGGCTTCGGTCTCGGTCTCGTGTATTCCACCGGTGCGACCACCGGCGGTATCGACATCGCAGCCAAATTCCTTCGCCGGAAGTACCAGTACGTCAATTTCGGCACTATCATTCTGGTCATCGACGTCGTCATCATCTTCGCGTTCGCCGTGAGTTTCGGCCTGTACGACAGCGCGATGTACGGCATCATCTCCATGTTCCTGTGCTCGAAAGTGATCGACTTCGTGCTTTACGGCGCCGCTACCAGCAAAATGTGTTACATCATTTCGGACAAGAGCGCTGCCGTCAAGTCGGCGATCGTCAACGAACTCAAGCGTGGCGTCACCGTCATACACGGCGAGGGCGCATACTCCGGCAAAGAGAAACAGATCCTTCTCTGTGTCGTCAAGCGCCAGCAGGTCATGGCGCTGCGAACCATCGTGCAGGCCAGCGATGAAAAAGCCTTTATGATCTTCACCGACGCACGCGATGTCTACGGCGAGGGCTTCATGAACCTCTACTCGACGGAATAACGGCTCTGCGTACGTCCCCGTCTCTCCATCTTTTGAAAGGAAGTATCGTTTGCGATATGACTCTCCGTCTCAGGAACGCCAAAGACCTGGGCAAGCTGCTCCGCATCATCGCCGGCAGCTTCCTCTACGCACTCGGTTTTCAGTTCTTTCTCTACCATAATGCCATCCCGACCGGCGGCGTCACGGGTCTAGCCATGATCATCAACTATCTCACGCGCATCCCCGTGGGCGTGCTCATCATCGTGATAAACGTTCCCATCTTCCTTGTTGCCTGGCACGTGCTCGGCGGACGCTACATTCTCGGTTCGCTCATCGGCATGGTGCTCAGTTCCGTTTTCGTCGATCTGCTGGCCATGACGCCGATCAACGTCACGCGGGAGCCGCTGCTGGCCTGCGTCTTCGCGGGCGTCATCGAGGGCTTCGGCCTGGGCATCGTATACTCCACCGGCGCGACCACCGGCGGTGTGGACAACATCGCCAAACTGCTGCGCCGCCGTTATCAGCACATCAATCTGAGCACCCTGATCCTTATGTTCGACGTTTGCATCGTCATCGTCTTCGCCATCGTCTTCAAGAAGCCCGACAGCGCGATGTACGGCATCATCTCCATGTTCCTCGTCTCCAAATCCGTTGACTTCGTGCTCTACGGCGCGGTAACGAGCAAACTCTGCTACATCATCTCGGACGAGAGCGAACGCGTGAAGACCGCGATCGTCAGTCAGCTCAACCGCGGCGTCACCGTCATCCATGGAGAGGGCGCATACTCCGGTCTGCCCAAGCAGGTACTCATGTGCGTGGTGAAGCGCCAGCAGGTCATGGCGCTGCGCACCATCGTGCAGGCAAGCGATGAAAAGGCCTTCATGATCTTCACTGATGCCCGAGACGTCTACGGCGAGGGCTTCATGAACCTCTATTCGACGGATTGAGCGCATTCGACACGAAACCGCTTCGCCGGATACCGGTTCCTCGGAGGAACAGATATGCGCAGCATCATCAAAAAGTTCATCCCGTTTCTGCTTGCCGCGGCGCTCTTCCTGACGGCGGGCGGCTGTGCGTCCATTCTCGAAGGTGAATACCACGCCGCGCAGCGCTACGTCGATGAGCTGCCCGTGCGCGAGGGCAGCGAGGTCATCGTTCCCAGCTATACGGCGCTCAAGGCCGCGATCCTCTCTCTTGTGGAGAACGGTCAGGGCGAGGGCACGGTCAGCTTCACCGGTTACAGCGGCGATCCCGGCGAGGATCTCCCCCGCGCCTGCGCAGAGCTCAAGAGCGACAACGCTCTGTGTGCCTATGCAGTAGACTACTTCTCCTACGATGTGAGCCGGATCGTCTCTTTCTATGAGGCGCGCATCTTCGTCAATTTCCGGCGCACTGCCGAAGAGATCGCCGGCATTCGAAACATCGGCGCTGTATCCCGTCTGCGGGACTCCCTGTTTGCGGCCATGCAGAATGAGGACGAAAGCCTCGTCGTGCAGGCGGTAGGGCCGGAACTGAGCACCGCCGAGGTGCAGAATATGGCGCAGGAATTCTACTATGATGCTCCGCTCGACTGCCTGCAGCTGCCCTACGTCAGTCTGCGTGTCTATCCCGGCACCGGCATCTACCGCATCTATGAAATCGGCATCAACTACGGCAGCGACGAGAGCTCCCGCGCGGTGCTCTCAGAGCAGCTCAACGATGCTGCTCTCGCGATCTGTGCCGAGATCCGCGAGGAAAACGAGGCTGTTGAGGGCGACAGGACTGCGCTTGCCGAGCTCGCGGCGCAGCGGCTGGCCGAGCACAGCGCGTTGTCCAGCAGCGCCAGCGGCTACGGGCTGACCGCCTACGGCGCGCTGGTAGGCTCACTTGCCTCTGACGAGGGGCTTGCCATGGCCTACAAGGCGATGTGCGACCTGCTGGGTCTGGACTGCATCGTCATTGCAGGACGGATGGACAAAGCGCCGCATGTCTGGAACATGGTTCGCCCCGGCGAGGAGGAGGACGCGCGTTACTTCCACGTTGACGTCTCCCGCCTGCAGGCTGACTCGGAAACCGGCGAGACACGTGCTTTGCGCGGGGAGAGCGAGATGTGGGGCAGCTACTGGTGGGACATCGACCTGTATCCCTTCTACGGCGAGACCGTAAGTGTCTTCGGTCCGTCGCCGGAGGTAACTGACGGGAATGAGGAGACGCAGCCGCAGGACGAGTCGCCCGACTCGGACGGAACGGACGAAACGGGCGAAACCGATGATACGGATTCGGATACAGATCCGGAACAGGATGCGCAGCAGCAGGCCGGGGACGATGAGACGGGTACTTGAAATCGTCTCCGTCATGGTGTATACTTTTCGCGACAAACGCCGGTGTGATGGAATTGGTAGACGTGCTTGACTCAAAATCAAGTGCCTTTGGCGTGCCGGTTCGAGTCCGGCCACCGGCACCAGATCTGAAACAGTAGATTGATACAATGTGTCGATCTGCTGTTTCGTTTTTTTATGTCCGGAAAGGCTTGACGCGGCGGCACTTCTGAAGCATGGATGGTTGTTCTTCATGAAATGATCCATTTTCTCTATCCGCATCACAATAAAGACTTCTATGATCTCTTAACAATTCATATGCCAGACTGGAAAGAGCGGAAAAAGCAGTTGGATTATGAGTTTGTGCTCGGAATGTAACACACAGTATATCGGTTCTCTTTTTATGCTCATCATGCACTCGTGTTTGTTTCATATGCAGGTATGTGAGAATGATGCGGGAGTGAGATTAATTCAATCAAATGGAATACTCCCGACGCTTGACTTTTCTCCCGAAATTGTCTATAATTCGGGAGAAAATTTTTTCAGCGGGTGATAACATGCGTTCCTTTGATTATTCCAAATTAAGAACCAAAACATGGGATACCGAGATCCTGGGATATGTCGCGCAGATCCATGAGTATAAAGGTCGGCAAGAGCTTTTCCTCAAACGCCAGCCGGAGGATCTTGAGCGGCTGGTAGAGATCGCAAAGATCCAGAGTACGGAAGCTTCCAATGAGATCGAGGGTATCCGCACGACCAACACACGGCTCAAGCAGCTCTGCGCGGAAAAAACCACGCCCCGCAACCGTGATGAGCGGGAGATTGCCGGATACCGGGACGTGCTGAACACGATCCACGAGAATTACGAGTATATTCCCCTGCGTCCGGGATACATTCTGCAGCTCCACCGGGATCTGTTCAAGTATTCCGAGCGCGGGATCGGCGGCTCCTTCAAGAATACGCAGAACTATATCAGCGCGACAGATGCGGCGGGTCATAGCTTTGTTCTGTTTACGCCGCTGGCCCCCTATGAAACGCCTCCTGCCATCGACGCGATCTGTGAGAGCTTCAACCGCGTGGCGGATACACAGGAGATCGATCCGCTGATCCTGATACCGGTGTTCATCCACGATTTTCTCTGCATACATCCCTTCAACGACGGAAACGGCCGCATGAGCCGGCTCCTGACCACCCTCTTGTTGTATCGCTGCGGATATCCGATCGGGCGCTATATCTCCCTTGAAAGCAAGATCGCCCGTACGAAGGATGCATACTACGATGCCCTGGAGCTGAGCCAAACGGGATGGCATGAGGAGCAGGATGATCCTACGCCTTTCATCAAGTATCTGCTTTCCACGATTCTCGCGGCATACCGCGACTTTGAGGAGCGGGTAGACCTGGTCGGAGAGAAGCTGCCCGCAATCGAGACCGTGCGCCGTGCGATCAATGGGCGGATCGGAAAGTTTACCAAGGCGGAGATCCAGGCACTGTGCCCCGGTCTGGGCAAGACGTCAGTGGAAAGCTCTATCAAAAAGCTTGTTGACGACGGCGTTTTGATCAAGCACGGGGTCGGGCGGAGCACATTCTATACACGGCAAGACGCGGAATAGGTCACAGCAGGCCTGTGCACTATGTGAGATCAGATCATCACCGTCACGTCGCATCCGTTTAGGAAGCTGAACACCAACTTCCCGTCGCTGTGAACGGTCACATGATCCACGATCGCGTTCCAGCGTTGGGGGCTGAATTCCACGTCCAATTCATTCAGTTCTGTGAGCTCAAACAGGAACTTA
>JAFYCC010000083.1 GCA_017539885.1 Oscillospiraceae bacterium
ATACAAAGGCAAGAAAAGAGAGCGAGGTCACGGATATGATTTTCAGCGGCTGCCAGAGCGCGTCCAGAACGCCCACGATCATTCTCAAAACATGTCCGCAATGCGGCAGTGAAATCGAACTGTTCTCCGTCGACACGGAGATGGCCTGCGAGAAATGCGGCTTTGTCGTCTATAACGACTCGCTCAGCTGTGTACAGTGGTGCAAGTACGCCCGCCAGTGCGTGGGAGACGAACTGTACGAACACATGATGCAGGTCGCCGTCCGGCAGCGCGCCGAGCTTGAAAAGCAGAAGGAGGCACGAAGGAATGCACAGAAGGATCATTGAGATCGACGCCGAAAAGTGCACGGGCTGCGGCATGTGCGCCGAAGCCTGCCACGAGGGCGCGATCGCGCTCGTCGACGGCAAGGCGCGTCTGATGCGCGAAGACTACTGCGACGGGCTCGGAGACTGTCTCCCGTCCTGTCCGGCGGACGCGATCCGCTTCGTTGAGCGGGAGGCAAAGCCTTACGATGCGGCGGCGGTCGCCGCCGCCAAGGAGAGCAGCCAGGCCGTATCGGCCGGGAACGTCTCGCGGCTTGCCCAATGGCCGTGTCAGATCAAGCTCGTCCCGACGCACGCCCCGTTTTTCAGCGGTGCGGAACTTCTCATCGCCGCGGACTGCACCGCCTACGCCTACGCGCGCATCCACGAAGACTTCATGCGCGGCCGCGTCACGCTGATCGGATGTCCGAAACTCGACGGTGTGGACTATGCGGGGAAGCTCACGGAGATCCTTGCGCAGAATGAGATTCGAAGCGTGACGGTACTGCGCATGGAAGTGCCCTGCTGCGGCGGTCTGGAGTATGCCGTTGCGAATGCGCTGCGCGACTGCGGCAAGCGGATTCCCGCACAGACCGTTACGGTTTCGATTCGGGGCGAACTGCTCCCGGATTAACGGTCTCGCTGCCTTGACATTCTGCGGCGCACGTTTATAATGCTTCTGCATAAGGATCGTTTTTCCAAACTGAAAGGAGCGCCGTGATGAGAACGGAGTCCGTCCTGCTGCATAACCTGTGCGCGCCCTGCGCCTGCCGCTGCCGTTACTGCCTTCTGTCCTGGGACGGAAGACCTGTCGGCGTTCCCTGGGAGAGGGGTGCTCTCTTCGCGCTGCGCTTCCGGGAGCGGATTTCCGAGGAGCGGCCGGATCTTCGCTTCAATTTCAGTTTCGGCTACGCCATGGAGTCCCCTGCCCTGCGCGACACGTTGCGCTTTCTCCGCCGGATCGGAAGCCCGCAGGCAGAGTACCTGCAGTGCGACGGGCTGCGGATGCGCAGCGAGTCGGAGTGCGGGTCGCTGGCGGCGCTGCTCGCGCAGGAGGGCGTCCGGCGCGTGAATTTCACCTTTTACGGTTTGGAAGAATACCACGACCGCTTCGCCGCACGGGCGGGTGATTTCGCGCTGCTGCTGCGCCTGATGCGCGCGGCTGACGCCGAGGGGCTGACCGTAAGCGCCGGGATTCCCCTGACTGCAGAAAATGTGTCTCAGACGGATGATCTGCTCGGTATCCTGCTCGAAGCGGCCGGGAGCGCACGGCCGTTTCTGTTTATTCCCCACAGTGAAGGGCGGGGCCTCTCCCTGCAGGGCGTCCGTTTTTCGGACGCCGATTACGAGAAACTGTCCGCGGACGCGCGCCGCCTGCTCAATCGGGAGCTCTTTCGCCCGGAGCGCGAATGGCTGTCCGGCGCATACAAAGAGGAGAGCTCGCGAATGCTGCTCCTCTCTCTCCGTACCGACAACATTGACCGATACGAGGCCATGACGCCGGACAGCCTGATTGCCGAGGCCGAGGCATTGGACGACGCCTACTATGCGTCATTTCCGTCCTTCGCTGCACTTGCGGAGCGACATGGTGACACGCAGGGCCGTCTTTTCTACCGTCAGCGTGATCTGTTCGCACATTATCGCCGTCTCTATGCACAGGAAACCGGCGTCGCTCCTTATGACGTCACAGATGAGCGGCAGACCGGCAGCCGACGGTTCTGACGGAACATTTTTCTCTTTCAATCGTCTTACAGTCATCCCGGACGGAAGGAGCCTCTGTCATGAAACGGTTTATATCTCTGCTGCTCACGCTTGCCCTTGCACTGCCTCTGGCGGCCTGCGGACTCTCAAACAACTCTCCAAACGGATCAAATAGCGCAAGAACTCTTGCGCAGGCAGACTATCCGAAGATGGCGGCCTACCCGGATGCGGCGCAGTGGGGCTCGAAGAAGGCTGACGACTGGTCGAAGGATCTGCGCGAGCGACGCAGCATCGAAGTCAAGGGGCTGGATCGTCTTGACGGCTTTCTGGCTGGTACCTCTGCGCAGTTTCTTGGAAACAACTCCGGCGAAAACCGCATCTTCTCCCCGCTCAATGTCTACATGGCTCTTGCCATGCTCACTGAGCTGACGGACGGGGAAAGCCGCTCGCAGATACTGTCCCTGCTGGGAACGGACAGTGTCGAGGAACTGCGCGAACAGGCCTCAGCGCTGTGGAACAAGAACTATCGCAACGATGGCGCATCCACCTGTATTCTTGCCTCCTCTCTATGGCTGAATCAGGATGTCCGCTTCGTTCAGAAGACTCTGGACTCGCTGGCAGAAAACTATTACGCCTCCGCGTATCAGGGAGAAATGGGCTCACCCGAGCTGGACGAGGCGCTGCGGGACTGGCTGAACGAACAGACGGGCGGACTGCTGAAGGAACAGGCTGCGGGACTGCATCTGGATCCTCTGACGGTGCTGGCGCTGGCGACAACGATCTA
>JAFYCC010000084.1 GCA_017539885.1 Oscillospiraceae bacterium
ATGAGATATGGACACAAATGCCCCCATCTGCCAGTGCTGCGGCATGCCGCTCACGGACGAAGACCTGATCAGCCGGGAGCCGGACGGCAGAAGCAACACGGATTACTGCAAATGGTGTTATTCGGAAGGCCGATTCACCTACGCCGACAAGGCTTCCCTGCTCGACTTCCTTATCGAGCACATGCCGAACCCCGACGGAATGCCCGAAACTGAGCGTCGAGCCGCCTATGACGGCTATCTCTCCGAATTGAAGCACTGGAAGGCCTGATCATTCTTTGCCACCGCTCTGAATAAAGCGAACTGCTCCCCCAATGATCGACAGCGCTTATTCGTGTCACCGTCGATCATAGGGGGAGCATATCCATTCTGCGGGTCTTCTGTTTCGTCTCAGAAGTCCTGTTTTCAATTCTCTAGAATGAATTTGACGATCCGAAGCTGCGCGCGTGCCGGAAGAGCGTTGAGAAGCAGAAGCAGCGGATTTCGGTTTACATAATACACAAGTTTCGGTTTTCCGGCCGACAGTATCCTTCCAATCCGCTCCGCAATCTTCTCCGGCGGGACGGCTCGCGCCTCCACCCGTTCCACGATGCGCCGGAAACGCGCCGCGTTCACGCCGTACAGTTTCGTCTCCGCGCAGAAGCGCCGGAGCTTATCTGTTGAAACGTCGAGGAGCTGAGTATTCACCGCTCCCGGCCGCACAACGATCACGGAATGGCCCAGCAGCTGCAGCTCCATCCGCAGCGCTGCGGCGTATTTATCCAGCGCGGCCTTCGTCACCGCGTAAACGCCCGTAAACGGCAGCGGGTGCAGAGGTGCGAGTTCGCTTGTCACGATAACGATGCGCCCCTTTTCCAGCAGCGGAAGAAACATTCTGTTCACCCGGAACACGCCGACCAGATTCACCTCGAAGTCCCGAATGAAATCCTGCTCCGGCATCTCCACCAGAGAGTTGAGGTCGTATATGCCGGCCGTGTGGACGATCCCGTCCAGCGTCCCGGCCTCAGAACTTACCAGTTCGAAGGCCTCCTGCACTGCGCCGGCATCTGTCACGTCCGCTCGTATATACCTCCACCCCGCCGGGTTTTCCGCCGGCGCTCGGTCAATCCCCCAGACGCCGTGTCCCTCTTCCGTCAGAAGCCGGCACAGCGCGCGGCCCATGCCGCCGCCGGCGCCGGTGATCAGATAGTTTCCCATACGCTCCACCTCTCTGTCTTTCCTGCCCACTATACCTCTATGGACCGGTTCTGACAAGCTTTCTTGACACGCTGCCGCATGGGATTATAATGGTCGCAGGTACAATTTCGGAGGTTCTCCATGATTTGTTTTCTCACCAGCCGCACGGATCCGCCGGATTCGGATCACCTTTCGCTGAATCCCGCCAACGGCTTTATCGACGCGCTGCGGCGTGTTTTCCCTTCGCACTGCAGTGCGCTCTACATCTGCTCCGACCCTGATAACTGGGAAAAAATGGATTACTATGCCGCCACGATCCAAACGAGCTTTGAGAATTCGGGCCTGCCTTTCGAACGTCTGCGGACGCTCGACGCCAGAAACGAGGCGCAGGCAGCCTCGCTCGTGCGGTCGTCCGATCTCCTGATCCTCTCAGGCGGTCACGTGCCGACGCAGAACCGTTTCTTTCAGAAAATCGGTCTGAAAGATCTGCTGCGCGGCTTTGACGGCGTTCTTATCGGCATCAGCGCAGGCTCTATGAACTGCGCGGAAACAGTCTACGCACACCCGGAGCTGGAGGGCGAGGCGGTCGATCCCGCATATCAGCGCTTCCTCCCCGGCCTTGGTCTGACGCGAAAGCAGATCATACCGCACTATCAGGCGATCAAGGACGAAATGCTCGACGGCCTGTGCGTCATGGAGGATATCGCTTATCCCGACAGCCGGGGCAGACGGTTCACTCTTTTGCCAGACGGCAGTTATCTGTTCATCGACAACGGCCGGGAAGAGATCCGCGGCGAGGCGTATCTGCTTGCGGATGGCGTCCTGTCCGCGCTCTGAATTATCCCGGAATACGAGGGGCGAAGCGATTGCTTCGCCCCTATTCTATTGCTCCCATTGCCATCCCGCCGCGCCTAGCAGACGGAAATGGTTTTTTCGAAATTCCAGTATACCCTCGTCCCGTATTTTCCCGAGTTCCTTGGACAGTGCGCTGCGGTCGAGATTCAGATAGTCCGCCATCTGCTGACGGTCAAACGGCACGGTGAAATCCGTGCCGCCGTTTTTTACTGCCTGCCCGGACAGGAACGTCAGCAGTCTGCCCCGCACGGTTTTCGGCGTCGTGCTGAAAATTCGCGAGGACAGCGCCAGGTTCTTCCGCGCGCAGAGCTGTGTGAGCGCGTACAGCAGTTTGCCGTGCCAGGGGCGCAACGCGTTTTCCTTCGCGAGCAGCCGCTTCAGATCCGCGAACAGCACCAGCGTATCCTCCGCGGCGACAGCGCTGACCATCAGGTTTTCCCCGCAGACGGCGTAGGACTCGGCAAAGATGTCCCCTAGTGCGGCCGAGCCAAGGATGCTGCGGTTTCCCCAGTAATCCACGCTCTCGATATGCACGAGCCCGCTAAGGACGAGGCCGAGCTCGCACACGCGGTCTCCCGCGCGCAGGATCGGCTCGCCGCGGCAGAACGACCGCTCACGCAGCGCGCCGAGCGCGGACATCTCCCCGAGTTCCTCTTCCGTCATGTCTTCGAACAGCGCGGCATTAATCTCCCTCATTCTCTCAGCTCTCCCCTGTTTCGTTGTTATAACAACGGATTTACCGATTGCATTGTACTATACTGAAGATACAAAGGCAAGAAAAGAGAGCGAGGTCACGGATATGATTTTCAGCGGCTGCCAGAGCGCGTCCAGAACGCCCACGATCATTCTCAAAACATGTCCGCAATGCGGCAGTGAAATCGAACTGTTCTCCGTTGACACGGAGATGGCCTGCGAGAAATGCGGCTTCGTCGTCTATAACGACACGCTCAGCTGTGTGCAGTGGTGCAAGTACGCCCGCCAGTGTGTGGGTGACGAACTGTACGAGCACATGATGCAGGTCGCCGCCCGGCAGCGCGCCGAGCTGGAAAAGCAGAAGGAGGCACGAAGAAATGCACAGAAGGATCATTGAGATCGACGCCGAAAAATGCACGGGCTGCGGCCTGTGCGCCGAAGCCTGCCACGAGGGCGCGATCGCGCTCGTCGACGGCAAGGCGCGTCTGATGCGCGAAGACTACTGCGACGGACTTGGAGACTGTCTCCCGTCCTGTCCGGCGGATGCGATCCGCTTCGTTGAGCGGGAGGCAAAGCCTTACGATGCGGCGGCGGTCGCCGCCGCCAAGGAGAGCAGCCAGGCCG
>JAFYCC010000085.1 GCA_017539885.1 Oscillospiraceae bacterium
AAACGGCCGCGACGTGACGCTGACGGAGACCGATATCGACAACTTCATCCGCGCCAAGGCCGCGATCTTCTCGGCCATCCGCGCGATGCTCAAGTCTCTGGATATGACGGTCGACTGCATCTCCCACGTGATCGTCGCCGGCGGCATCGGCAGCGGCATCGATATCCCGAAAGCGATCAGCATCGGAATGCTGCCCGCACTCGATCCGTCTCTGTACAGCTATATCGGAAACAGCTCGCTCACGGGCGCCTGCGCCATGCTGCTCTCCGACGAGGCCGAGGACAAGGTCTTCGAGATTGCGGACAACATGACGTATCTGGAACTGAGCTCGCATCCGGGCTATATGGACGAATTCGTGGCGGCCTGCTTCCTGCCGCATACGGACGCGCACCTGTTTGACACCGCTGATTGAAATTCGGAGAACTGGGCCGGATAAGTTCGCCAAGAGGTAAGGCTATGGAGATCAAAAACAACAAGACCGAGATCCCGCTGGCGCATTACAAAGCGCTCATCGCGCAGGCGGATCCGGCAGAGATCACTGCCCGGACAGGCGCCTTGTATCTGCCGGAGAGCGGATGTTTTGAAATGCGCATGATGGGGCAGCGTGTGCATGTGTCCTGGCCGGACGGGATCGTGGAATTCCCGGACAGCGAACGGACGATCAGCGAGTATTCCTCCATTCTGCTGCTGCGCTATCTGCTGGACGGTCACAGCGCGCAGAGCAGCGGGAAGTTCCTCGCGTATCAGGAGATGCCCTGGGGAGAAGTGTATTTCGCGCAGTTCAGAGGGCGCTGCATCCTGCGTCTCGCGTTCGGTTTCGGACACGACCCGGACCGCTTCTCGCGCGCCTGCGAGGCGCTGGGCGGAACGCCCGTGCCGATCGCGGACCGCGCGTTCGAGATCCCGTTTCTGGAAGAGCTTCGCGTCCGGCTCCTGCTCTGGGAAGGCGATGAGGAGTTTCAGCCCTCGGCGCAGATCCTGTTCTCCGACAATTTCCCGCTGGCGTTCAGCGCGGAGGACATGGCAGTCGTCGGAGACGTCCTGATCTCCGAAATGAAAAAGGCATAAATACAGCGAAAAGCCCGGTGCGGAATCGTGCACCGGGCTTTTCGCTGCCTTCGTTTCAATACTACTATAGAGAATACTTCAGTTTGAACTCCTCGAAGCTCTGCGCGAACGCGGCATCCCGGATGTTTTTCAGGCTGTCCAGGTACTCGTGCGTGTCGAAGACATCGTCCGCGAGTTCGATCATGGCTACGGCCACGTTCGAGCAGTGATCGCCGACACGCTCGAAATTCGTCAGGAGATCGTTGAGCACGAAGCCGTTCTGGAGCGTGCACAGGCCCTGCTGAAGGCGCTCTATATAATTTCCGTGGATCTCGTCGCAGAGCCCGTCGATCAGTTCCTCCAGCGGTTCCACACGAAGTGCGAGATCGAGGTCGTCGGCCGTGAAAGCCTTTACGGTCATGATGACGATCTCCGTTACCGCGCCGCGAAGGACCTCCAGTTCGTGCTTGGAGGCCTCTGAAAAGACGATCTTCTTCTCGAAGATCTCCTTCGCGCAGTCCGCGATGTTGTTCGCGTGGTCGGAGATGCGCTCAAAGTCCGTGATCGTGTGCAGATACTTATGCAGCGCCTCGTTCTGCGCCTGCGTCATCTCGGTCGGCGTGATGCGGAGCAGATAGGAAGCCAGCGCATCTTCGTAATGATCCGCCAGAGCCTCTTTCTCCTGTGCGCGGACATAGCCTTCCTCGCTGTAGTCCGTCAGCAGCGCGATAGACTCCAGAAGGTCGTCCCGGACCAGTTCCGCCATCTCGTCCACGACGCGGCGGCTCTGTTCGAGCGCGAGCGCGGGATAGCGGATGAAACGGTCCTCTAGCAGGATCTGCGGCTGCTGCGCTTCCTGTCCTGTCACCGTCTCTCTGTCGCGCACGATCAGACGGCAGAGCTTTTCCAGAACGCCGATGAAGGGAGCGAGGATGACGACCGTGATCAGGCGGAAGAGCGTATTGATGAAAGCGACGTCTACGACGCCGACGGATCTCTCTACGAAGAAGAACGGATGTATGGCGTTGACCGCGTAGAACAGAACGCCGCAGATGACGGCGCCGAGCAGATCGATGAGGACGTGCGCGACCGCGGCTCGAAGGCCGTTGCGGCTTGCGCTGAGCGCGCCGATCAGTACGGGCAGCGCGCCGCCGACTCCGATGCCCAGAAGCAGCGGAAAGGCGTCGCTGAAAGTCAGGGCGCCTGTGGCGGCAAGCGCCTGCAGGATACCGACGGCGGCGGCGGAACTCTGGATGATCGCCGTGAAGACCACGCCGACGAGGAAGCCGAGAAGGGGATTGGAGAGGGTGACCATCAGGTGCAGGAAGCTCTCACTGTCGTGCAGCGGCGCCATCGCGGCGCTCATCACGGACATGCCGAACATCAGGACGGCGAAGCCGAGAAGGATGTCCCCAATGTGATGCTGAACGGGCTTCTTGCAGAATTTCTTAAGGATGATGCCGGCAACGGCGACGACGCCTGTCAGCGCCGCGGTGGAGAGCAGTTCGACCCAGCCGCTGCCGCCGCCGATCGCTGAAAGCGTCACGATCCAGCCGGTGACGCTGGTGCCGAGAACACTGCCGAGGATCACCGCGACCGCCTGTGTGAAGTGCGCCAGGCCGGAGTTCACGAAACCGACCGCGATGAGAGAGGTCGCGGAGGAGGACTGGATCACGGCGGTGACCAGCGTGCCGAGCAGAATGCCTTTGAAACGGTTGCTCGTCAGCCGGTACAGCACGACTTCCAGCTTGTTTCCCGCCACGAGGTTCAGCCCTTCGCCCATCAGGGTGATGCCGTACAGGAAGAGCGCAAGTCCGCTCAGCAGAGAAATGAAATTCACAATACTCATATCCGACCATCCAGTCTGTCTGTCAGATGTCTGAAAACGATTATAACATATCGATGCGGACTTGAACAGGCCAAATCGAGATCGTATTGCACATTGCGGACAGCTTGACCGCGTACGGCATACATGATACAGTAGACGTGCTCTATGGAAAGGCGGTGTCGACATGTTTGGAAGGCGCATAGAAAAGCGCGTGCCGATTTTTAAGAAGAGAGACAGGGAGAACTGGCTGCTCGTGCGCAGCGCGCTCAGAGAGGCACAGCTGCCCGGCCTGAAGTCAGGCCACTATCTGCAGGAGACCGTTATGGGCGGCGGATGCGGCGCAAAGCTCGATCCCCGCGATTTCGGAGGCAGGGGAAAGATCGACCGCGAGATCTACTGGATCGAGGTCCCGGCGTCGGAAGAGACGCACGCCAGAGAGATCCTGCGGGAAAACGGTCTGGTGCCAGTCGTGGAGGAGAACGTCCTGCTCGACGCGGCGCTTCGGAAACATCCGGAAGAGCCCACGTTCTGACGCCCGCGGCGTACGGGAACAGCAAGATGTTTTCGTACTGAAGCAATTGGAATCCCCTGTAAAATAATGCTTGCGTTTTATGAAAAAAGGGAATAATATAGCGGCGTAGGTTGAAAGAAACTGCGAATACCTAATTAATGAATCGGGAGGGATTATCAGTATGGTCAGTTTCTTTATTTGTCTTGCGATTCTGGTCGTTGGATACTTCACCTACGGCAAACTCGTCGACAAGATCTTTAATCCGGACGACCGGGAAACTCCGGCTGTCGCGATCAATGACGGCGTCGACTATGTGGTTCTGCCGCAGTGGAGACTGTTCCTTATCCAGCTGCTGAACATCGCAGGCCTCGGTCCCATCTTCGGCGCGCTTTCCGGCGCTATGTGGGGACCTGTCGTTTTCCTCTGGATCACCTTTGGTACCATCTTCGCCGGTGCTGTCCATGACTATTTCGCGGGCATGCTCTCCGAGCGGAACAACGGTGCGTCCATCTCCGAGGTCACCGGTATCTACCTCGGCGGCGTGATGAAGAACGTGATGCGTGTCTTCTCCGTGATCCTTCTGATCATGGTCGGCACGGTCTTCGCGGTCGGACCCGCCGGACTGATCGTAAAGCTGATCGGCGGCAGCGCCGGCATCCTTTCGCAGTCCTGGTTCTGGCTTGCGATCATCATCCTCTATTACTTCATCGCGACCTTCGTCTCCGTGGACAAGGTCATCGGCAAGGTGTATCCGATCTTCGGCATCTGCCTGATCATCATGGCCATCGGCGTGTGCATCGGCACTCTTGGCAGCGGCAAGCCCATGCCCGAGATCTGGGACAACTTCAAGAACATCCATCCGAGCGGAACGCCGATCTGGGCGTTCATGTTCATCACCGTCGCCTGCGGCGCCATCTCCGGCTTCCACGCAACGCAGTCCCCGCTGATGGCCCGCTGCCTCAAGAGTGAGCGTCAGGGCCACTGCGTGTTCTACGGCGCCATGGTCGCCGAGGGCATCATCGCCCTGATCTGGGCTGCCGCCGGCTGCACGCTCCTCGGCGTGGACGGCCTTGCCGAGTTCAAGGGCGGCAACGCGAGCTCCGTGTATGAGATCAGCAAGATGACCATGGGCGGCGTCGGCATGGTTCTGGCAATGCTGGGCGTCATCGCCTGCCCCATCACCTCCGGCGACACGGCTTTCCGCAGCGCGCGTCTGACCATCGCCGACTGGTTCAAGCTCGACATGAGCAAGTGGCAGACCCGTCTGGCGCTCTGCATCCCGATCCTCGGCGTCGGCGCCATCCTCGGCTTCGGCAACACCTTCGGCTTCATCGACTATCAGATCATCTGGCGTTACTTCAGCTGGTCCAACCAGACTCTGGCCATGATCGTTCTGTGGGCCGGCGGTATGTACCTCGCGCAGAACAGACGCAACTACTGGATCTGCGCCGTGCCCGCGACCTTCATGAGCGCGGTCTCCGTTACGTACTTCTTCATGGCGCCTGAGTGCCTCGGCCTCATTCCTGCTCTGAAGAACAACGCCTCTGTCGGCTATCCTGTCGGCATCGTCGTTGCTATCGCTTTCCTGGTGCTCTTCCTCGTCAAGGCGAAGAAGGCTCCCGAGAAGGCCGGCAAGCTCGCCTGAGCATAATCGTTTCAGCTGGTACCATAAAGGGCAGGAGATCTTCTCCTGCCCTTTCTTAACCGGAGGGTTTTATGATCATTACACCGAATGCGATCGGCTCGAAGACGCTGCCGCGCGAGACACTGGAAAAAGACAAGAGCGAAGCCTTCAAGGCCGGCCCCTGCGGCGTCGGCAGGGAAGCGCTCTATCTGGGCGGCCGCTTCTTCGATCGCCGTTACTATATCTGCTGGAAGGACGTCAAGCGCGTCTTCAAGCGCGTCGCCATGAGCAAGGGCGGCTATACTGGCAAGGGCGTGTTCGGCTCCGTCGCCTATCTTGTCGTGCAGTTCGGCAAGGGCAAGGAGGTCAAAACGCGCTTCAAGCACGAGGCGGACGTGGACAGGATCCTCGAACGCGTCGAACGCGAGCATCCGGACATCCCCGTGCACAGCGCCAAGGCGGAAAAGAAGCTGGCCGAGGCCGCCGCAGCGGAGGAAGCGCGCTATCTCAAGACGCTGAGTCCTGAAGCAGAGGAGACGCTCTCCGAGCTGCGTGATGCCAAGGCGTATCTGGAGAACAATACGACCGTCGGCAACACGCTGACGGACACCGCGAAACAGAAGCGCATCGCGGACAACATGAACCCGACGCTGCGCACGGGCGCCGTGTCGCTCACCGCCGCGGCCGCCGCTGCGGCGATCTACGGCGTCTACGGACTCGTGCAGAAGATCGACAACTCCCTGTATTTCCTCCTCGGCGGTATCGCGCTCTTCGCGTTCATACTTGCCACGAACACGCTGCCGAGCAAGTTCAACAGTCCCAGATACACGCAGCTCGCCTGGAACGAAGCCGTGGCGGCAAGCCGCAAATACATCCTGCAGCGCGACCGCTTTCCCGTACCGGCGCAGTATGCGCATCCCATCGTGCTGGAGCGCATGATCCGGATCGTGCGCGAGGGCCGCGCGACGACGGCGGAGAAGGCTTTCGAGCTGCTGAAATCCGACCTGAAGGCGCTCAATTCCTCCGTGACGGTCACGCAGAAAGAGCACGACGAGGTCGTTGCGATCAAGCCGCTTTTCCTGGTCTGCGAATACAAGGACGAGATCTGACAGAGGTAGTTACAGATGGAAGAACTGCTGACATTTCTGGAACATGAGGGCGTGAACCCGGAGCTGCTCTCCGGCGTGCGCGCTTTCCGCGAGACGTATACTGCGGCCGCTGAAGACGCGGACCGCATCCCTTCTCCGGAATACTGTTACTACGGCCGTGAGACTTGGGAACTCGCGCTTGCCGCCGTTCTGGCGGGGAAGAACCTGCTGCTGGCCGGACCGAAGGCGACGGGCAAGAACGTGCTGGCGGAAAATCTCTCCGCGCTTTTTGCCAGACCGATGTGGACGGTATCTTTCCACATCAATACGGACGCCGCCTATCTTGTCGGTACGGATACTTATGACGGAAAGGCAGTCGTGTTCCGGCCAGGCCCGATCTGGCTCTGCGCGGCCAAAGGCGGCTTCGGCGTGCTCGACGAGATCAACATGGCAAAGAACGAAGCGCTCGCAGTTCTGCACGCCGCGCTCGACTTCCGGCGAAGTCTTGACGTTGCCGGTTATGATAAGATCGACCTGCGC
>JAFYCC010000017.1 GCA_017539885.1 Oscillospiraceae bacterium
CAGTACTCGTCCCCGATGATCGGGATCTCGCGCCCCACCAGGGGCAGGATGCAGGTCTTGCCGATCAGATGCTTGTGCTTCTCGTCCTCCGGATTCACCGCCACGCCGGTGTCGCCAAGCATGGTCTCCGGGCGCGTCGTCGCGACCGTGATGTCGCCGCTGCCGTCGGAGAGCGGATAGCGGATATACCAAAGGTTGCCCGGCTTGTCCTGATACTCGACCTCGGCATCGGACAGCGCGGTCAGGCAGTGCGGGCACCAGTTAATGATGCGGCTGCCCTTATAGATGAGCCCCTTTTCATAGAGCCTGCAGAACGTCTCGCGGACTGCCCTTGAACAGCCCTCGTCCATTGTAAAGCGGCTGCGCGACCAGTCGCAGGAAGCGCCGAGCGTCTTCTGCTGCTCAACGATGCGGTCACCGTACTTGTTCTTCCAGTCCCAGACGCGCTCCAGGAATTTCTCGCGCCCGAGATCATAGCGGGTCAGGCCCTCCTCCTTGCGAAGCGCCTCCTCCACCTTGATCTGCGTGGCAATGCCCGCATGGTCCGTGCCGGGAAGCCAGAGCGCCGCATAGCCCTGCATGCGCTTATAGCGCGTGAGGATATCCTGCAGCGCCGCGTCGAGCGCATGGCCCATGTGGAGCTGGCCCGTTACGTTCGGAGGCGGCATGACGATGGAAAACGGCTTTTTCTTCGGGTCTATCTCTCCCCGGAAGCAGTTGCCGTCCATCCACATCTGATAGATCTTCTTCTCCACCAGCTGCGGTTCGTATTTCTTAGGCAGTTCTTTCATCTATCTCTCTCCTCTCGGATGTGTTCAACAAAAAAACGTCCCGAAGCGATCGCTTCAGGACGCACAAAGCGCGGTACCACCTGAATTCCCCATGAAAACACGGGACACTTGAAACCCGTAACGTGGGCGGACGGCGGGACTTACTCCAAGTTCAGCCCAGCGGCTCCGGAGCGACATTCGGCCCGATCCTGCGGAAAGCTCACAGCCCAGGCTTTCCTCTCTGAATCAGGATGGCGCGCCTACTCCTCTCCTTCGCGGCCTTTATTCCCGGATTATATATGCGCGAAAAGCGTTTGTCAAGCCCTGAGAGCAGCGCAAATCCTCGAAAGTCCCTTCCAAAACAGCAAAATTTCAGTTGACAATGAGGATGGTTTCGACTATAATACCAAAGCGGTTATGCAGAAAGCGTGGAGGGTCCAAATGAAACTCGATCTGCGTGAAATCATTGAGATCCCCGGCGCGTCGCTCCCTTTTCGCTGCTCGCTGGATGTCGGACGTCTGGACTTTCCTTCCGTCGCGCGGTACAACGCTCCGCCCGAAGCGGAGGGCGTCGTGCAGAACACGGCGGGCGTCCTTTCGCTGAAAGGCAAACTGCATGCGGATATGGTCTGCATCTGCGACCGATGCGCGCGCGAGTACATCTGCGAGAAGGAACTCCCGCTTGCCGTCACGCTTGCGGCAGACGTGCAGGAGGGCGAAGACGAAGAGGATATCTTCCCGCTCGAGGGCAATTTCCTTGATCTCGACGATGTGCTGGAGACCTGCTTTATTCTCGACATGGAGGCCAAGCACCTCTGCCGGGATGACTGCAAAGGTCTTTGTGATCGCTGCGGCGCAAACCTGAACGACGGCCCGTGCGGCTGTAAAACGACTAAGGATCCAAGATTGGCTGTATTGGAACAGCTTTTGGATAAATAAAATGTAAACAAGCTGTTCATGTCAGCTATGGCTAGGAGGTGTCACAATGGCAGTCCCGAAGAGAAAAGTATCCAAGGCGAGAAGAGACAAGCGTCGCAGCTCCCACTGGAAGCTGGAGACCCCCGGTATCGTCGCGTGCCCCAACTGCGGCGCGTATCACCTGCCCCATCGTGCCTGCAAGGCCTGCGGCAAGTATGCCGGCCGTGAGGTCCTGAAAGTCAGCGAGGAGAAGTAACTTATGTTAAAAACGCGGCGGACTTCCCGCCGCGTTTTTAACATATTTTTTACGTTGAGGTTGTTATGAGCAACAGAATCGTCTCCGTCGACGACGACAGTCCCGTGCGCGGCAAGGTCCGCCCGGGAGACGAGCTGCTGAAAATCAACGGCAACGAGATCGTCGACGTTCTCGATTACAAATTCTATTCCTATGAGCCGCGTCTCACTCTCACGCTTCGTGATCCGGACGGCGGCTATCGGGTCGTTGCCGCTCGGAAGGCCGAGGGACAGGATCTCGGATTGAACTTTGAGACTTATCTGATGGACAAGGCCAGAGCATGCCGCAATCACTGCCTGTTCTGCTTTGTCGATCAGCTTCCGCGCGGCATGCGGCGTACGCTCTATTTCAAGGACGACGACGCGCGGCTGAGCTTTCTGACAGGAAACTACATCACGCTCACCAATCTCTCCGAGCGCGAACTGCAGCGGATCGTCGATCTGAAAATCAGCCCCATCCATGTCTCCGTGCATGCTACCGAACCGGCCCTGCGCGCAAAACTGCTCGGCAATCCGGACGGTGCGCGCGGCTATGAACTGATGCAGAGGCTTGCCGCGGGCGGAATCGAGATGGAGTGCCAGATCGTCTGCTGCCTCGGCATCAATGACGGCGAGGCTCTCGACCGCTCGATGCGTGAGCTCGCCGCGCTCTGGCCTGAGGTCAACAGCGTGTCCGTCGTGCCCGTCGGTCTGACGAAGCACAGGGAAAAGCTTCCCGTTCTGCAGCCCTTTGACCGGGAAAAAGCGCTGGAGACAGTACGTCAGGTCGAGGCCTTCGGCGACGACTGTCTTCGCAGGCTCGGCAGCCGCGTATTCTTCTGTGCAGACGAGCTCTATCTGAAGGCCGGGCTGGAGCCGCCCGAGGACGCCTGGTATGAAGGCTACCCGCAGCTGGAGAACGGCGTCGGACTGCTGCGTCTGCTCGCTACGGAGTTCGAGTCCTGTCTTTCGCGGGGCGTGGAGAGCGACGGGAAGCCGTTTTCTGTCGCCACCGGCGTCGCCGCCGCGCCTTTTTTGCGCAGACTGCTTGCACGGGCGCGGGAGAGTTGTGCTATAATCAAGGGTGAGGTCTACGCCGTTGAGAACGATTTCCTCGGCAGCAGCATCGATGTGGCAGGACTCGTGACCGGCGGCGATCTGATCGGGCAGCTGCGCGGCAGGGCGCTCGGCGAAAGGCTGCTCATCCCCGTCAATATGCTCCGCCATGGCGAGGGCGTGTTCCTCGACGACGTGACGCTTGAAGACGTGACGGCAGCGCTCGGCGTTCCCGTTCGCGTCGTCGCTCAGGACGGCGGAGATCTGCTCGAGGCCATGTGCGGCCGCTGAGCGAATACACTGATTTTCAAAGGAGGGCTGCTGCATGCGTCCCCTCGTTGCCATCGTGGGCAGGCCCAACGTCGGCAAGTCCATGCTCTTCAACCGCCTGGCGGGCAAGCGTCTCTCCATCGTAGAGGACACGCCGGGCGTGACGCGCGACCGGCTCTACGCGGAATGCGAGTGGTGCGGCCGCAAATTTGACATTGTCGATACCGGCGGCATCGAGCCGACGACGGACGATGAGATCCTCCTGTTCATGCGTGAGCAGGCGATGCTCGCCATCGACGCGGCGACCGTGATCGTGCTCGTGACGGAGATCGGCACCGGCGTCACAGCCGCGGACAAGGACGTCGCGAATCTGCTGCTCCGCTCAAAAAAGCCCGTCGTGCTGGCCGTCAACAAAATGGACTCCATCGGTGAGCCCGACCCCGGCATCTATGAGTTTTATCAGCTCGGTCTCGGCGATCCCATTGCCCTGTCCGCAGTGCATGGTCACGGCACGGGCGATCTCCTCGACGCCTGTCTGGAGCACTTCCCTCCCGCGGAGGAAGATGAGGAAGACGACGACCGCATCAAGGTCGCCGTCATCGGCAAGCCCAACGTCGGCAAGTCCTCTCTCATCAATCTCATCCTCGGCGAAAAGCGCGTGATCGTCAGCGACATGGCGGGCACGACCCGCGACGCCGTGGACACCGAGGTCGACAACGAATACGGCAGATATCTCTTTATCGATACCGCCGGTATCCGCCGCAAGAGCAAGGTGGAGGACCGTGTGGAAAAGTTCTCCGTCATGCGCGCGCAGATGGCCATCGAACGCGCGGACGTCTGTCTGATCCTGCTCGACGCGCGCGAGGGCGTCACCGAGCAGGACACGAAGATCGCCGGACTCGCGCACGAGGCCGGAAAAGCCAGCGTCATCATCGTCAACAAGTGGGATCTTGTCGACAAGGAGACGAATACGATGGATCGCATGCGCAAGGACGTGCTCCGTGACCTGAGTTTCATGTCCTACGCGCCGGTGCTGTTCATCTCCGCCCTGACCGGCCAGCGTACGCAGCGCATTTTCGAGCTCGTCAACTACGTCAACGATCAGAGCGCCATGCGCATCACCACCGGCATGCTCAACAATGTGCTTGCGGACGCGCAGGCGCGCATGCAGCCGCCCTCCGACAAGGGCCGCCGCCTGAAGATCTACTATATGACGCAGACCGGTGTCAAGCCGCCGCATTTCGTCACTTTCGTCAACAGCGCGGAGCTGTTCCACTTCTCCTACCAGCGCTATCTGGAAAACCAGATCCGCGCCGTTTTCGGACTGGAAGGCACGCCTATCCGCATGAGCATCCGACAGAAAGGCGATAAGGAGGGCTAAGGCCATGGTGATCCCGCTTCTGCTTCTGTTGATCGCGATCGTTTCCTATATGCTCGGTGGTCTCAACGGTGCGATCATCGCTTCAAAAACGCTCTACCGCAACGATGTGCGCCGCCACGGGAGCCATAACGCCGGCCTGACGAACTACCTGCGCACCTTCGGACCGGGCGGCGTAGCCATCGTACTCATCACAGACGTCCTGAAGTCCGTGCTCGCGATCCTCTTCGGCGGCTGGATCCTCGGAACACAGGGTTTCCCGGTCACGGGCAAGATCTTCGCATGTTTCTGCCTGATGCTCGGCCACATCTGGCCGCTCATCTACCAGTTCCGCGGCGGCAAGGGCGTGCTCTGCGCAGGTGTTGCCGTGCTGCTCATCGACTGGAGGATGGGATTGATATGCTGGGCGGTGTTCCTCGCCTGCGTCATCTTTACCCGCTATGTCTCTCTCGGCAGCATCTGCTGCAGCATCTTCTTCCCGCTCGGTCTGCTCTTTCTGGGTTACAAGGGCATCGACATCTGGCTGGCGCTGTTCTGCGCTCTGCTGCTCATCGGCAAGCATGAGAAGAACATCCGCCGCCTGATCAAGGGCGAGGAATCCAAGTTCAGCCTCGGTAACTTCCGGGGTCAAGGCCGTCAGTAATATACGGACATAGAAGGAGGAGCAAACATGGAATACCGCAAGTACCGCGACACAGGACTGAAAACCTCTCTGCTCGGATTCGGCTGCATGCGTTTCCCGATGCTGGAGGACGGCAAGACCATCGACACGGCCACGGCCGAGCGCATGGTCGATCTGGCATACGCGAACGGCGTCAACTACTTCGACACCGCTTACGTCTACAACAACGGCGATTCCGAGCGCACGATCGGCGCGATCCTGAAGAAGTATCCCCGTGACAGTTACTTCCTGACCAGCAAGATGCCGAACTTCCTCTGCAAGACGCCCGAGGACGTCGAACGCATCTTCAACGAATCGCTCGAGCGCTGCGGCGTGGACTACTTCGACTTCTATCTCTGCCACAATATCAACGGTGGAAACATCGATCTGTACACTGGCGAGAACTTCATCATCCCCTATCTGGAGAAGATGAAGGCCGAGGGCAAGATCCGCTACCTTGGCTTCTCCAGCCACGGCAGCCCGGACGATCTGCGCCGTGCCGTCGCCATCCGCGACTGGGATTTCGTGCAGATCCAGTTCAACTATCTTGACTGGACGTATCAGGATGCCAAGCAGCAGTATGAGATCCTGGAGCAGGCCGGTCTGCCCATTATGGTTATGGAGCCGGTGCGCGGCGGCCGTCTGGCCAGCCTCGGCGTGCACGGCAAGGCGCTGGAGGACTTCGCGCCCGGAAAGAGCGCCGCGAGCTGGGCTCTGCGCTGGGCAGCAACGCATCCAGCCATACAGGTCGTACTCAGCGGCATGAGCACCATGGAGCAGGTCGAGGACAATCTCGCCACATTCCAGGCTTTTGAGCCGATGACCGACGAGGAGAACGAGATCCTCGCCAAGACGGCGCAGGGCATTCTCAATGACGCCCTGATCCCCTGCACGGGCTGCCGCTACTGCTCCGAGTGCCCGCTCGAACTGGACATTCCCAAGATGCTGAAGATCTACGGCGACTACCTGCTCTCCCACAGCTTCTTCTCTCTGAGCGGCCTGCGCGGGCTTGAGCCGGGCAAAGGTCCTTCGGACTGCCTGGGCTGCGGAACGTGCGAGAGCCGCTGCCCGCAGAACATCGAAGTTCCGCGCCTGCTCGCGGAACTGGCCGAACTGCAGTCGAAGATGCCCGGGCAGCGCCGCTGACCACGCTCCGAATGAAAGAGTTTCTGGTCGGAAAAAACGACGCGGGGCAGCGTCTTGACCGTTTCTCCGGCAAGGCCGCTCCCCTTCTGCCGGAATCGCTGCTGCAGAAGTACATCCGCCTCAAGCGTATCAAGATCGGCGGCAAGGGCGCCAAACGCGACACAAGGCTCGTCGAGGGAGACGTCGTGCAGATGTACATCAGCGACGAATTCTTCGAAAGGCCGACCGACGACAACGCTTATCTGAAGATCTCGACGCCGCGCCTGGATATCGTCTATGAGGACGATAACATTCTCCTGGCGAACAAGCCCGTCGGCATGCTCTGTCACAGCGCAGGAGACTGGAGCGCGAACACGCTCATCGCCAACGTGCAGGCATATGCTCTGCGCAGCGGCGCCTGGGATCCGAAGCGGGAGAACAGCTTTGCCCCGGCGCTTTGCAACCGCATCGACCGGAACACCGGCGGCATCGTCATCGCGGCAAAGAACGCCGAGGCTCTTCGCGTCATGAATGAGAAGATCAAAGCGCGCGAGGTGGACAAATACTATCTGTGCATCGCCCGCGGACATCCCCGTCCGCCGGAAGGCAGGCTGGAAAGCTGGCTGTTCAAGGACGCGAAGAAGAATCAGGTCTATGTCCGCTCGAAACCGGAGCCCGGCGCGAAGAGCGCCGTCACGGAATACCGTACGCTGGAAACGCGCAGCGGCCTCTCCCTGCTGGAATGCCACCTGCTCACGGGACGCACCCATCAGATCCGTGCACAGCTCGCCGCGGCGGGCTGTCCCCTGCTCGGCGACGGGAAATACGGCAGTGAAAGAGCGAACAAGCCATATTCCGAAACGCATCAGGCACTGTGGAGCTATAAGCTGATTTTCCGCTTCGACACAGATGCGGGTCCGCTGGAATACCTGCGCGGAAAGAGCTTCTCCGTCAGCGATATCGAATTCGTTGAAAAATATTTCCCGGGATACAAATTATAATTGACATTTCCATGGCAGGCCTATATATTGAATACGATATATGTGCAGGTTTGTAATGGGCCGCCGAAGCCTCAGCAGGCTTCGGCGGCTCTTTTTCTACTCTTCCCGCGCATAATCGACTCTGTTGTAAATGGGGGAGGATAAATGTCCAAAGAGCTCATTCGCCTGGTTGACTGCGTCATGGCGTTTGACGGAGAAATCATTCTCAACGAGATCAACCTGACCATCCGCGATCGGGAGTTCCTGACCCTGCTCGGCCCGTCGGGCTGCGGCAAAACGACGACGCTGCGCATCATCGGCGGCTTTCAGACGCCCACATCGGGCGACGTGCTGTTTGACGGCGAGCGCATCAACGACGTTCCGCCGCACAAGCGCGCAGTAAACACCGTCTTTCAGAAATACGCTCTGTTCCCGCATCTGAATGTCTATGAGAACATCGCGTTCGGTCTGCGCATCCCCAAGGCTGACGCCAGCGGCAAGAAAGTCAAACTTTCCGAGGAGGAGATCCACAACAGGATCATGGAAATGCTGGAGATCGTGAATCTGAAGGGCTTTGAAAAGCGTTCGATCACTTCCCTCTCCGGCGGACAGCAGCAGCGCGTTGCCATAGCCCGCGCGCTCGTCAACCATCCCAAAGTCCTGCTTCTGGACGAGCCTCTCGGCGCACTTGACCTGCGCCTTCGCAAGGATATGCAAATCGAGCTCAAGCGCATCCAGCAGGAGACCGGAATCACCTTCGTTTACGTCACGCACGATCAGGAAGAGGCGCTGGCGATGAGCGACACGGTGGTGGTCATGGATGCGGGACGTATCCAGCAGATCGGCAGCCCCGAGGACATATACAACGAGCCGAAGAACGCTTTCGTTGCGGACTTCATCGGCGAGAGCAACATTATCGACGGCATCATGCGTTCGGACGGCGTCGTGGAGATCTTCAACCGGAGATTCCAGTGCCTCGACGGCGGCTTTGCCCCGGATGAGCCGGTGGACGTCGTCATCCGGCCCGAGGACGTGGACATCGTTCCCGAGGATCAGGGCCAGCTCAAGGGCACGGTCACGAACGTCACATTCAAGGGCATGCAGTATGACATCATCGTGGACTTCTACGGCTTCAAGTGGCTCATCCAGACTACGGATCTGTCCCCTGTCGGCAGCCGCATCGGCATCAAGATCGATCCCGACGGCATCCATGTGATGAAAAAGAGCGAGTACTCCGGCATGTTCGGCGACTATTCCTCCTACTCCGAGGAATACGAAGAGATCAGCGATGCCAGCCTCGAGCTGGAGGAGGAGAGCGAGGATGAAGAATAGGCTCTCCCGCTTCGCCGTTCCTTATGTCGTCTGGATGGCGATCTTCGTCGTTGCCCCGATCGTGCTGATGGTGATCTACGCGTTCTCCACGGCCGACGGTGAATTCTCGCTGCACAATTTCGCGCAGATGGGCACCTACGCGGTCGTGTTCGGTCGCTCCTTCAAGCTGGCGATCATCGCGACGGTCATCTGCCTGCTCATCGGCTATCCCGTCTCCTACTACATGGCCCGCGAGGGCGTGCGCTTCCAGAAGATCGCCATGGTGCTCATCATGCTGCCCATGTGGATGAACTTCCTGCTGCGCACCTATTCGTGGATGACCATTCTGGAGAACAATGGGCTGCTCAATCAGCTGTTCCGCGCCATCGGTCTGATCGATCTGTATAACAACATCACCGGCGAAGAACTTACCTACTTCACGATGATGAACACGCAGGGCGCCGTGGTTCTCGGCATGGTCTACAACTATCTTCCCTTCATGATCCTGCCGATCTATTCCGTCATCGTCAAGCTGGACAACAACCTGCTCGAGGCCGCGCGCGACCTCGGCGCAGACAGCGCCCGGGTGTTCCACAAGGTCATCCTGCCTCTGTCTCTCCCCGGCGTGCTCTCCGGCATCACCATGGTATTCGTTCCTTCCGTTTCCACCTTTGCCATCTCCCAAATGCTCGGCGGCGGCACGCAGATGCTGCTCGGCGATCTGATAGAGCGGCAGTTCCTCGGCGGCGCCTATAACCCGCAGCTAGGCGCGGCAATCTCGCTGGTAATGATGATTATCGTCGTCGTGTGCATGCTGGTCATGAACCGCTTCGGCGAGGGTGAAGAACAGGCGGTGATGCTGTGAAAAAGCAGAGTCTGTTCGGGAACCGCTTCGTCATGGCGCTGGTCTTCCTGTTCCTGTACGCGCCGATCTTCATCCTGATCATCTTCTCCTTCAACGCCGGCACGAGTTCGAGCGTATGGAAGGGCTTTTCCCTGCACTGGTACCAGGAGCTGGTGCACAACCGTCTCATCCTGAGCAGCGTATACACGACGCTGCTGGTGTCCCTGCTGGCCACCATCATCGCCACTGTCGCCGGAACATTCGCCTCCATCGGCTTTTACGCCATGCGGCGGCGCAGCCGCGACGCGCTGATGACGGTCAACAACATCCCCATGATGAACGCGGACATCGTCACGGGCGTTTCGCTCTGTCTTCTGTTCGTGGCGCTGTTCAGCGGCTGGAACAGCATCGCCGGATGGTTCAACTCCATCCAGAGCGCGGTGCATCTTCCGGAACGCCTGACCATGGGCTTCGGCACGCTCCTCATCGCGCACATCTGCTTCAACATCCCGTATGTGATCCTTTCCGTCGGGCCGAAGCTCCGGCAGATGGACAAGAACCTGATCGACGCGGCGCAGGATCTCGGCTGCACCTGGATGCAGGCATTCTGGAAGGTCGCCATCCCCGAGATCCGTCCGGGCATCGTTTCCGGTGCGCTCATCGCCTTCACGATGTCGGTGGATGACTTCGTAATCTCCTACTTCACGGCCGGTTCCTCCGCCTCCACGCTCGCCATGACCATCTACGGCATGACCAAGCGGCGCGTGAGCCCGGAGATCAACGCCGTCAGCACGCTCCTGTTTGTCGTCGTTCTTGTGCTCCTGACGATCGTCAATCTTCGCAAGGATAAGGAAGGGAAAAAGGTCAAGCCCGTCTCCGGCGAAGCCGCTGTCTACGTCGAACACAAGGCGCGCAGCCGCAGAAATCTCGGTCCTGTGTTCAAGCGCGTCGGTGCCGTCGTGCTCGTCTGCGCGATCATCGGCGCGACGATCGCCACGGGTGCCGCCTCCCGCTCCGGACGCGTCGTGAACGTCTGTTCCTGGGGCGAATACATCGACGAAGACCTCATCGACGAATTCGAAGAGCGCACAGGCATCACCGTCAACTACCAGACCGCAGAGAGCAACGAGGCTCTCTACTCCCTTCTGGAGATGGGCGGCGCGGACGTTGACGTGATCGTCCCCTCGGACTATATGATCGCGCGCCTGATCCGGGAGGGCATGCTTGCCGAGCTCAACTATGACAACATCCCCAACTTTGCGCTGATCGACAAGAACCTGCGGAACCTGTCCTTCGATCCGGAGAATAAATACACCGTACCCTACGCGTGGGGCACACTCGGCATCATTTACAACACGTCGCTGATCGACGAGCCCATCACGAGCTGGGGCGCCATGTTCGACCCGCAGTATGCCGGGCAGGTGCTGATGATCAACAACTCCCGCGACGCGCTCTGCGCTGCGCTCCTTTACCTTGGCTATGACATCAACACCACCGACGAGGCGGAGCTCAACGCGGCTTACCAGCTCCTCGCAGACGCCAAAAACGACGGTGTATATCAGGCCTTTGTCATGGATCAGGTCTTCCAGAAGATGGAGGCCGGCAACGCTTCCATCGCCATGTACTACGCGGGCGACTACCTTACCATGCTGGAGAACAACGAGGATCTGGCCTACGTCATTCCCGACGAAGGCGCCAACTGGTTCGTGGACGCCATGTGCGTACTCAAGACCTCGCAGCACAAAGCCGAAGCCGAGGAGTGGATCAACTTCATCTGCTCCACCCCCTCCAGTCTCGCCAATCTGGATTATCTCTGGTACGGTTCCCCGAATGTTGAGGCCAGAGAGCAGTACCCCGACTACTACTTCGAGAAGTACGATGAAGAAGTCGACGAGGAGACGCTGGACATCATCTTCCCGCCCGACGAGGTTCTGGATCGCTGCCAGATGTACACCGACCTCCCACAGGAGACGCTTGTCATCTACAACGACCTCTGGACAAAACTCGGCGTGTAGCCGCGCATGTCGGCAAACACACAGCCACGCAATATGAGAACGGCCTGTCTTCGGACAGGCCGTTTCGCTTGACATCCTTCTCTTTTAGCGTAAAATAATGACGAGGTGATTATGAATGGCAACGGAATACATCACAGAAGATCGGCGCACGCCGGTCGTGCAGAAAACGGATATCCTCGTCGTAGGCGGCGGTCTGGCCGGCGTTTCCGCGGCTGTCGCGGCCGCCCGTCTCGGCAAAAAGGTCACGCTGCTGGAAAAGAGCATCGCGCTCGGCGGATTGGCCACGCTCGGCCACGTCTGCGTCTATCTCCCCCTGGATGACGGTCTCGGCAACCGTGTCTACGGTGGTCAGGCGGAGGAACTGCTCTGGCTGTGCGCCCGCTACGGCTACAACACTGTTCCCTCCTGCTGGAAGCCCGGCGTCAAGCACGTGGATAACCCCGAAGGCCGCTACATCTCGACTTTCAACATTCCCGCCTGCATCCTCTCTCTGGACGAGCTCACGTCGGAGCTGGGCATTGACGTCGTCTTTGACACCGTCGTCTGCGACACGATCATGGACGGAGACCACTGCCGCGGCGTGCTCGTGGAGAACAAGTCCGGCCGCAGCGCCTATCTTGCCGACTATATCATCGACTCCTCCGGCGACGCGGACGTCGCCTTCCACGCGGGCTGCGAATGCGAGGATCTGCCGAACATCGTGTCCCACTGGGCGTATGAGATCGATGTCGATCACATACGTCAGAATCTGGACAGCGGCGACGCTCTCAAGCTGCTCCATATGCGCTGGTTCGGCCTGCGTCCTGACGTTGACAACAGCAATTCGGGCATTCCTGAATTCCACGGCACGAGCAGCGAAGGCGTGAACGGCTACATCAAGCTCTCCCGCAAGCTCGCGCTCGACTATCTCAAGCAGAATCAGCGTCCCGGCCTGGCGATGGTGACGATGCCCTTCCAACCGCAGTTCCGCATGACGCGCCGCCTGATCGGCAAGGAAGAGTTCAAGCTCAACGTCGGTCACGTGGAAAACTCCGTCGGCTGCGTCTGCCACAGCATGGAGAATCCCGCGGCGCACCATGAGATGCCCTACGGCGCGCTGATCGACTCACGTGTCGACAATCTGTTCGTCGCGGGCAGAATGATCTCCGCAGGCGGCTATGCCTGGGAGGTCGCTCGTGTCATCCCCTGCTGTGTCTTCACCGGTGAGGTGGCCGGAACAGCGGCGTCGCTCGCGCTCGATCTCGGAAAAAAGGCCGTACAGGACATGGACGTCCCGCGCCTGCAGAAGGTCCTCGCGGACAAGGGCATCGACATTCATATGGACGACAGCTTTCTTGACATGCGCAGCGAGAAGAAATTCAACACCACGCCAAAGAAAAAATTCGCGCCAAATGTGAGCACAGACACGCTGGCATACCATTGATCTGCAACCATAATAATCCGGCGGAGGCTGACAGCCTCCGCCGGTGCTTTTTTATTGGAAGGACGCCAGGATCCTGCCGTTCTGGAACATGAGCGTGAGCGATGTCGCTCCGTTGGACGCCTCATACATAACGATGCCCATCGTATCGATCTCGCTTGCGCCCTGCGTGTATCCCGCATCCTTTACGAGTCGTAACATCCCGTCGTAATCGTCCTTCGTGCGGTTGGGAAGACTCAGGATGAATTCTCCGTTCTCCTCCATGGCAATGTCGCCGTCACGCAGTCCGTCCGGCAGCAGGAAGGCGTATTCTTCCGGAACTCCCCCGTTCGGTGTCCCGGTCTCCCCGCCCGTCTCAGAATCCCAGTCGATATCGAACTCCGCGATGATATCCTCGCCGGGGGTCCAGTCGCCGGGGTCGTAGTCCGTCCATTCCCCTTCTTCGCGCGGATAGTCCTCCTCCCCGCTAAAGAGTTCCGGAGAGAAGAGCGACTCTTCATAGGCGCTGAATGCGCCTTCGTCGCGGGTGTCGTTCAGATACATCGAAACGATCTCATCCTCTGTGAGACCGCCGAGATCTGGAACCGATGTCCCGCCTGTCTCCCACGCTTCTATCTCCTCGTCGGTCAGCTCCGGTATCTCTCCGTCCGTCGTTTGAGGTACTTCGGTCGGAGCCGCGTTCTCCTGCGGATTCGGAGCCTGATCCTCAGCCGGCTTCCCGTCGGCAGGCGCCGCGGGCTGGCCGCCGCAGGCGCACAGCGCCGAAAGCGCGAACGCCGCAAGAAGGATCATCAGCAGCAGCCGCTTCATGACTGATCCCCCTTCCAGCCGGCCCGGACAATGATCTTACCGGACTCCAGATCGCGGAAAATGTCCGTGTTCGTCCGGAAAGTCGAGCCGTCCTGTACCGATCCCTTGTCCCATTCCGAATGCGTTCGCGGCGCATCGAACTGTTCATCCATGTGCACCCTGCTGGACTTGAGGAATATTTCCGGGCACAGGCCGTCCGGCATCTGTCCCATCAGGAACAGTTCCGTGCTGAACTGCCCCTGTACCGTGGCGCCGGAAGAACTGAAATAATACTTTCCCTCGTTGTCGAGGTTTGGCACGATGCCGTCAGGCACCATCCAGATCGGGTGATAGCACCAGAAGGCGCTCTTCGTCTGGAACTGCCCCAGATCGATCGTCGCGATCATGCTGTCCTTTTTCGCGCCTGCCGCGTTCGGCGGGATGTAAAGCCGGAGGTTTGCCGCCGCGAAACTCTTTGTCAGCGTCGTAGGCTGCCTCCATGTATCATAGAAGGAATGCATCGGATTCCGGTCGCGCACTTCCGGCATGACGGGCAGCTGATTGGCCACGTCCCACAGGAAATTGTCGTCGAACTCGTGCATATCATGGGTAATGTCCACGGTCATGACGCCGACATACTCGCCCCAGAACTCGTCGGGTCCGTTTCCGCCGGACGCCTTCTCCATAGAACAGGAAAACTCCCAGAACTGCGTCACTTTCGCGCCGAACAGGATCCTGTCTTCCTTATCCGGGCATTTGAACGCCGTCAGACGCCACTTTTCTTCCTGCCTGTCCGATTCTTTCTGAAGCAGCGTATTGCAGTCCACATAGAACTGGTCGAGCTTGAGCGCCGCTTCCAGCGCCTTCTGCTGGATCTCGCTGTACTCTCTCGAATATAGGAACTCCTTGATGGCAGACGATCCCACCCCCGCCAGACCGGTTGCGATGAATCCGGGAAGGCCGGTCAGGCCAGCAAGCGAGGCGGTCGCATCGACGACCATGTCAGCGGGTTTTGACTGGATGTACATGACGCAGTATTCCGCGCCGCTGATCTTCCCCCTCGTCACATCTGCCACCTGGACCAGATTGTTGAGGTGAAGCAGCTGCCCGGCCGCCTCGAGCCAGTAGTCTGCGTCAAAGGGCACGCGCTGTGTCTTCGCAGTCTCGATGTCGCCGCGCAGCTCGTAGAGCTTGCCTGTAGTCAGGCCGTGGAAATCCATCACGCTCTTGATGATCCTGTCTGTCGTGGCATCATCCAGTTTCTTTCCTCTTGCCAGCACGCCGCGGAAACTCTTCGTTCCGATCTCGAAGCTGAGCTTGATGGCCCGCTGCGTATCCTGTCTGACGCGTGTATAGTCCACGCCGGGCAGTCTGCCCTGCGCCGCCATAAACTGGTCGAAGGAACTGTAGGCGAAAGCAGAGGACGCGAGCGTAATCATACAGGCGACGACGAGGATCAGCGCTATGGTTCTCTTCATCGTACGCTTCCCCCTTCGATTGTCCTGCGCGTGTTTACTGTTCCGCCTGGAAGGCTGTAATGCCCTCCACCGTGCGCTCGTGCAGCTCCTTGAGTTCAGCGACCTTATCGGCGATCTCTGAATCGGCAAGAGTACGGGCAGCGCCTGGGCGGAACTGCTCGCAGATCTCGCTGGCCAGCGCAGAGAGCTTGTCGAGTCCCAGATTGGCACAGACGCCCTTCAATGCGTGCGCCGCCTCGAAAACGCCCTTGCCGTCGCCGCTGTCATATGCCTCAAGCAGCTTCCCGCAGGACGGCTCGTCCAGATAACGGACGATGAACCTCGCCACCAGTTTGTCCATCTGAAGGATGCGCAGCGCACTCTGGATGTTGCCGTCGATTTTTACGTAGAGTTCCTGTACCGTCATCGGAGGTTCCTCCTTGGAAATGGGTTTGAATAAATTATAAATGCTCCCGAATGGAATTGCAAGATGCGCCCGACGCTCTGCTGCAGTCCGCATCTGTACAAACAGAGCGGATCCCGCTATTGCTCCTGCGAGATCCGCTCCCTGTCTGCTCAGTGTTTTACTGTTGCGGCTTCAGGATCAGGTTGACCAGTCGTCCTTTGACGACGATGGTCTTCACGAGCTCCATGCCCTGCATCAGACGACAGATCTTTTCGTCAGCACAGGCAGCCTTGACGATGTCCTCATCGCTGCAGTCGCTTGCCACCGTGACGGTAGTCTTAAGCTTTCCGCCGACCTGTACAGCGATCTCCTTCGTGGCCTCCACGGTCTTACTCGCGTCGTAGGCAGGCCATCTCTGCTCGCAGGCAAGGCCTTCAAAGCCCTGAATCTGCCAGAGTTCCTCCGCGATATGCGGCGCGAAGGGCGAAAGCATGATGAGCAGGGCGCGTATATCGCCGCGGCTCGGACTCGTCTCATAGAATTTGTTCACGAGCGTCATGAGCTGCGCGATGGCGGTGTTGAACTTCATCGCCTCGATATCCTCGCCCACCTTTTTGATGCTGCGATGGATCTCGCCCTCATTTTCCGGCGTACAGGCGTCGCCCTCCAGCCGGTTCTCCGCAAGATTCCAGATGCGGTCGAGGAAGCGCTTGCAGCCCTTTACCGCGTTGGAGGACCAGCTGGCGGCCTTTTCAAAGTCGCCGATGAACATGATGTAGGTACGCATCGTGTCCGCGCCGAACTGCGCGACGATGTCGTTGGGATTGACGACGTTACCGCGGCTCTTGGACATTTTCTCGCCGCCCTCGCCAAGGATCATGCCGTGGCTCGTACGCTTGGCGTATGGCTCCGAGGTGGGCACGACGCCGATGTCATAGAGGAATTTATGCCAGAAACGGCTGTAGAGCAGATGCAGCGTCGTATGCTCCATGCCGCCGTTGTACCAGTCCACCGGAGACCAGTACTTCAGCGCCTCGGGGCTCGCGAGCGCCTCGTCGTTATGCGGATCCATGTAACGCAGGAAGTACCAGCAGGAACCTGCCCACTGCGGCATGGTATCCGTCTCGCGTCTGGCAGCTCCGCCGCAGCGCGGACACGTCGTGTTCACCCAGTCCGTCATCTTGGAGATCGGGCTCTCACCATCGTCCGTCAGTTCATAGGACTCCACATTGGGCAGCAGTAGGGGCAGCTCGCTCTCGTCGATCGGGACCCAGCCGCATTTTTCGCATTTCACCAGCGGGATCGGCTCGCCCCAGTATCTCTGGCGGGAGAAGACCCAGTCGCGCAGCTTGAAGTTGACCTTCGGCTTGCCGAGGCCATGCTCGGTGACCCACTCCTTCATGGCGGGGATCGCTTCCTTGACGGTCATGCCGTTGAGGAAATCCGAGTTGACCATGATCCCGGTGTCGTCCTTGAGAACGAAAGCCTCCTTGCTGACGTCGCCTCCGCTGACGACCTCGATGATCGGCAGGCCGAACTTAGTGGCGAAATCCCAGTCGCGCTGATCGTGGCCGGGAACGCCCATCACGACGCCGGTACCGTAGCCCATCAGGACATAGTCGGAAACAAAGATCGGGATGTGCTTTTGCGTCACGGGATGGATCGCCTCTATGCCCTGCAGCCGGACGCCCGTCTTGTCCTTGTTCAGCTCGCTGCGCTCAAAGTCGGACTTGCGCGCGGCGGCCTCAATGTAGGCCTCGACCTCTTCCCTGTTGGAAAGCTGCTCCATCCACTCGCGCAGATAGGGATGCTCAGGGGACAGTACCATGTAGGTGACGCCGAAGAGCGTGTCGCAGCGCGTGGTGAACACGGTGAGATCCGCGCCGTTCGTGGCGGTGAAACGGACCTCTGTGCCCTCGCTGCGGCCGATCCAGTTCTTCTGCTGGATCTTGACGCGGCTGATGAAATCCACGCCGTCCAGATCGTCGATCAGGCGGTCGGCATATTTGGTGATGGCCAGCATCCACTGGCTCTTTTCCTTGCGCACGACAGCGCTTCCGCAGCGCTCACAGACGCCCTCGACGACCTCTTCGTTGGCCAGAACGCACTTGCAGCTCGTGCACCAGTTGACAGGCATCGAGGCCTTGTACGCCAGACCGTTCTTGAACAGCTGCAGGAAGATCCACTGTGTCCACTTGTAGTATTTGGGATCGGTGGTATCCACGACGCGGTCCCAGTCGAAGGAATAGCCGAGCATGTGCAGCTGTTTCG
>JAFYCC010000086.1 GCA_017539885.1 Oscillospiraceae bacterium
CCATGACGTACATGCCCAAGCGGTCGCACGCGTCGAGCATCGCCTTTGAGGCGGGGTTGTGCGCAGAGCGGATGGCGTTGAAGCCGTTTTCCTTGAGGATTCGCACGCGGCGCTCCTCACTCTCGGCATAGGTCGCTGAGCCGAGGATGCCGCTGTCGTGGTGGACGCAGCCGCCCCGCAGCAGAGTCTCCTTGCCGTTGATGAACAGGCCCTTGTTGGACCAGGTGATATTCCGGACGCCGAAGGGGATCTCCAGCGTGTCGCCCTCGCCGGCCGTGATCTTCGCGGTGTAGAGATTCGGCTCCTCCGCGCTCCAGAGCTTTGCATCGGGGATCGTCAGCTCAAAACTTGTTCCTTCGCCAGCAATGTCGTCCACTTCCGCCGTAATAGAGACAGGAGATTCAACCTTAATGACCGCAGGATCAATAGATACGGTGCTGATCTTCACGCTCTCGGGGCGCAGGCCGCCCTTTTCGCAGACGTGCAGCCATACCGGGCGATAGATGCCTGCACCGGAATACCAGCGGGAGTTGGGAAGTTTCGAGTTGTCCGCAACAACAGTCAGCGTGTTCTCTGCGCCGTAAGCGAGTTCTTCCAGCTCCACGAAAAAGCCGGTATAGCCGTAGGCGTGAAAGCAGAGCTCTCTGCCGTTCAAGATGACGGCCGCGTTTTTGTATACGCCCTCAAACTCAATGAGAATGTCCTTTCTTTCCCACTCGGTCGGAGCGGTGAAGGTTTTTTCATAGGTATAGATCCCGCCGGGAAAATAGCCGTGCCCGCCATTGGAGACGTTCGGGCCGCGCTTTTCCGTGATCTGCGCGTCGTGCGGCAGAGTGACAGGCTTGCCGTTGCATGTCCAGTTCTTGTTGAAGGAAACGCTCTTCATGGTATTCTCCTCTCATAATAAGGTTGCGGAGACGGCGGCTCGGCCGCCGCCTCCGCGGTGTCAAGAATTATTCAGCCTTGGCTTCGCCGTGCTTGGCGGCCAGATCCGCGTTCATCTGCGGACGGATGCTGTCCACCTTGTACATCAGGCTCAACACGAGCATGACGCAGAAGAGGATCAGCGGCATGTAGTTATACAGGAACACGATCGCGTTGTTGGCAGAAGCGGTCTGCACCTCGGCCAGTCCGTCATAACCCGCAAGCCCCATGACAAGACCCGTGAGACCCGAGGCAATGCCCGCGCCGACCTTGGAGGCGAAGTTGGCGATGGAGGCAACCAGCCCCTCCACACGCACGCCGGTCTTCCATTCGCCGTAGTCCATGCAGTCGATGAGGTAGGTGTTGATCATCAGGGAGATCGGCATGGTGCCAAGGCCGAAGAGGATGCCGCCGATGATGAGCGTGACAAGATTGGTGCCGCCGAGGCTGCGGATGGCGATGCCCGCGATACCGATCCCGCTGCAGACCTGCAGCAGCTTTGTCGTGCCGAACTTCTTGGCGAGCGCCGGGAACACGATCAGGGCGGGAACTACGATCAGCGTCGTGATGGCGACGGTGCCCTGCGTGCTCACGTCACCGTAGACATACTTGAAGTAATAGGTCGTGGCGCTCTGCATGTTGTTCACAATAAAGGTGATGAGCATCAGGCCGACGATGATAAAGAGATACTTGTTCTTCGCGATGGCGGACAGCGATTCCTTCATGGTGAGATCATTGGTGGTGCGCTTGCCGTCCTCGTTCGCCTCGTCCTTCACGATCTCCTTGCAGAAGATAAAGCGCAGGATGCCGAGGACCGCCATCACGACGCCGAGAGAGATGACCATGCTGCTCCAGCCGGCCAGGGTCTTGCCGCCTGCGGCCAGGAAGCTGGGGAACACGATGTTGAACGCGATAGAGCAGATC
>JAFYCC010000087.1 GCA_017539885.1 Oscillospiraceae bacterium
CATCGACCGTTGCAAACAGCGGCAGCGGATAGAATTATGTCAACCGTCTGGCCGTATACCGTCAGTCGAAGCGCGGGATGCTCTGATAGCCGCCGGTCTCGATCAGGCCGATGTAGATTCCGGCGTTGTTGCCGTCACCGTCCAATTCCCAATAGACCTCATATTTGTCATCGGAATACATGACCCTCTTGTCGATTTTTCCGGTGTCGTTCGACGCGTCCTGCCAGTCGTCGATATACGTGCCGGTCGACGGACCGCAGTAGATGTAGCCATCCGAAGTGATGGCAATGTCTGCTAACACGGGCAGATCTCCGTACTCAACGCTGAAGCTGACGTTGAATTCTCCCTTTGCATCGTCATACTCGACATGCGGGTTGATGAGATCGGCCATGATCATGTATCCGTCTGCATCGAAAGACACCGCATAAAGATCGCTGCCGTACAGGATCGGCTGACCGGCAGGAATGTCAGCGATCTTCGCGTCTGCGCCGGTGGGAAGATGACGGATGTGGATGCTTTCGCCGTCCGCGTCGTCCTGATACACGAGCCACTCCTCGTCGAGCATATACGGATAGTAGACTTCCTTATCAAACAGGACTTCGATGTCGTCTCCGTAGAGGCCGGCGCGGCAGAAGCGGTAATCGCTGTTGCAGAAATACAGATTGTCGCCGCAGATCTGCAGATAGTCCGCGGGTTCGTTGATGATCGTCTCCGCCATCTCGCCGCCGGCGAGCGGCACACGGCAGATGGCGTCCCAATCCTTGATGAAGTACACGAGATCGCCGTGGATGCACACATAGTGCGGATTGCAATGGCTGAGGATTGCGTAGTCCTCCACATCCGCGAAACCGCCGTTGCGCTTCAGATACATGCGCACGAGGTTCTGCTGGCCCGCAGAATCGAACGCAAAGCCGACGATGCTGTCGCCGCTGACTGCATATCTGCCGGCGTTCATGAATGCGCTCATTCTTCCGGCCTGCGATCCGTCATAGACGATAAACAGATCTGTGAACGGAGAGGTTGGCGTCTCCGGCTCCTGCGTCGGCTCCGGATCCGGCTCATCGGTCTGTGTCGCAGGCTGCGCGGCCGTTGCGCCGCCGCCCTGCTCGCCGACTGCTTCACCCTTCTTGCGGATGGTCTTCATGGCTTCGACGAATTCGCTCGTGTTCGTATCCGCGATGTTGCTGTTCAGGCTGGAGATAAACATGTGGCAGCCTGCCCACTCCGGATACAGTCCGTTGAAGCTGATGTAATAGTGTGTCGAGGGACCGTAGAACTCCTCCGCTTCTTTGGTCCACAAAGTGAAAGGTCCGAGCGGCTCACCAGGCCCGGTGATACCGGCGTTCTCCAGAACGTCTTCAAGGTTGTGATCATGCTCATAGAAATCCGCGTCGCGGATCCACGCCTGAACCTTATCGTTCTGATAGCAGCTCCAGCCCTCGTCGAAATGGAAGCCCGCGGGCAGATCCATAACGAATCCGGAGTCATATCTGGTTCCGATGTCCAGTTCCTTGGTGCTCTCTGCCGCGGGCTGCTCTGTCGTTTCCGTCCCGTCGTCCTGATTGATGACCACGTCGTCAGGCTCCTGAACGTCGCCGCCTTTGCCGCCGCACGCGGCAAGCAGCGAAATCAGCATCACAGCGCAGAGAAGACACGCCAGCAGTTTTTTCGTCTGTTTCATAGTCCTGTCCTCCGTTCGTCATTGGAGATTGAACCTCTCTACAGTGCTCTATTTTACTACGGTAAAGCAAGCTTTTCCCCCGCCAAATGGCTAGTCAGAAGGCGATCCGCCGCTGCGGATCGCCTTCTGACTAGCCATTTGGCAAACAGGTTTTTTCGAAATTATTTGATCGCGATACCGAGACTGCGGGCTACAGCTGCCAGCTCCGTGCGCGTGTGCATTCCGGTCTTCTGTAGCATGTTCTGTACGTGATATTTCACGGTGCTCGGCGCGACGCCGAGCCGCTGGCCGATTTCGGCGTTGCTGTCGCCGGTAATGAGTTCGCGCAGCACTTCCAGTTCCCGCTCGGAGAAATCCCGGTTGTCCGTGCAGCCTATGCGCACCAGCGGAGGCTCATCCGGGTACACGTGCTCTCCCGCCATTGTCCGCGCCATAACTTCCAGAATCGGCTCCCGCTGCGCTTCTTTATACCAGAAGCTGTCTACGCCGATCTTTCGGGCTCTCTCCAGCCATGAGCTCTCCGGCATGCTCGTAACTATGATGATACGGATTTCCGGATATTCGGTCTTAATCGCTTCCGCAGCGTCGAGTCCGCTGCTGCCAAGCTCCGTCATCACATCCATCAGGATGAGGTCGATCTCTCCGTGCCGGCAGAAGTCAACGGCGAGCTCCGCGTTGGATATGGAGCCCACGTGTTCAAAGCGCGCATCCGAGTGCACAAAGATCTCAAACAGCTGTCGCGGCATCTCCTGATCTTCGACGATCAGAACCCTGTAAGGCATATCAGTCTCCTCCCAAAGGAATACGAATACGCAGGCGGAACTGCGTATCTGTCTCCACGCACATTTCCCCGCCCACGAGCGAAACCTTCTCACGCAGATTGGCAAGGCCGCCAGTCTCGCGCACTTCACCCGCGGGAGGATCCCCGTCGTTCGAATAATCTGCCAGGATTGCCGTACTGTCCCCTCTGACACGAATGAACAGCCGCTTCGCGCCGGCATGCCGCACAGCATTGGCCATGGCTTCACGCGTTGCCAGGAGAAACAGGCGCAGCGCATCCGTATCTTCCGTATCCGGCTTGCCGTCCCAGAACAGTTCAATCCCGATAACGCCCGCGAGCGTCTCAAGGTCGGCAACGACCCCGACGTCCGGGTGCCTGTCCGCCGCCTTGCGCAGCAGCAGCATCTGTGAGCGCCACAACCGTAGCACCTCCGCCCTGTCGGCGTCCGCTGTTCCGGCCTGGAGGCTTCTCTGTGCAGCGAGAAGCAGGCCGTTCATCTCATCATGAATATGGATTTTTGCCTCGAGGATCTCCTGCCTGCGCACGGTCTCACCGATGTTGAATCCATAGGCCTTCATGTCTTCGCTGAGCTGTCGGGCGCGCTCATTGTCACTGCGGAGCTGTTCGCTCTTTCGGTAGATCTCTGTGACGTCATCTGCGATCAGTTCATGGAGCGGCGCATTCTCATAGACAAACCTTCGATGCCGAAAGCGGACCGCGGTACCGTCCGGCAGGAGGCGGACTCCGTCCCCTTTCACGGCTTCAAAGAATGCGGCACCGTTCTGCAGATCGCGCCCGGTGAGCGCTCTGCACACGTCATGCATCCGGTGATTGACAAGAATGCACCGGCCTTCTTCGAGATAATAGCACACGCCTGCGGGCAGGCCGTCCATGCTCTCGCGTATGGAATCTGCCGTGATATGTGAACTGCGCCAGCGCCTGCTATACGCATACAGTGCTATTGCGCCTGCCAGAAGCAATCCAAGCGCCGCCAAAGGGACGAGCCACGGTATGCTCGAAAACACGGATGCCGCCTGTGCCGCGGTACCGCCGTGCAGCCTCGTTTCAGTGAGTTCACGGCAGAGATGCACAAGCACGTAAGCACAGAGAAAGTCCAGCGCCGTGAGAAGGAACGGCACCCGTCGCGCTTCTCTCCAAAACAGGATGCCGTCAGCAAGACATACAAAGCAGCTCAGCAAAGCGCCAAAGCACACCGCATTCTGAACCGTAACGGGGAGCATTCCAAAGGCTGTCATGCGTCACCGCCCCCCTTCGAAAGCGGAATCCGCACGTAGGTACAGCTGTCCTCTACGTATGCCTCGGGGACCTGTAGAGCCGCCCCCTCCAGCGTGAGCTTCAGCGCATCTGCCGTGAATACGGCGTATGCGCCGCACAGTACCGGCAGCGACGATTCCAGCAAACCCTCAAAGCGTGCGTAAACCGCCTTGGCGCACTCGGCTGGAACGCTTGCTTTTTCCGGCGGCGCGGAAAACGTCGGAACGCCCATTCTGCCGATTTGCCGCAGCGACTCCGCGACAGCCAGATAAGGCTCCTCAATTTCGATTTCGGCGCTGTCTGCCGCCAGCAGTGAAAGGTTTGCATAGCGCTTGATATATGCGCCGAGCAGGCAGACCGTTTTCATACCGGCGTCATAGGTTTCCGGCGTTTGCTTCGCTTTTTCGCACAGCGTCTCTATTGTTTCGGCCTGCGGCATCACCGCCGCACTGATCTCGTCATAAACTCGAAGCCGCTCCTCGATGCGCATGCGTTCCTGTTCCAGTTCATTCCGCAGCCTCAACAGTTCCGCTTCCTCGGCCAGCTGTTCCTTTGTTTCCTCCAGCTCGTCGTTGATGCGGTTGAGGCTGGAGACGTCATCCTGCCAGTACACCCATCCGCCATGCACTGCTCTGCAGTGGAGGCGCGTGTTCGCGTCGAGCAGAACGGTCCCGCCCTGTCCGAGCTGTTCCGGCGTGAGCGTCGCCGCGCCGTCACTGCGGAAAATGACGTGTCGCGCGCCGTCAGCGATCTGCGCAGAGAGACTTGAAGCTTCAAACAGCGTTTCATAGCCCTCATTGGAGGGGATCAGGCCGATTCGGATCAGGCTCAGCCACACGCCCGCCATCGTAAAGGCAACGGACTCCGGAAACTCTCCAAAGAGACTGCCGTTCACGCTCGGCCACAGATCCAGCGTATACAGCACCAGATATGTGATGCCGAACGCCACAGGTATCAGCGGCACCCAGACAAGTCTTCTGCTCTCTGACAGGCGGCATCGCCGCAGCAGCACCCCAAAAAGCGCAAGCAGCAGCATTCCTGTCCAGAGATAGATGAGAATAAACAGATTTCCATGCACGTAGTCCGAGTCCCAGCGCTCGAACCCCGGGCGGAACACAAACATAAGCTGGTGCAAATCGTTGGTGAGCACCAGAACTGCCAGCACGGCAGTGATGACGACGGCCACGGCCATCCCGCAGCGAACCGTCTTCGGTGCGCGCACTGTTCCCGCGGAGATCGCCGCAAACAGGCTCAGCAGCGGGATGGACAGAATCGGAAGATAGTAGAGGTACCAGATATGCCTCGCTATGCGCTCAGACTCCTCGAATGCGATATACTTGGCACCGCGCAGAATGAACCAGAAACAGATCATGCCTGCAACAGCCGTCAGGCAGCGCCGGACGCCGGGATCGATAACACGTGCGGAAAAATAAAGCTGAAGGCCGAGAGACAGTCCCATCAGACAGAAGGTCGTCGGCATTCTGAGCAGAAAACGGTCCGGGGCAAACGCGCTTAAGCAGGCCGTGAGAACGTACAGCACCGCAAGCATTGCGAGCATACGTATGGCTCTCCTGACCGTGCTCATCCGCGCGCCTCCCCGCAATTGATGATACGTTCAATATAGCACAGTGCGCCGACGCCGGTCAACCGAGGCCTGAAAGAAAAGGACAAGCCAGAAAGAGCGGCGGGACAGACATAAAGCTCTGTCCCGCCGCCTGTACGATATGAACCGCATTCCCGCTTGTCTGCTGTGGAACGCCGGAAAACGGTCTGCCGAAAAGCTCTCCGTCTGCCGATTCAGCTGAAGCCGGCCGTCTCTGCCGGCACGCTAAAGCTGCCGTCACGGCGTCATGGAATAGTTCGGCGCCTCCTTGGTGATGTAGATGTCGTGCGGATGGCTCTCCTTAAGGCCGGCAGAAGTAATGCGCACGAACTGGCTCTGTGTCCGCAGCGCCTGAATATCGGCCGTTCCGCAGTAGCCCATACCGGAGCGGATGCCGCCGCACATCTGGAACACAGTATCCGAAACCGGTCCCTTGTAGGGCACACGTCCCTCGACGCCCTCCGGAACGAGCTTCTTATTGTCCTCCTGGAAATACCGGTCTTTGCTGCCCTTGGCCATGGCTCCGAGGCTGCCCATGCCGCGGTAGACCTTGAACTGACGTCCCTGATAGACCTCTGTCTCGCCAGGGCTCTCCTCGCAGCCGGCAAGCAGGCTGCCGAGCATAACGACACTCGCTCCGGCAGCCAGTGCCTTGACGATGTCGCCGGAGTATTTGATACCGCCGTCGGCTATGATCGGGATGCCGTATGTCTCGGCCATCTCCGCCGCCTCCAGAACCGCCGTGATCTGCGGCACGCCGATGCCCGCCACGACGCGGGTCGTGCAGATGGATCCGGGGCCGATACCGACCTTAACGCAGTCTGCGCCTGCTTCAATGAGCGCCTTGGTGCCCGCGGCCGTGGCCACGTTGCCCGCAATCAGTCCGACCTCCGGGAACGCCTCCTTCACGCGCGAAACGCTGCGCAGAATATTCTGCGAATGGCCATGGGCGCTGTCAAGCACGAGAACGTCCACGCCCGCGTCTACAAGCGCGCCTGCGCGGTCGAGCACGTCGCTCGTCGCGCCGATGGCAGCGGCGCAAAGCAGCCGCCCCTGTCCGTCCTTGGCGGAGTTGGGGTAGGTCAGCGCTTTGGTAATATCCTTAGTAGTGATCAGTCCCTTGAGTCGGAAATTCTGATCCACGATGGGGAGCTTTTCGATCTTATGCCGGCGCAGGATCTGCCGCGCTTCCTCAAGCGTCGTTCCCTCGCGTGCGGTGACGAGGTTATCCTTCGTCATCACTTCGCATATCCGGCGGCCGAAATCCTCCTCGAATTTCATGTCACGGTTGGTGATGATGCCGACGAGTTTCCCGTCCTCGTCCACGATGGGAACACCGGAGATGCGGAATTTTCCCATCAGCGCGTCAGCATCCGCAAGCGTGTTGTTCTCATGGAGCGAAAACGGATTGGTGATGACGCCGTTCTCGGAGCGCTTCACCTGATCCACCTGCTCGGCCTGCGCTTCGATGCTCATGTTCTTGTGGATGACGCCGATGCCGCCCTCGCGCGCAATGGCAATCGCCATACGGTACTCTGTGACCGTATCCATCGCCGCGCTCATCATAGGGATGTTCAGCCGGATCTTCTTAGTCAGCCACGTCCCCAGATTCACCTCTGCCGGAAGAACGCTGCTCTCCGCAGGAACAAGCAGAACGTCGTCAAAGGTCAGCCCTTCGCCCACGAACCGATTCGCGTAGCCGTTGCTAAAAGCCATAGTCGGAATTCCCCCTCACCCAAATATATAATTGTTGACATTTTAGCGTCTTTGCGTGGTCGTGTCAATCCTCAATCTCAGCAAATCTCAGCGAAGCGACAAAGCCTGTCTTTCCATCGTCATGAACACCGCGTGCCGTCACGATGCCGCCCTCGCGAGCGCCGAAGAGGGTAAGCCTCTCCTCAGGACGGAACTCGGCGTGATAGTCAAGCTGCATGCTCTCCATGCGCATCGGGCTTTCCCTCCAGAAGCCGAACACATCGCAGAGAAGATCCACGTAGTTGGCGCTTGAGAAGTGCCCGTTGCTGTCGCACAGGCTGTAAGGTATGTTCAGCGATGTCTGTTCCGGGAGTCCCTTCGGCAGCGGCAGCCGCCGCAGATCCTTGTGTTCCGTTTTCGGTGCGCTCTCGGAGAAAACCTGCTCCAGTTCCGAAACGCGCAGAATACGCCTCGCCTCCAGATCCACGGGAATCCAGACCATGCTCACATCTGCTATTTCCTCGCCGCCGCGTGTGATACGCGCCTCCCGGATATAATAGGCCAGCTGCACGGAACGCGGTGAGCATACGATTCGCAATTTCTCCCCCCGGTGCGCCGTCGCATGCTGCGTATACTTGAAACGAGCAAGCATCCAGCCCAAATGCATTTGTTCCGCAGTCTCAGGTGTGAACAGTCTCTCGCTGTCCTGCTGTACCTGCGACATATGCATACTGTAGCGAAGCAATTGTGAAGGGCGGATCAGTCCATGGATATCCGTCTCATAGGAACAGATCTCATGATCCAAATGAACCATCGTCTTCCTCCTTACAGGACACAGCGGACGAATGGCTTCTGCTCGGGTAGTTCGGCGGAGACAGCACAGCATCTCAGATAATCCTCGACCGCCGTTTTCCCCTTCTCCGGATCGTTCGCGTGAACCTGCGCGAGGCTCTCTCCCTCGGTGACTGCATCGCCGACCTTCTTGTGCAGCAGCAGGCCGACCGCCGGATCGATGGTGCTGTCCTTTGTTTCACGCCCGCCTCCGAGGCGCATGCAGATGCGTCCGATCTCATTAGCCGTCAGCTTCGAAACGAAGCCGCTTCGCGGTGCGGGGACCTCAAGGACATACTTTGCCCTCGGCAGTCTGTCCGGATCGTAAACGGCCGCAGGGTCTCCGCCCTGCGCGCGTACAAGCGATGCGAATGTCTCCAGAGCTGCGCCGCTTTCCACCGCATGCAGCATTCTGTTTTCCGCCTCAGCCTCATCCCTGGCAAGTCCGCCCTCGGTCAGGACGCATGCTCCGAGCCGCAGACACAGCTCCAGCAGATGCCCCGCCTGCGCACCGCGCAGAACATCGATCGCCTCGCGAACCTCCAGCGCATTGCCGACTGCACAGCCGAGCGGCTCATCCATATCAGTCACGAGCGCGCGCGTCTTTTTCCCCGCAGCGCGGCCGACCTTGACAAGTTCCCGCGCGAGCACGACGGCGTCCTCCTCGGTCTGCATGAACGCGCCGCTGCCCGTCTTCACATCGAGCACGATCACGTCCGCGCCAACCGCCAGTTTTTTGGACATGATGCTACTGACGATCAGAGGCACACTCGATACGGTCCCTGTCACATCCCGCAGCGCGTAAAGCTTCTTATCCGCCGGGCAAAGCTCCCGTGCCTGTCCGGTGATAACGAAGCCGATTTCCCGCAGGTTGCGCAAGAACTCCTCTTCCGACAGGTCACAGCGAAAGCCGGGAAAACTCTCAAGCTTGTCAATCGTGCCGCCGGTATACCCAAGTCCCCGACCTGACATTTTTGACATTTTTACGCCGAGCGATGCCAGGATCGGACAGAGCACGAGACTCGTCTTGTCACCGACGCCGCCGGTGGAATGCTTGTCCGCTTTCACTCCGTCAATTCCGCTGAGATCGAGCACGTCCCCGCTATGGAGCATAGCCATCGTCAGATCGAGAGTCTCTTTCTCCGTCATGCCGCTGAAGCAGATTGCCATGAGCATGGCGGACATCTGATAATCCGGCAATTCTCCCGCAGTATAAGAGCGAATCATCCAGCTGATCTCGTCCGAATCGAGCTCGCCTCCGAAACGCTTCTTTTCAATCAGTTCGACCATATTCATGGGCGTTTTCCTTTCCGCGGAAGCAGGTGATCCGTGCTTACTGCTCCACGATCTCCAGTACGCCCATCGGGCAGGCTTTCGCGCAGATACCGCACGCGATACACTTCGACGCGGTCTCGCTTCCTTCCGGCTTCAGGCAGACATGGAAGGGGCATGCCTCGACGCATTTGCCGCAGCCGACACAAAGCTTCTTGTTGATCATATACACGCCCTTGGGGTTTTGTGTGATAGCGCCGTGCTCACAGGCTTTGGCGCATTTACCGCACTGAACACAGGTCATGGGACGAACAGCGCCGTTGCGCTCGATGATGGTGATACAGGACTTGTCAGGATGAAATTCCTTATAGAACGCCTCCGAGCAGGCACGCACGCAGGCCAGACATGCCTTGCAGTCTACGTCTTTCCGAACAGTCAGTTTCTTCATTTTTAACCTTCCTCTTGATCCGTATCGGCCGGTTGCCGTTATTGAATCATTCTACCGCATCGCGGCGCGAATTGCAACCGCTCGAAAGAAGGTCAGGAAGGCTTCCGCTTATCCCAAAGCGACGTCCAGTGCCATCATCAGCGAAAAGCCGACTGCGAAAAGCATGACTCCCAGATTTGAGTGCTCCCCTGCGCTCATTTCCGGAATCAGTTCCTCCACGACCACATAGACCATTGCGCCTGCCGCAAAGGAGAGCAGATACGGCATCGCGGGGACGATCAGGGCGGAAAGCACAATCGTAAGTGCGCCGAAGATCGGCTCCACCGCTCCGGAAAGGACTCCCAGTGCGAACGCGCTGCCTTTTGACTTTCCCTGCGCGCGCAGCGGCATGGAGATGATTGCGCCTTCTGGAAAATTCTGAATGGCGATGCCAAGCGCCAGCGAAAGCGCACCGCCCGCAGTAAGGAGCGTCGAACCGCTTCGCACGCCCGCGCAGACGACGCCCACAGCCATCCCCTCCGGAATGTTATGGAGCGTCACTGCAAGTACCATCATAGTCGTTCGCGTAAGGCTGCTCCTCGGCCCCTCCGCCTTCTGCGCGTTCGCGTGCAGATGCGGGATCAGCCGATCCAGCAGCAGCAGAAACAGGATGCCGCACCAGAATCCGATAAAAGCGGGGAGGAATGCCCACCTGCCTTTATCCGCGGACTGCTCGATGGCCGGAACGATCAGGCTCCAGATGGATGCCGCCGTCATCACGCCGGCGGCGAAGCCCGTCAGTGCCCGCTGCAGCGCGATACTGAGCGACCTGCGCATAAAGAACACACATGCCGAACCTGCCGCCGTTCCGAGAAAGGGGATCAGCAATCCAGAAAGCGTCGTGTTCATCTTTTTCTGAACAGGCCTCTGGCTTCATAAGGTTCCGTTTGCACGGAAAGGCACACATAGCCGGTGGATTCAAATGCCTTTTTCAGTGCCGACTCATCAGCGGGCACGTCGGTCAGAAAGCTTGCCTCCCCCTTTCTGTGGGAAGCGATCGTCTTTTTCGCGTTCGGAACTGCTTTCCGAATGGTTTCGCATACATGCGCCTCACACATAGCGCAGGCCATACCGTCGATTTTCAGAGTCGTTTTGCACATTCCCATTGCTGTAATTACCTCTCAAAAATAGTGTCCATTTTTTCGCAGCAGTTAGCAGTGGCTAACTGCCAATCTTAGAAAAACCGCCTTCCGACGGATAATTAACGCTTTCATTTTTGTTGTCTTCGGCTTATTACTTTATCACAAGCCGCCCTGAAATGCAAGTCCGTTTCCCGGAAGCCGACCAGAAAACGACCGTCGGAGCATTCGCTCCGACGGTCGCTTCTCATGATTCAGGCTACCGCCTGCCACAGATAGTAGACCACGTCTCCGCGCGGGCATTCCGCGCTGGTTGTATAGAGTTCTGCCGTGCCGGAGAGATAACCGTTGTTATTTCCCCAGTTCTCCGCATCCGCATACCACGGGCCGGCACCGGTCTCCCCCGGCTTGCCGATCGTGCGCCAGAGGAATGTGATCATCTGCCCGCGAGTGACAGGGTTCGTCGGACTGAACGTCGTCTCGCTCGTGCCGTCCGTGATGCCGTTCTCGACTGCCCAAAGAACCGCTTTATAGAAATAATCCGATTCCCGGACATCGTTAAACGGGTTGCTGCGCGTCGCCGGCTCCGGCTCGCCCATTGCACGCCAAAGGAACGTGACCGCCTGTCCGCGTCTGACCGTGTTCTGCGGGCTGAAGGTCGTCGGGGACGTACCGTCCGTTACGCCCGTTTCTTTCGCCCACAGCACAGCCTCGGCAAAATAATCGTCCGGCAGAACATCCCTGAACGGGCCCTGCGGCGTGTCCTCAACATCGGTTGGACAGGCCTGCGCAGCGAGAGCAGGATACTCCATGTCTCTCTCCGTCAGCCAGTCGAAACTTGGCTCACGTCCCTGTGAGAAGGTCCTTGCTCCGTCCACGGGCGTATCCGCTCCGGCGAGGAAGTATTTGTGCGATTCGCTGCCGGAGACGACGCTGCTGACGCCCTGCAATGTGGGATCATCCCAGGTCACGTCCACGCCGTACCAGTTGCCGCCGAGGAACACGTAATTCCACATGTGCGGGCCGCCATCGGCGAGACCGTCCACGAGAATGCACGGCACGCCCAGCTCATCGCAGATCAGCTTGAACGCGCGGGCATAACCCTCACACACCGGCTGATCGACATCGGTCAGCGCACTCAGCGGCGACCAGGGCAGCTCGTTCCCGCCCTGCTGCGCAGCGGCACGTTCATTGTAAACATTGTGCTGCGTGAGCCAGTCATGCGCGTACTGAAGCTGCTGATAAAGCCCTCCCTGCTTACGCGCGTCCTGCGCGATACGCTGGACGGCGGTGCATATCGTGATCTCGTCACTGTCGATGCTGCGGCCGCCCGGCGCCCAGTTATCCCTGAGATTTGAGCCTACTGTCAGTTGCAGCGTATAGCTGCCGCCGCTCATGCTGTAAGATGCGTTTACCTTTGTTCCGCTGCACCAGAACAGTTCCTGATGCTCCCGCTGATAAACGGCGCAGGCGTTCATCGCAGCGTTCATATACGACTCGACGATCTCTTCCAGCTCGCTTCTCGAGTAGTATGTACCTGTGACCGCCTTCAGCGGGATCATCTCCCCCGCGCGCAGGTAAGCGATATTCTGCGGCTGTCCTATCTCCTCATAAAAGCGGAGTTCCGCCTCGGTCAGCTGCTCTGAAAAGACCTGCGCCTCCTGCGGCGCGGCTGCCTGCGCAAAGCCCGCGCACAGCAGGCATACCAGCAGCAGACACAGCGCGTTTCTTGCGATTTTTCTCATACAGGCATTCTCCCTTTCCGTCAAAAGCTGAGATAAGCAAGACGGGACTGCTTGTAAAGCTCCTTTTCAAACGCGACAAAGCGGGAGTCTACGTTCACCTTCAGCTTCTTACCGGGAATGCAGTGCGTCTCAGCGAAGCGTTTAGCGGCATCACGCTGCTGTTCGTCGTTCAGCTCCGGCGGCAAAACCACATTCACGGTGATGATGATCTTGTCGCCGTAATTCTGGAAAAGCGCCTCTGTGTCATTCATGGACTGCGGTGTCCACGACTGCCAGCCTGCAGCTACGTACGCCTCGATCCTTGAGATATTGTGTCCGCAGGAGTGCATGTCGGCCACGAAGCCGCGCGCCCTGATGTGGTCGGTAAGCTGCCGCATGAAGGGCACGATCATCTCCATCGCGGTATTCTGCGAGAAAAACGGAGACTTCTGCGATCCCCAGTCGTCATGGACGTTCAGGGCGTCGACCTCCGGGAAATACTCGGCGTACTTATCCACGATATCCATATAGAGCTTCGTCGTCCTGGCGAAGAGCGCCTTTATGGCGTCCTGCTGATCCTCGTCGATCAGCGCCATCGCGGCATTTTCAAAGCCCATGAAAGAGATCAGCCTTTCGAACCACGCGCCGTTGAGCACGTAGGAGAGCACCCATTTGTCGCTGTTCAGGTACTCCTTGTTTGCCTCGCGCGAGGCAGCCCAGTCCCAGCTGTCGATATCCGGGAATTTCAGGATCTTCTCCCAGTCGTTTGCGTCTTCCAGCGGGTGGGGGTAAGCGGGATCCTCCATGGAGCCGCCGGCCACCGGTACATACACCCAGGGCACACCGAACATATCCTTGCCGCCGCCCTTGGAATTGTCAAAACCGGTCCCGTCGAACACGAAGGCACGTGCGATGTTGTCCGGGATCACAGCGGGCGCGAAATTCTTGTTCGCCGATCTGCCCGCGGGGATCCACATGGGGTAATCCTCATAGTACAGCATCCTCATATTCTCTTTTTCGCTGATCGGCCGGTTGTAATAGCGCGTGATCCCAAACATGGACTCGACTTCTTTGATGACTTCCAGTTCGCTCTCGCTGAAGGGTATCTTTTCCATGACTATCCTCCCGTTTCTATATGCGTCCCAGTTCTGACTGCTTATGGTGTTACTTTTCTCTGCCTATAATCTACCACATCTTGCCGCATACGGCAAGGACTTCAGAAACTTCGTCCGCGGTTCAGGGTGAAGTGTCGAAAGTCCTCTTCTTACAGGTATTTCCCGGTTACGCTTTCCCTGCAGCCCGAAATCTCCCGCGGCGTTCCTGCGGCGACGATCCTGCCGCCCTGCATGCCTCCGCCCGGTCCCATATCGATGACATAATCCGCATTTCTGATCACGTCCAGATCGTGCTCAATAACGATAACCGTCGCGCCCCTGTCCAGCAGGCTCTGAAAGACCTGCAGCAGCGTCTCCACATCAAGCGGGTGTAAGCCAATGGTCGGTTCGTCGAAGACGAAGACGGAGTCCGACTGTCCCCTGCCCATCTCGCCGGCGAGTTTGAGCCGCTGTGCTTCTCCGCCGGACAGACTCGGAGTCTCCTCTCCGAGCGTCAGATAGCCGAGGCCGAGGTCGTGCAGCACGCGGAGCCTCCGTTCCACGATCGGCAGATCCGCGCAGGCCTTTATCGCTTCGTCGATGCTCATATCCATCAGTTCCGGCAGCGTGTGCCCCGTTTCCGCCTTTTTGGGAATCCTGCGGATCAGGCTTGCCTCCTTCGCGTATCGTGAACCTCCGCAGTCCGGGCAGGGGATCTCCACGTCAGGGAGGAACTGGACGTCCAGACTGATCGTTCCCGTCCCGTCACAGGTCGGGCAGCGAAGCTTCCCTGTATTGTAGGAAAAATCGCCTGCCTTGAAGCCTCTCGTCCGAGCGTCCGCACATCTGGAAAACGCTTTGCGAAGCTCGTCATGGATATCCGCATAAGTGGCCACCGTGGATCGTACGTTGACTCCTATCGGCGTTGCGTCGATCAGCTTGACCTGGCGTATACCGTCCGCGGAGACAGCTTTCACATGCTCTGGCAGCTTATCTCCTCTGATCTGCGCCCGCAGCGCCGGGATCAGGCTCTCGAGCACCATCGTCGTCTTGCCGGAACCGGAAACGCCGGTCACAGCGATCAGCCGTCCCTTTGGAAAGACAGCCTCCAGCGGTTGTACGGTATGTATCCCAGTTGTGGAGAGGCGTATCTCTCCGAGCGAGAACAGTTCCCCTTCCGGGATCCTGTGCCCTCTGTCAATCACACGCATTCCGGACAGGAAGCCGCCAATGCGCGAATTCTCGTCTGCCAGGATGTCCTGCACGCTCCCCTGCGCGATAACGGCACCGCCGCCTGCACCGGCCTCCGGCCCCATCTCGATCAGCCAGTCAGCGTGCTTCAGTACATTCGTATCGTGGTCAACGAGAACGACCGTGTTCCCGTCAGCGAGGAGATCCTCCATCACGCCGGTCAGTCCCTCCAGATTTGCCGGATGCAGGCCGATCGACGGTTCATCCAGAACATAAAGGACGCCCGTTGTACGGTTTCGCACCGCGCGGGCAAGCTGCATCCGCTGGCGTTCTCCTGTTGAAAGTGTGGAGGCGGACCTGTCGAGCGTAAGATACGAAAGCCCCAGATCCACAAGCCTCTTTGCTGCGCCGCTGAACGCGTCACAGATGCTTGCTGCCATCGGACGCATCTCCTCCGGCAGGGACGCCGGAACGCCGGCCGTCCAAACGAGCAGATGCTCGAGCGTCATTTGACAGGCGTCCGCGAGCGAGATCCCCTGCAGACGCGGTGCGCGCGCCGCCTCGGAAAGTCTCGTTCCGCCGCATTCGGGGCAGATGCTCTGCTTGAGGAATTTCTCAACGCGTTTCATGCCTTTCTCGTCTTTGACTTTGGAAAGTGCATTCTCCACGGTATAGGTCGCGTTGAAATAGGTGAAATCCATATCCCCCGCCGCGCCGCTCGTCCGGTTCTGATAGATGATATTCTTCTTGACTGCCGGGCCGTGGAATACGATATCTCTCTCTTCCTTTGTGAGTTCACGAAACGGAACGTCCGTGCGCACGCCCATCTCGCGGGCGATGTCCTTCATCAGCGACCACATCAGTGTCTGCCAGGGCGCGACCGCGCCCTCGTCTATGGTCAGATCCTCGTCCGGCACGAGGGTCGACTCGTCCACAGTACGTACGATCCCCGTACCATCGCAGCACTTGCATGCGCCCTGACTGTTGAATGCGAGTTCTTCCGCGCCCGGTGCGAAAAAGAGTTCCCCGCATGTCGGGCAGACGAGAGGACGTTCCGCCGCTACGTTCATGGACGGCGGCACGTAATGCCCGTTCGGACAGCGGTGGCTTGACAGGCGGGAAAACATGAGTCTCAGAACATTCAGGAGTTCCGTGCCCGTGCCGAAGGTGCTGCGTATGCCCGGCACGCCCGGACGCTGCCGCAGCGCAAGTGCGGCGGGGACATAGAGCACCTCGTCCACCTGCGCCTTCTCCGCCTGCGTCATGCGCCGGCGCGTATAAGTGGAAAGTGATTCCAGATACCGCCTTGAACCCTCGGCATAAAGGATCCCCAGCGCGAGCGATGATTTTCCGGAGCCGGAAACGCCCGCGATCCCCACGAGTCTTCCCAGCGGGACATCCACGTCGATATTTTTCAGATTATGCACTCTGGCGCCGCGCACTTCAATATGCGTCGGCGATTTCTTATCGTTCATCAAAGTATGGGCAGGATACCCCCACCTCTTCAGGTGGCGGGAGGAATGCCCCGGCGTTGCTGTTCGCGCCGGAAGTTATCCTGCTTTCCTCCTCTCAGTTAGTATGGTCGTTCTTGTTTCCAGTCGCTTCAGCCTC
>JAFYCC010000088.1 GCA_017539885.1 Oscillospiraceae bacterium
CGTCGTCCGTGAAGGTGACGTCCACGGTGCAGGGCTCGGTCACGCCCTCCGCGTCCAGCGCGGCGCGCACGGCACGGCGCACGAAGCGCCAGGCATCCGGATAACAGAGATCACGGCGGGTACGCGATACAGTGATGACATGTTTCATAGGTTTCCCTCTCTCTTCAGCGCTTCGACGGCGGCGTGCGGCGGTAGCTGCGCTTCGGCTCCTCTTTTTTGTCGCCCGCCTTGTCGAACTTTTCGTAGGCCTCGATGATCCGCTGCACCAGCACGTGGCGCACCACGTCCGCTGCGGTCAGGTGGCAGATGCGGATATCCTCGATGCCCTCGAGGACGCGTACCGCTTCCTTCAGCCCGCTGACCTTGTCGCCGGGCAGATCGATCTGGGTCACGTCTCCGGTAATGACGACCTTGGAGCCGAATCCGATGCGCGTGAGGAACATCTTCATCTGTTCGCGCGATGTGTTCTGCGCTTCGTCCAGGATGATGAAGCTGTCGTCGAGCGTCCTGCCACGCATATACGCCAGCGGGGCGACCTCGATCTCTCCGCGCTCGAGGTATTTGTTATAGGTCTCCGCGCCGAGCATATCGAACAGCGCGTCGTAGAGCGGGCGCAGATAGGGATCGACCTTGCTCTGCAGATCGCCCGGCAGGAAACCGAGCCTCTCGCCGGCCTCCACGGCAGGTCTGGTGAGGATGATGCGGTTGACCTGTCCCTCACGGAACGCCGCGACAGCGGCGGCAACGGCGAGATATGTCTTTCCGGTGCCCGCCGGTCCTATGCCAAGCGTGACGGTGTTGTTCAGAATGGCGTCGACGTAGGTCTTCTGTCCGAGCGTTTTGGCCTTGACCGGCTTGCCCTTGGACGTGATGCATATGACGTCCTTGGCCAGATCGCCGATCCGGTCCTCGTGTCCCTCATCCACCATTTTCAGTATATAGCGGACGTTCTGTTCGTCGATCCGCTCGCCTCTCGCCGCCAGCGAAAGCAGTCCCTCAATGGCTTTTTCCGCGTGCATGACCGACACAGGATCCTCGCCCGCGATCCGCAGCTGATCGTCACGATCCGTCACGTTGACGCCGAGCGCAGATTCTATGAGGCGCAGATTCTGGTCAAACGAACCGAACACGCTGATGACGTGTTCCATCCGGTCGACCGCCAGGATTCTCTCTGTCAACAGGAAGCACTCCTTCCCTCTGTTTTCGTCCTAGATTCCAGCCGCAGGTCAGGCTTCGAGGCACCTCTCCCCGGCTCATGTACATCGTGTCTCTGCTCACCGCCGGAAAGCCGCTCCCGCGGGCCTCTGCCGCAGCGCCGGACTCCTAACGATTACCCGATCAGGCTCTCAGACCGGTCGCACAGTGCTTCCATGCATACGGAAACGGCCGCGCGCGGCAGAAAGACGTATCGCTCCAAATAGAGCGTCCGGAATCAAATACTTGTACATTCGATGTATTTTATCATATTACCGGTCCAGATTCTACTGTTATCACGAAATTTTTGTGCGCAGCCGCGTAAATGCAGAGACTCGTACGATTTATGGATACCGAAGTATCCTGCCCGTACGAGTCTTTTCCTCATGATGCCACCGTTCCGGAATGGCGGCGCTGTTCCTACACGATCGGAAGCGTGATCGTCACCTTGAAGAGATCGCCGTCCACCGAGAGGTCGAACGTTCCCCCCTGAAGTTCCGTAAGGCTCCTCGCTATGCTCAGCCCCAGGCCGCTCCCTTCGCCTGTCCGGGCGCTGTCGCCGCGCACGAAGCGCTCCATCAGCTCCTCGGCAGACAGATTCAGCGCCTCGCGCGAAGTGTTTTTGAACTCCATCACCGCTTTCCCGTTTTCGGATCGAACCCCGATGTAGAAGCGCGTGCCGCTCTGGGCGTATTTGCAGACATTTGAGAGAAGATTGTCCAGCACGCGCCAGAGAAGCGCGCCGTCCGCCCACGCGATCAATTCGTATTCCGGCAGCCGTGTCACGGTCTCGATGCCGGAGGCAGACAGCCGCTCGGCGTATTCGCCCGTCGCCTGCCGCAGCAGCTCGCTTACGCTGCAGCGCTCCAGATGCACCTCCACGCTGCCCGTGCTTGCCTTGGACATCTCGACGAGGTCCTCCGTCAGTTTCTTCAGCCGCGCGGACTGCCGGGCGAGAACGTCAAGGTATTCCTTCGTCTGTGTCTCGTCCGCTCCGCGCCGCAGCAGGTCGACGTAGCTGATGATCGACGTCAGCGGCGTCTTGATGTCATGCGAAACGTTCGTGATAAGCTCGGTCTTGAACCGCTCGCTCTTCATCTGTTCGTCTACGGCGCGACGCATGCCGAGGGCGGCGCTGTTGAGGTTTTCGCCATGAAGCCGGAAACTCCAGAACATATGGCGCGTGTCCGTCCGGTAATTCAGATCTCCCGCGGCAAGGGCTTCCCCGGCCTTCTGCAGCCTGCGGAGCGTCAGCGCGATCCAGAGAACGGCCGCGCCGAGCACGAGCTTTTCCATCGCCCAGAGAAGTAACAGACGTTCCGGGTCATAGTGCACGCCCACGATGCCCAAAAACTCCAGCAACGCTATTCCGAACAGGGCAAGCGCCGTCTTCCAGACCAGCGGCAGGCCGCGCAGCAGGCGGCCGACAGCGCGCAGGCAGCGCCACAGAAGATGCAGGACGCGCCAGACGACCGTGTTTTTCCACCATTTCCCCAGCTTGACGCGTGCGGCGAGGCTGACGCACCAGCCGGTCAGGAGCGGCACGCCGGCGACCGCCAGCAGACCTGCGAGTGTAAGAATCCGCGCGTCGCTCGGATACCGCCGGCCGACCAGAAGATAGACCATCAGCAGTACGAGACCGAGGATTGCAACCGTGAGCACGTCGAAGGGCACTTTGTACAGATAGCCGGGGACGAGTTCCTCGATTCCCTGCCGATGCCCCGCTCCGCACAGAAGAAAGACAAAACAGATGACCGCCAGTCCGAGGCTGAGCGCGCCGATCGCGTACACAGCGTAGCGCAGGCCGTACAGGATGCTCAGTCCCCTGTCGCGCCAGTACAGGCTGTCATGCAGTCCGTGTGCGGGATCGGCCTTGGCTGAGACGGCAAATTCGTTTTCTCCCAGCTCCGGCTTGCCGCCTTCCACGCGGCGGAGGATGAGGCTGGTCACATGACCGTCTTCCATCTGTGCCTCGAACACGAAGTCATAAAGATAGGCAAGTCCGGCATCGAAGCTCTCATAATCGTCGCTCTGCCAATGCAGGCTGCCCTGCGCGTCCGTCATCCGAAAGGCTGCGTTCATGCGGTCCGATACGAGCTGTGCCTGTCTGGCATCGCCGTTGAGAACATGATAGACGATGTCGTATCCGGCGCTGAGGCAGATATCCCGGAACTGATCGTATTTCAGTCCGGACAGGTTCTCCGTATAGGCCTGCATTTCCCATGCGAAGCCTGCGCCGCACACGGACAGCAGCAGAGTCAGGACGCTGACGGTCAGCAGAATGTACGCCAGCACCTTTGCCCAGATCCTGGAGCTGAGTCGATTCGGCTTCAACTCTGCCGCCCCCCTTCCATCTTATAGCCGAGGCCCCAGACGACCTTCAGCCAGCGCGGCTGTGACGGATCGATCTCGATCTTCTGCCGAAGATGCCGGATATGCACCGAGACGGCGTTCTCCGCGCCGTACGCCTCTTCCTTCCACACCCGCTCATAGATCTGCGCGGAGGAATAGATGCGTCCCGGATGCGATATCAGCAGCCGCAGGATGTTGAACTCGATGGGCGTAAGCGTCACATTCTCGCCGGAGACAGTCACCGTCTTGCTCTCCTCGTCAAGCGTCACCGGCCCGACGCTATAGAAATGAGACTGCGCCTCGGGTATCTTTGCTCCGAGCTTCGTGTAGCGCCGCAGCTGTGATCTGACCCGTGCGAGCACCTCCGCGGGGTCGAAGGGCTTGGTAATGTAGTCGTCCGCGCCCACATTCAGTCCGAGGACCTTGTCCCCGCTCTCGCTTTTGGCTGTGAGCAGGATGATCGGCACGTTGCTTTTCTCCCGCAATCTGGCCGTCGCGGCGATGCCGTCCAGCTTTGGCATCATGATATCCATCAGGATCAGATGGATGTCGTTCTTCTCCACGATGTGCAGCGCTTCCGTCCCGTTATACGCCTCGAAAATGCGGTAGTCCTCGCCGGAGAGATAGATCTTCAGCGCGGCGACGATGTCTTTTTCATCGTCGCAAATCAGAACGTTGTACATGCTCTCATCACCTCGCCGTCTATGCTGACAGATAATTCTTAATTTGGATCGGAGTTGTTTCTTAAGAAAATCCTAAAAAAGCCCGCCGCAAATGCCGCGGCGGGCTTCCGTATTCTGGTCTCAGTATCCAAGCAGGAAAAGGTTTGCGTCTGTTGAGAAATTAGCGACGCTGTAGCAGACGAGCACCTCGTCGATGCCGTTCTCCTCCGCATAGTCCTTAAGGCTCTGCCGATAGTACCGCAGATCGAGGATGTGGATCTCGGAGAAATCCTCCAGCAGGAACGGCGTGAGGCTGTCCATATAGGAGTCCCGCACTACGAGCAGCACGGGCTTGTCCGGCTTTCCGGTTTCCAGCACGACGCGCGGCGTGTTGCCGCCGAGGAAGGATGCGTATTTGTCCTTCTTTTCCAGAAAGCTGTCGTCATAGAGCGCTGACGTGACGGGCTGGCCCTCCGGATAGTTGACAACGCTCGTTGCCTCGTCCTGCGGAACCCAGCGTTCGATGCGGTCTGGCCTGACCCATGAGAAGCCGGAGCTGGAATATGTCGTTCCGAAGAAGCTCTCGGTGACGGTCACGGGGCTGAAGTCGCTCTGCGGCCGCGCCGTGAAGCCCATGGCCGATGCGAGCGCGGTATAGCCGTAATAGGCGCCCAGACTCGTCCAGTGGTGATCCGTACCGTAGAAGATATACTCCTGCGCGTGCGGCGCGAGTGCGCCGTACATATCCACGTTGCGCGCTTTCGACAGACCGTAGACCGTTTCGATCACATCCAGCTGGCTGTCCATAGGCGCATTGCGCGGCAGAATGCCGCGGCAGATCTCTCCCGCGCCGGGGATGAGCGCGAAATACACCGGTACGCCAATGTTCTCCGTCAGGGCGTTGAGCGATGCGACGTTGGACTCGATCACGCCGTGCGACGGCGCCTTATAGCGCTCGATGAGCATGGCGTCGAGGGGCGGCGCGTCTACGGGACAGAGATAGACGTCGTTGTTTTCCTTTTTCCCCTCCGCCAGCTCCGTGCGCGCCTTGAGCGTGATCCACGCGTCGCGGCCGGCGAACTGATCGGTGGTGTACTTCTCGAATTTCGCGGTAAAGCGCCCGGCGAAGAGTTCGGAGAAACTGAAACGCGGCGCCTGCTGAAGATAGCGGTTCTCCTGTTCCGAGAAGCTGCGGTCTGGCAGGATCAGATTGAGCAGAAAGAATCCGCCGATAAAGACCAGGAACAGGAGCACCTGCACCCAATGCGCTTTTTTTGACATGGCACTCCCTCCCTTCAGAACCGGAAATACAGGAACGGATTATAGGTCGCGTCCACGAGATAGGCCGTCACGAGCACGAGCACGATAACGATGAGCACGGGCGCGGCGACGGCAGTCACCTTCTTCGGCATCTTTTCCCAGAGCTTCTTGCCCAGCGGCGTGCAGGCAAGCACGGAGACGGCGAGCACCGCCGCGAAACCGGAAAGGTAATATAGATCCGTTCTCGAGTACAGGCCGCCCGCCGCGCCGCCGAACATGGCCTTATAGTAGCCGAGCGCCTCGCGCACGCTGTCAAGCTGGAACAGCACCCAGCCGCAGACCGCTACGAGCACCGCGTAGATATGGCGCACGAAGCGCGGGATCCTTTCCAGGACACGAAGCAGGAAAGCCTTCTCCGCAACAAGGAATACCGCGTAATACAGCCCCCAGAGCAGGAACGTCCAGTTCGCGCCGTGCCAGAATCCCGTGAGCGCCCAGACGATAAGAATGTTGAGAAACTGCCGCTTCAGCCCGCGGCGGTTGCCGCCGAGCGGGATATAGACATAGTCGCGGAACCAGGTTCCGAGACTGATATGCCAGCGTCGCCAGAACTCTGTCACGCTCTGGGAGATATAGGGGTAATTGAAGTTTTCCAGAAACTCGAAGCCGAGCATGCGCCCGAGGCCGATCGCCATGTCGCTGTATCCGGAAAAATCGAAATAGATCTGCAGAGAGAAGCCGATTATGCCGATCCACGCGCCGAGCACGGTCAGTTCTTCGGAAGGCATCGCGGAGAAGGTGTCCCACAACACGCCGATGTTGTTGGCGATGAGCACCTTTTTCGCCGCGCCGACAAGAAATCTGCGCACGCCGGAGGAAAACTGTTCGACGCTCCCCGCCCGGAAATCCAGCTGGCTCGCCACATCCTTGTAACGCACGATGGGACCGGCGATCAGCTGCGGGAACAGCGCCACGAAGGTACCGAAGCTGACGAAGTTCTTCTGCACGTCCGCGTCGCCGCGGTATACGTCGATGGGATAACTCATCGTCTGGAAAGTATAGAAGCTGATGCCGATGGGCAGGCTCAGGCCCAGCGGCGCGATCGACACGCCGGGAATCTGGCTGAGCGTCTGCGCGAACAGGTCGAAATACTTGAAAAACATCAGCAGCGCCAGATTGATCACTATGTTCCCGATCAGAAAAGCGCGCGCCTTTTTGTCCTCTGCACGGTGCTTCTCTATCATACGTCCTGCAAAGTAGTTTGCGGTGATGGAAAAGAGCATCAGCACGATATAAACCGGTTCGCCCCAGCCGTAGAACACCAGATTGACCACAAACAGGACAGCATTGCGCCAGCGTACAGGCGCGATATAATACAGCGCCAGCACGACCGGCAAATATATAAACATGAAAAGGATGCTGGAAAAGACCATTGACGGCTTCCTCCAATTAAAACGACACGATTAACTTTAATATTTTACAGGATGCCGCGGAAAATAGCAACTGTTAGTTCCTCGCGCAAATGCGTAAAAGCCGCGCATCAGATGTCAGAAGCGGACAGCCGGCAGTGGAATCCGCACGCTCCTGATTCGATCTGTCCGTCTCCGGATCCTATAGGCATGCAGCAAAAGATGTTCTGCAGTCCTTGACGGAACTGCTCACGGCGGAGTAGAATGACGGGCGAGAGGAGTGGTATCCCATGAGAAAACGTATTGTTGCAGTGTTGATGGCACTGGTCCTGTGCTGTGCAGCGCTGCCAGGTCTCGCTTTTGCCCGCGAGACGTCTTTTTTGTTTCCGCTCCCTCCCGCCTTTGACTATAACGAACTGCACCTCAACGGCATGGCCGTTGCCGAACTGGAGTCTGCCTGTGATGAAGCAATGGCGTTGCTGACCACGATGGATCAGCACGCCGCAATCACGGAAATCTGGGACCGCATGAACAGTCTGCTGACCGAGGTGGATCTGCAGCTTGTGCTCACGACGATCCGGTATTATCAGGATCCCGATGCCTATACGTCCGCCTACGCCTCCATACAGGCCGGCAGGAACGCCGCGATGCAGAAACTGCGCAAGACGCAGCAGGCACTGCTCATGGATCCTCTGTACGGAGGCTTTCTGAGACTCTATATCGGCTTCGGGCAGGCCGCGATGATCCTCGCGGAGGATCCTATCAGCGACGAACTGCTCTCGCTTCTCCGGCAGGAAAGCGAACTGGTGATCCGCTATCAGTCCGCCGCAAAGGAGAACCCCTCCCGCGTTGTGGACGGAAAAACATGGACCATGTATTCTGCAAGAGATGCCTATCTGGCCGATCCCGTAAACGGGCAGCGCTATCTGTCACTGTACTATGATCTTTACGCAATGCGCAACGAGTCTCTCGGTCAGATCTTTTTGCAGCTTGTCGCCGTGCGCAATCAGATCGCAAGGCAACACGGCTATGACAACTACGCAGAATATGCGTATGCCTCTCTGTACGACCGTGACTATTCTCTTTCCGACGCCGCCGCCTTTCGAGAGACCGTGAAGCAGGAACTCTCTCCTCTGTTTCGAATCCTTCAGCTTGCCGTCTACCGCGGTGTTTTCTATGAAGGAACAGCCTACGGATATATGGGACAGGACGAACTGCTCGATGCCGCATCGCCGTGCATCGAGGCTCTCTCCAGCGAGCTTGCCGATTCCTTCGCCTACATGCGCGACTGCCATCTGTTCAATCTGCAGTCTTCCCGCAGTGGGATTGGCACAACATACACCATCTCTCTTCCCGGCCTCAACACCGGATACATCAACGTGAGCAGACACGGAAACAATCGCGATTTGTTCTCGGTGTTCCATGAATTCGGCCATTTCAACGCCTTTTCCCGCTACGCCCGCAGCAGCTGCTATGATACGCTGGAAGTGCATTCGCAGGGGTTGGAGGTACTGTCTCTCAACTTTGCAGACACGCTGTTCGGTTCAAGCGCCCGCGCGCAAAGCGGATACGAGCTCTACCAGATGCTGCACTCCGTCATGGCAGGCTGCGTCTATGACGAACTGGAGCTCTTCGCCTACACGACCGGCGAGCTCACCCTTGACGCTCTCAACCGCAAGAGCGCCGAACTTTCCGCGCAGTATGTGCTGCCGACTTCCGGGCAGGACGGTGCAGATTACAGCTGGGTCGAGATCACCCACCTTTTCGAGTCTCCCTTATACTATATCAGCTACGCCACCTCCGCCTACGGAGCGCTTGAAATCTGGTTGCTCAGTCAGACTGACGGGCTGGATGACGCTACCGATCTGTATCTCCAGTTTGTGCAGAATTCTGTCGTTCTGACCGGCTTCCGCAGTCCTCTCCTCGCCAGCGGACTTGAGGATCCCTTCCAGGAAGGAACGATCGAGGGGTTTTCGCAGCACTTCGCCCGCAGTTTCTATGGCGGTCTCTGCGGCGTGCCTTACACGGATACGCCGGGCAGCTGGGCTGAGGGCGAGATCGTTCTGCTTTATTTGCTGAACATTCTCAACGGCACCTCCGACACGGCTTTCTCCCCCGACCGTACGCTCACGCGCGCGATGGCCGTAACGGCGCTGCACCGCGCTGTGAACAAGCCGTCAAGCAGCGTGGACGCAGCCGCGGTCTTCTCCGATGTGGAGGCAGGCAGCTGGTATGCCGACGCCGTCGGCTGGGCGATCGAGGCCGGTGTGACCGACGGCACCTCGGAAACCACCTTCTCTCCGACGAAGCCTGTCACATGTCAGGAATTTGCCGCCATGCTCTTCCGTCAGCATTTTGGCGCGGACTATGATTACAGCGGCTCCCCTGCCCCGCAGGGTGCCGCGGAATGGGCGGCCGACGCACTCTCCTGGTGCATCGATGAGGCCGTGTTCCGCAGCGAGGATGGCGTCATGTCTCCTGTAGATGAACTCACCAGAGCGGAATTTGCCTGCGCGATCGTCGGCGCGATCTACGAGTGATCCGAAGCAGATACATATCACGCCTCATGGCAATCTGAAAGCCCGGTTCAGCGAATGCCGAACCGGGCTTTCAGATTGCTTATTGTTTCGTACTCAACGGTAGTCGTAACCGACCGTCTTGTAGCGCGGCGGGATGTACGGGACCTGCAGGAAGCTGGCATACTCGCCGCCGGTGTGGATGATGTGGGTGCCGTGGTTGTCGGTATCCCAGGTGAGCGGCTCGAACCAACCCTCGCGGATGTAGCGGCCCGCGATCTGCACGCGGATGCGCTGACCCTTGTGCCAGAAGCGGCTGGAGGGATAAATCTCGATGTCGCACTGTGCGATCTCGCCCTTGGAGAGCTTGAGCTCACGCTCATGCTTCATGACGGGCTGGAACGGCGTGGAGAGCTTCTCGTCGAGCTCACGGTGCGACACGCGGCACTTGCCCCAGGCGCCCGGATGCGGCTCGCCCAGCGCGTACCACGGGATCCAGTTGCCCTGTGCGTCGGCCTTCTGGATGTTGATGAAGAGGTCGGCATCGTCATAGCCGTCCACCTCAACGAACAGACGCAGGAACATGTAGCCGGTCAGCTCGGTGTCCTCGGTGAACTCCATGTCGAACTCCAGCTCACCGGTGTTGCCGTCATAGCTGGCAGTGTGATGGACCTCAACAGGCTGATCGTGCATGTCCATATGCGCGGCGTCGAGATAGTAGCGGCGGTACTCCGTGCGCTTGAGCGGGAAAGCGTCCTCGGCACGGCGGGTCTGATAATCCACATCGTAGGCGTCCATAACGTCAATACGTACCTTCGGCGTCATCTCCCAGCCGTTGTGGATATCCTTCAGATAGCGGTCATAGAAGCGCTTAAGGTCTTCCATGTTCTCGGGCGTATAGGTGTCCGGCCACTCGAAGTCGCGGTGCGCGCGCAGCCATTTCTTGCGGGAGCGGCACTTGCGGAAAGCCTGAATGGAGCCGCGCAGATGGAAGTGGCTCCAGCCGGCAGTCTGGTAGACCGGGATCTTGACCTTTGAGAAGTCCGGGATCTTATTGCGCCAGTACCCGTTCATGAGCGGATACTTGCGGCCCATTGCCACCTGGTCGTCAACGCCGTTGGGGCCGGTGACCTGAGCGGCGATGAACTCGTTGAAGCCCAGAGCGGGAATACCGCCCTCGAACAGGGACTCGCGGTACAGGTCCGTGGTGGACTCCCAGGGCGCGATGCAGGCCAGATGCGGCGGGCACTGCGCGGCGATGCCCCACTGATGGATAGCGACGCCGGAGTTGCCGGCCATGCCGACCTTGCCGTTGCACCAGGGCTGCTGCGCGACCCACTCGACGAAGTCATAGCCGTCGATGCCGTCCTGCACACCGAAGATATGCACGTTGCCCTCGCTGTGGCCGGCGCCGCGGACGTCGACATTGGCGACCGCATAGCCCTGATAGCACCAGTAAGCCGGGTCGGGAGACTCGAACTTGGCCATCTTGGAGACGGTTCCGGGAGGCACGCCCATCAGCTGCCACTCGCTCATGCCGTCGCCGGGGCGCTTGCCGAACCAGGACCAGGAGACGATAACGGGGATCTTCGTCTCGGTCACGGGACGGTAGATGTCGCAATAAATCTTTACGCCGTCACGCATGACGACCTCGAGATCCTGCTCGCAGATGATGCCGGGCGCGGCTTCATAGGTGCGCCGGTTGAAGGGCGGGCAGAAGCCGTGGCCCATGCGGAGCATCGGATCGTCGCTTGCGGACAGATCGACGCCCTCAATGTTGTCCATGGGCTTGCGCGCGACCAGATAGATGGCCTCGAGTTCCTCGCCCATGAAGTTCTCGGTCTGGACAAAATGTTTGTCGTCGATGAACTTTCTTTCTTCCATGCGTTCCTCCTGTTAATATATCAATGTTTCACGGATGCGATCGCAGGGGCTTACTCGTTCTCCAGAATGTCGACCACGAAGGCCACGGCGCCGCCGACGGTCTTCTGACGGCGGAAGTTCATGAAGTTGATCTCCACGTCAAACTCGTCCTCAAGGAAAGTGGTGATCTGCGTGAGCTGGGTGCTCTTCAGGCCCAGATCGCCCTCGAGGGTCATCTCATCGGTAATCTCCTCGGGGTTCTTGCCAAGCAGCTTCGCTGCGCGCTCAACCAGTTTTTCGCGGACGTCGTTCTCGTACTCCATTGTGTATCTCCTTTCATTCGTCTGCGGCGCTGCGCGCCGCTAGCATGATTGACCGAGTTCATTATTATATGGATCGCGGCGCGCAAAGACCCTCTGCCGCGGAAAATAACTCCCTCGGTTGAATTATAAGTGCGAATCCCCGCAATGTCAAGCACTGAGGCGTGCCTGAGGACAAGACATTTTTCTGACGCTTTTCCTTCCAGGCACATGAAAAATGCGCCCGTATTCAAGGCACATTTTTCTTTGAAACGAAATCCGATACGCTATGTCAGCGCTCTGCCAGCCGCTGCAGATAAGCCCCGTAGGCCGTATTCGGCATATACTCGGCCGCGCGCAGCAGTTCGTCCGCGCCGATCCATCCGTTTCGAAACGCCGCCTCTTCCACACAGCCGATATAAGAGCCTCCGCGCTGCGCCGTGCGCACCGCCTCCGCCGCCGTGATCAGGCTCTCCGCCGTACCCGTGTCGAACCAGCTGAAATCGCGCTCGAGGAGATGAACCCGAAGCTCGCCCATCTCCAGATATTCGTTGTTGACGGAGGTGATCTCCAGTTCGCCGCGCGACGACGGCTTAACGTTCTTCGCTATCTCTGAGACACGGCCGTCGTAAAAGTAAAGACCGGGCACGATGTAATCGGACTTCGGTCTCTGCGGCTTTTCCTCAATGCTCAGCGCACGCCCTTCAGCGTCAAACTCCACGACGCCGAAATCCTGCGGATGATCAGAAAGGCATCCGAACACGGCCGCACCGCCGCGGAAGTTCATCGCCTCGTGAAGCGCGGCACGGAAACCCTTGCCGTAAAAAATATTGTCGCCCAGGATCAGGCAGACGTTCTCGCCGCCGATAAACGTCTCACCGATCAGGAAGGCATCAGCGATGCCCCGCTGCACCTTCTGCTCAAGATAGGAGATGCGCATGCCCAGCTGACTGCCGTCTCCGAGCAGCTGCCTGAACGGCGATTCGTCGTCCGGGGGCACTATGATCAGCACGTCTCGTATGCCGGCGGCAATCAGCGCCGTGAGCGGATAATACAGCATCGGCTTGTCGTACACGGGCAGCAGCGGCTTGCAGATCGGCCGCGTCATCGGATAGAGTCTCGTGCCCTTGCCGGCTGAGAGGATAATACCTTTCATCGTACAGTACACCATCCCATTCGTTCTGTTGATAATTATCCTACCACAATCAGAACGGCCTTGCAAGCTGAATAGAGCCTCGTTCGATCACCCTCTTCCGTCCACTGTCCGCAGTTAATTGCGGGTGAGCCATCCCATGTCGCGGCACCTATCCAGTGCTTTTTTTTTCATCTTTCCTGTGGTATAGTGTTCGTGATCACATTCAAGGAGCAGTTATGGTATGAAAAACATCGTTCTGATCGGCATGCCCGGCACGGGCAAGAGCACGGTCGGCGTCGTGCTGGCCAAATACATGGGTTACGATTATCTGGATACGGATATTCTCCTCTCCCGCCGGCAGCAGCGCACCCTTCCGCAGCTCATCGAAGCCGAGGGGCTTGAGCGCTTTCTTCAGCTGGAAGGTGAAGCCGGTCTGAGCATCGAATGCAGTGATACTGTCATCGCTACCGGAGGCAGCATGGTCTTTTCCGGGGACGCCATGGAGCACTTGCGCTCCGGAGCCGTCGTGGTGTGGCTGGAAACGCCTCTGGAGGTACTGGAGGCGCGTCTGTCCCGAACCGCGCGTGAGGATCGCGGCGTTGCGGCTCCCTCGGACATGAGCGTGCGTGAAATCTATGAGCAGCGCGAACCGCTTTACGCAAAGTACGCGGACGTGCGCATCCGCTGCGGCGAAGGTGTCGATGGCGTCGTGGCCGATGTCCGCACGGCGCTCCGCGGCATGGATATGCGCTAGAATCAGTATAAATATCTTGCGTAAGGGAATGATTTTTGTTATAGTAGTGTATTACCAATGCGAACCGAGAAGGCCGAGCCGCACCTGTGCGGGGTCGGCCGCACGGGAGGTATGAGCTTGAATCGAAAAATCCAACGGCTCATTGAGCCGAACATGCGGATGTTCCTCTTCATACTTGTGCTTTTTGCCGTCGTCAGCCTGTTTTTTGACTGGCGACTTGCCGCTGCGGAGGGCGCAGTGATCCTCCTGCTCATCGTCTACTCCCTCATCAGTACCCGGCGCAGGCAGCGCGAGCTGATGGAGTATATCGAATCCGTCACCTACGACACGGAATCGGCCAAAAACAACACTCTTCTCAATTTCCCGCTGCCGATGGTCGTATTCAAGCTGGAGGACAATCAGATCGTATGGGGCAACACCGAGTTCTTCGACATCTGCGGAGGCAAGCCCCCGATCGACGCGCGCATCACGGACGTCGTGCCGGCTTTCTCCTCAAAATGGATCTATGAGGGCAAGCGACAGAGTCCCGGTCTCACGGAGGTCGGCGGCCTAAAGTATCAGATCTACGGCAACGTCGTCCGCTCCGCCGAGGGCAGCGAGCAGCGCGAATACATGGGTATCGCCTATTGGCTGGACGTTACGGATTTCGACAGCATCAAGCAGGAATATGCCGCCTCCCGTCCGGTCGTGGCAATCATCGTGCTGGACAACTATGACGAGCTGACAAAGAACCTGCCGGAACGTACGCGAACTTCCCTCTGCGGCGACGTGGAGGACCGTATCAATCAGTGGGCGGAGAACAAGGGCGGCTTTCTCAGCCGCATCGACCGTGACCGCTACGTGTTCATCTTCGAGGAGCGCTGGCTCACCGACTTTGTTGAAGAGAAGTTCAAACTGCTCGATGACGTGCACGAGGTCGTCAACCCCAGCGGCATCCATGCCACGGTCAGCATCGGTGTCGGCCGCGACGGAGCGGGTTTTCAGGAAAACTATGAATTCGCTGCGCTGTCAATCGAAATGGCTCTGTCGCGCGGCGGCGATCAGGCAGTGATCAAGAACCGTTTCAATTTCGAGTTCTACGGCGGACGCGGCAGCGAGGTGGAGACCCGCACGAAAGTCAAGTCCCGCGTGATGGCAAACGCGCTGAGCGAACTGATTGCGGACGCGGACCGCGTGTTCATCATGGGGCACCGTTTCGCGGATCTGGACAGCATCGGCGGCGCGGTCGGTCTGTGCTGTATCGCGCGCAAACGCGGCACGCCTGCGAGGATTGTCGTCGATCCGGACAACAACGCCAGCAAGGAACTTATCGCGATGCTCAAAGGCAACAGTGCGTACCAGGACGCCTTCATCACGCCTCAGGATGCCATCGTGATGGCGGACAACCGTACGCTGCTGATCGTAGTGGATACGAACCGGCCGGAGCAGGTGGAGGATGAGAGCCTCCTGCTGGCATGCAACCGCGTGGCTGTTATCGATCATCACCGCCGCACGACCACCTTCATAGAGAATGCGGCTCTTTCCTTCATCGAACCGTACGCTTCCTCCGTCTGCGAACTGCTTGCGGAGCTGCTGCAGGAGGTCACCGAGCAGTCCGACATTCTTCCGTGCGAGGCGGAGGCGCTGCTGGCAGGCATCGTGCTGGACACGAAAAACTTCACGATACGTACGGGTGAGCGCACCTTCGACGCAGCCGCTTTCCTGCGGCGGGTCGGTGCGGACACGACGGAGGTCAAGAAGCTTCTGCAGATCGACTTTGAAAGCACGGTCGCGCGCTGCCGCATCCTGCAGGGCGCGAAGCTCTACCGCGAAAACATTGCTGTCGCCGTGCTGGACACGGAGCAGGACCGCGTCGTGGCAGCGCAGGCGGCGGACGAACTGGTGAACATTTCGGGCGTGCAGGCCTCTATCGTCGTCTACGCGACGAACGAGGGCGGCGTGATCATTTCCGCGCGCTCGGTAGGAGACATCAACGTGCAGGTACTGCTCGAAAAGCTCGGCGGCGGCGGCAACAAGTCCGCTGCCGGCGCACAGCTTGCCGATACCAGCCTGCGCGACGGGGTGAACATGCTGTTCAAGGCCATCGATGACTATCTGGCCTGACCCCTTTCGATTTGAAATTCTGATGTAAAGGAGAGCTAGTATGAAAGTCATTTTTAGTGTGGACGTGCGCGGACAGGGCAAAAAGGGCGAGATGAAAGAAGTCTCGGACGGCTATGCGCGCAACTATCTGCTTCCCAAAGGTCTCGCCGTCGCCGCTACGCAGGACAATCTAAACGCCATGAAACTGCGCGACGCGGCCAAAAAGCGCCAGATGGAACTGGAGAAGGCAGCGGCGCAGGAGAACGCCAAGAAACTCGAGGGCATCATCGTCAAGGTCAAGGCCAAGGCCGGCGACAGCGGCCGTCTGTTCGGTTCCGTGACAAGCAAGGAGATCGCCGACGCGCTCGCCGAGCAGCACGGCATCGTGATCGAGAAGAACAAGATCGTGCAGGCCGAACCCATCAAAAGCTTCGGCAGCTATGAGGTCAAGTGCAAATTCGGCTACGAGATCAGCGGTGTGATCCACGTTCTCGTCATTGAAGGATAAAAAGGAGAAACGCGACAGATGGCAAATCTGATCGAAGACGCGAAAAAACAGATCGGCGAACTGCTTGAGGCAGCCTATGTCAGAGCCGCAGAAGAGGGGCTCTTCCCCGCCGGTGTGACGCTCAGCGGAAACATTGAGATCCCCAAGGACCCGAAGAACGGAGACTATGCCGCCAACCACGCGATGGCCGGCGCGAAAGCGCTGCACGCCGCGCCGCGGGCGATCGCGCAGACGCTCTGCGATCATCTCTCCCTTGAGGGAAGTCTGTTCGACCGCGTGGAGATCGCCGGTCCCGGCTTTCTGAATTTCTTCCTCGGGCATAAATGGTACGGCGACGTTCTCGCCGCCGTTGAGGCCGAGGGAACAGACTACGGCCGCGTTGATGACTATCACGGTGAAAAGGTAATGGTGGAATTCGTCTCCGCCAACCCCACCGGCCCCATGACCATCGGCAATGCGCGCGGCGGCGTGCTCGGCGACGCGCTTTCCAATGTGCTTGAGCGGGCGGGCTGCAATGTCTGGCGCGAGTTCTACGTGAACGACGCGGGCAATCAGGTCGATCTGTTCGGAAAAAGCATCGAGGCGCGCTATCTTCAGCTGATTCTCGGCGAGGATGCAGTGGAGTTTCCCGACAACGGGTATCACGGGGACGACATCCGCGCCCTCGCGCAGCTCATCCGCGACAGAGACGGCGACAAGTACCTGAACGTTCCTTCCGAGGAACGCTGCAAAGCCTTTGTTGCTTTTGGACTGCCGCACAACATTGCGCTCATGCGTGAGCATCTCGAGCGTTATCGCGTTCGTTTCGATCAGTGGTTTCCCGAGAGCGACCTGCACAAGTCCGGCTACGTAGCCGAAACCGTGCAGCTGCTCACCGACTCCGGCTATACCTACGAGAAGGACGGCGCCCTCTGGCTGCGCAACACGCTGTTCGGCGCCGATAAGGACGAGGTCCTGCGCCGTGCCAACGGCTTTTACACCTACTATGCAGTGGACATCGCCTATCACCGCAACAAGTTCAACGTCCGCGGCTTCGATCGCGTAATCGACGTGTGGGGTGCGGATCACCACGGGCATGCGCTGCGTTTCGCGGCGACCATGACCGCGCCGGAGCTCGGTCTTTCCGGCAGGAAGCTTGACTTTCTCATCATGCAGATGGTGCGGCTTACGCGCAACGGGGAAACAGTGAAGGTCTCCAAGCGCACGGGAAAGGCGCTGACCCTCAACGATCTGATCGATGAGATTGGCGTAGACGCCTGCCGTTTCTTCTTTAACGCCAAGCCGGACACCCATCTGGAATTCGACCTCGACCTTGCCGTACGGCAGGACAGCGAGAATCCGGTCTACTACGTGCAGTACGCGCATGCGCGTATCTGCTCGCTGATCGCCATGCTTGCGGCGGACGGATATGCCGTTCCCGCCGTTTCGGAGATCGACGTGTCCCTGCTCACGGACGAGCACGAACGCGCTCTCATCAAACAGCTGTCTCTTCTGCCCGAAGAGATCCGCGCTGCCGCGAAGGCCTACGATCCGAGCCGCGTCAACCGCTACGTGACTGAGCTGGCGGCGCGTTTCCACAAGTTCTATACGGTCTGCCGTCTGCGCGGCGAGGACGATGCCCTGCTGCGCGCCCGTCTGAAGCTGGTCGACTGTACCCGTCAGGTACTTGCCGTCGGGCTGGACATCATCGGTGTGACAGCTCCGGAGAAGATGTAAAACATGAACAGGATCATTCTCGCCTCCGCGTCGCCGCGTCGGCGCGAACTGCTGGAAAGGCTCAGCATTCCGGATCTGGTAGTCCGCCCTGCTCGCGGCGAAGAGCGCATGCCGGAAACCGGTGATCCGTCCCGGATCGTGCGCGAGCTCTCCCGGCAGAAAGCCGAGGAGATCGCCCGCGACGCCGAATCGGGCGATGTGATCGTCGCCGCAGACACGATCGTCTGGCTCGACGATCACGTGCTCGGCAAGCCGAAAGACGCCGAGGATGCGAAGGCCATGCTGCGGCGGCTTTCCGGCCGCACGCACAGTGTTTTCACCGGTGTATGCGTCATTTCCGGAAAAACGACGCTCTCGGAAGCGGAGGAATCGCTCGTCCGCTTCAGGCAGATGAGCGAAAAGGAGATCGCTGCATATGTCGCCACCGGCGAGCCGATGGACAAGGCCGGCGCCTATGGCGCGCAGGGCATCGCCGGACTCTTTGTGGAGAGGATCGAGGGCAGCTTCTCCAACGTCATGGGTCTGCCCCTGTGCAGGCTCGGCAACATGCTTAAAAAAGTGGGCGTGGAATTGCTTTGAAGGATTTTATCAAAAAAAAGGGCTTGCCCATACTGATCGTCGTAGTGCTCGTTGCGGTGCTGTTCGGCGTCGTCAGATATGCGCTCGCAGGGCGCGCCGGACTGCTCTCCAATGCGGTCGGTGCGGTGCGGGCGCCTTTGGCGCGTTCTGCCGTGGCCGTCACGGAATGGCTGGAGAGCATCTACGGCTACATCTACAAATACGACCAGCTCGTAGAGCAGAATGAAGCGCTTCAGAAGTCTCTTGCGGAGGCTGAGGAAAAAGCACGGCTCGGTGAAGAGGCGCTTGAAGAGAATGCCCGGCTGCGCGAACTGCTGAACCTGGCGGAAAAACGCACGGACTTCGTTTTCGAGTCGGCCAAGATCATTTCCTGGGATCCTTCCAACTGGACGAGCCGCTTCACCATTGGCAAGGGCGCGTCAAGCGGCATTGAACTCGGAGACTGCGTCGTCACGGAGTACGAGGCGCTGGTCGGGCAGGTCGTCGAGCTTGGCGACAACTGGGCGACCGTACGCACGCTCGTCGACGTCGATTTCGGCGCCGGTGCGCTGGTCGGTGCGTCCGGCGAGGCCGCTATGGTCATCGGCGATTATATGCTCATGCAGGACAACTGTCTGCGTCTCGCCTATCTGACGGACAGTTCCGGCGTATTTGAGGGCGACGCGGTACTCACCTCCGGCGAAGGCGGCGCGTTTCCGCAGGGCCTGATTATCGGAGAAGTGACGGCGCTGCGTTCCGACGACGGCGGACAGAGCGTCTACGGAGTCGTCAGGCCTGCCCTCGATGTCTCTCATCTCACACAGGTATTCGTCATCAAAGACTATGAGATCACGGAATGATCCCGGGTGGACACGCTTATGCTTCTCGACCTGATCAATTTTGAAAAACTCAAGCGCGCTCTGCTGTATTTTGCCGTCGTCCTGGTGGTGATGGCGCTGCAGACGCTGCTGTTTTCGCGTCTGCGCCTGTTCGGCGCGGCGCCCATGTTCGTACCAGCAGTAGTCACGGCCATCGCGCTTTTTGAGGGCGGCGTCTGGGGCGCGGCCTTCGGTCTCGTCACCGGCATCCTATGCGCTCTGCGCTACAGCGGTACAGTCCTGCTGTTTCCGCTTCTCTTCTCCGTTATCGGATTCTTTTCCGGTCTTCTGGCGCAGTTCGTGATGAACCGCCGCTTCTTTTCCTATTTCACTCTGAGTGTCGCTGCCTTCCTCCTGACGGCCTTCTGCCAGATGTTCCGGCCTCTGTTTTTTCTGAACGCTGCCCCGGTCTCTGTTCTTCGCGTCGGCCTGTTTCAAGTTATCTGGTCCCTGCCCTTTCCCTTTCTGATTTATTTCCCGGTCAAGAACATCGGCAGGCGCGCGCTTCGATAAGGAGTCTTTATGAACCGCCTTGTAAAGCCATCCCGAATTGTGCTCATCGTTCTGCTGACGGTGGCGCTGCTTGTCGTATACGCGGCAGCGCTGTACAAGCTGCAGATCGTTGAGGGCGAGGATTATTACAATAAAAGCCGAAACAGCAGAGTCACCGAGGAGATCATCCGCGCCAAGCGCGGCAACATCCTCGACCGCTACGGCCGTCTGCTTGTCTCCAGCAGGAGCTGCAACAATCTTATCCTTAACACGGATGAGCTGTTCAGCACGGAGAAGGTTCCCGATCCGAACGCCGCGATACTAGCTCTGGTGCGTCTGGTGCAGGAGACCGGCAATCACTACAGTGATGAACTGCCGATCACGATGGACTCCCCCTTCGTGTATGACGAGCACATGACCGATCAGGACCGGACTCGTCTGGAACAGTTCCTGGATGACAAGAAGTGGGACAAATCCATGTCAGCTGTCGAGCTGATGGCCAAATTCCGTGAGCGTTACGGGATCGACAACCGCTACAACAGCGAGGAGATGCGCATTATTGCGGGCATCCGTTACGCGCTGAATATGCATTTTGTCGTCAAGACGTCAGATTATGTTTTTGTCGAGGACGCCTCGATGGAACTCATCACCCGGATCCGTGAGCAGGGTTTGCCCGGTGTAAAGGTGGAAACGAGTTTTGTGCGCGAATATCACACGCAGTCAGCGGCACATCTTCTCGGTTATATACGCGCCATGGATGCGGAGAGCTATTACGGCGATGAAACACACGAGGGCTACAAAGACAAGGGCTACAGCCTCGACGCGCTCGTAGGCATCGAGGGCGCGGAATACGCCTTTGAGGACTGGCTCCACGGCACGGACGGCCGCGTGCGCGTCACCACGAACGCAGAGGGCAATGTCACGGACATGGTCTATCTGCAGGAGCCCATTCCCGGCGACAACGTCTATCTGACCATCGACAGCGGTCTGCAGGAAGCGGCGGAGCTCGCGCTGGCAGAGAACATCCGTGAGATCAATGAACAGCGGGAAGCGGATAACGAGATGTATCTTGCGACAGGACAGCCGGACAAAGTCATGGAACTCTCCACAGGCGGCGCTGTCGTAGTCGTGGACGTCAAGACGAGCGAACCCCGCTGTATCGCCTCCTACCCCACTTTCGACCCCTCGACGATGCTGGAAAACTACGGGCTGCTCAGCAGTGACAAGGGCGCACCGCTGTTCAACCGTGCGCTCAACGGCGTCTACGCGCCAGGTTCGACCTTTAAGCCTGTGACCGGAATCGCAGCGCTCAATGAAGGCAAGGTGACCGTCGACTACACCATCTACGACGAGGGCATCTTCACGAAATACTCCGACGTCGACACCAGCTATATGCCCCGCTGCTGGATCTACGGTGCCGGCAGCCACGGCGATGTGAATATCACCACCGCGCTGGAGCACTCCTGCAACTACTATTTCTACACGGTCGGCGATCTGCTTGGCATCGACCGCATCGCGAAATACGCGGCGATGTTCGGGCTTGGCGAAAAGACCGGTATCGAACTTCCGGAGACGGCAGGCCACATGGCCACGCCTGAGTTCAAGGCACAGATCTACTCCGAAGACAAAACCGAGCAGGAGTGGTTCGTCGGCGACACGCTGGCAGCCTCCATCGGACAGTCCGTCAGCCAGTTCACGCCCATACAGCTCGCCAACTATACGGCTGCCATTGCCGGCAACGGACATCGCCATACGACGTCCATCCTCAAGGCCGTGCGAAGTGCGGACGGAACCGAACGGCTCTATTCGCGTGTTCCGGTTGAATCCGGCCGCGTGGACGTGGATCAAAGCTACTACGATGCCATTCATCTGGGTATGCGGCTCGTCGTAACAAGCGGCAATTCTCCCGTCGTCTACTATACATTTGAGGATGTCGACTACACGCTTGCAGCCAAGACAGGCACAGCGCAGCGCGGTGAGAACCGGGCAAACAACGCCTGCTTCATCTGCTATGCCCCCTATGATGACCCGGAAATCGCCATCGCGGTCGTCGTGGAGAAAGGCGGTGCCGGCGCGAATCTCGCCTCCATCGCGAGGTCTGTTCTGGACTATTACTTCTCCTTCTCTGACAGCACGATCTCACTGGAGAAGGAACAGAGCCTGTTGAAGTGACGGGGCTCCTGCGGATTATTCCGTTTTTCGTATTGTTTTCTGTCCGATTTCGTTGTATAATTACCTAGTTACAACGTTTCCCTTCTTCAGATCAGTAAGGAGCGATCCCATGAATATTGCTTTGATGGCCCACGACCGTAAAAAAGAACTGATGGTGCAGTTCTGCATCGCCTACTGCGGCATTCTCTCCGGTCATTCCATTTGCGCCACGAACACAACGGGCAAACTGGTCGCCGAAGCCACGGGCCTCCCCATCACGCTCTATCTCAGCGCGGCGCAGGGCGGCGCGCAGCAGATCGGCGCGCGCATCGCCTACAACGAGATCGATCTGGTCCTGTTCTTCTGCGATCCTTCGGGGCATGAGAATTTCGGTGCCGTGAACGACATCGCGCGGCTGTGCGACCAGTATAACATTCCATTCGCCTCCAGCGTTGCGACCGCCGAAGTGCTCATTCAGGGCCTGCGGCGCGGCGATCTGGACTGGCGCAACATCGTCAACCCGAAAACCTGAAAGCCGAAACGCGCCAAAGCAAAATGCTCTCGCCCTTCCGGCGTGCGAGAGCATTTTTCGTGCGCTGGTGGAGAAAGGAAAAAACCTGACATGAAACAGATTACGCCCCGAACGCTCTCGGGCTTTATGGAACTGCTGCCCGCCGAGCAGGCGAAAATGGAAAAAATGATGGAGTCGCTGCGCCGCAGTTATTCGCTCTATGGCTTCACGGCGCTGGACACGCCCCTGATCGAGGCCTCGGAGATCCTGCTGGCCAAGGGAGGCGGCGACACGGAAAAGCAGATCTACCGCTTCACCAAGGGCGACACCGATCTGGCGCTGCGTTTCGATCTGACCGTGCCGCTGGCAAAATACGTCGCGCTCAACTACGCCGAGCTCGCGTTTCCTTTTCGCCGCTATCAGATCGGCAAAGTCTACCGCGGCGAGCGCGCGCAGCGCGGGCGTTTCCGCGAGTTCTATCAGGCGGACATCGACATCATCGGCGACGGTCAGCTCGATGTGGCCAACGAGGCCGAGATCCCTTCGATTATCTGCCGAACCTTCAAAAGCCTCGGACTGACGAAGTTCGTCATTCACGTGAACAACCGCAAGATCCTGACGGGTTTTTACGAAATGCTGGGGCTTTCGGAGAAAAGCGGCGATATCATGCGAACGGTCGACAAGCTTGACAAGATCGGCCCCGAAAAAGTGCATGCTCTGCTTGTCGGCGAAGAGATCGGTCTTTCCAAGCCTCAGGCGGACGAGATCCTGCGCTTCATCGCCATCCGCGGCACGAACGCCGAGGTCCTCAATGCGCTTGAGACCTACCGCGGCAAGAGTGAACAATTCGACCTTGGCCTTGACGAGCTGCGGGCCGTGACGGCCTATCTGCCGGAGTTCGGCGTGCCGGAGGAAAACTTTGCCGTCGACCTGACGATAGCCCGCGGACTGGACTACTATACCGGCACCGTCTACGAGACGCTTCTGACCGAGCACCCGGAAATCGGCTCGATCTGCTCCGGCGGTCGCTACGACGATCTGGCCGGCTACTATACGGACAAAAAGCTTCCGGGTGTCGGCATTTCCATCGGTCTGACGCGCCTGTTTTACGTGCTTGGTGAGCAGCATATGCTCTCGGATGAGGTCGTGACCGCGCCCGCGGACGCTCTCATCCTTCCCATGACGGAGAATCTCTCTTTCGCCGTGCGCACCGCGACCGCGCTGCGCGACGCCGGTGTGCGCACCCAGCTCAATGCCGAGCAGAAGAAGTTCAAGGCAAAGATGAACTACGCGAACAAACTGCGCGTCCCCTTCGTCGTCATTATCGGCGAGGATGAGGAAAAGGCAGGCCTTGTTTCCGTCAAGGACATGTCCAGCGGCGAGCAGGTGAAGCTTACGCCTGCGCAGGCCGCCGAGAAGATCCGCACCGCCATCCGGGAGAAGGACGGCGAGGCGCTAATCGTGGAATAAGAAAGACAGAGGATGGTTGCGAAAATGGCTTATCGTACACACAACTGCGGCGAGCTGCGGCTCGTCGACGTCGGCAAAGAGGTCCAGCTCGCCGGCTGGCTCGAGAATGTCCGCGAGGTCAGTGCGAATCTGGCCTTCGTCGTGCTCCGCGATTTCTACGGAACGACTCAGCTCGTCGCCGAGAAAGAGGATATCCTCTCCGTGATTCGCTCGCTGAACAAGGAGAGCACGATCTCCGTGACCGGCCTCGTGCGGGAGCGCTCAAGCAAGAACCCGAAGCAGGCCACCGGAGAGATCGAGGTCGTTCCTTCGAAGATTGAGGTGCTCGGGCGCTGCTCCCACAACGAGCTGCCCTTCGAGATCAACCGCAGCCGCGACGCGGATGAGGCCGCGCGTCTGAAATACCGCTATCTCGACCTGCGAAACCCCGCCGTCAAGCAGAATATTCTTCTGAGATGCAATGTGATCGCGGCACTCCGTCAGGCAATGCTCGAGCAGGGCTTTCTGGAGATCACTACCCCCATCCTGACCGCCTCCTCCCCTGAGGGTGCACGCGACTATCTCGTGCCTGCGCGCAAGCATCCGGGCAAGTTCTACGCCCTGCCGCAGGCGCCTCAGCAGTTCAAGCAGCTGCTGATGACTTCCGGCTTTGACAAGTACTTCCAGATCGCCCCCTGTTTCCGTGATGAGGATGCCCGCGGCGACCGTTCCCCCGGTGAGTTCTACCAGCTCGATATGGAGATGGCCTTTGCCACACAGGAGGATGTTTTTGCCGTCTGTGAGCAGGTACTGCCGCCGATCTTCGCAAAATACGGCAAATACAGCGTGGCCTCTCAGCCTCCCTTCCGCCGCATCCCCTATCTGGAGGCGCTGGAGACCTACGGCTCGGACAAGCCCGACCTGCGCATCGACCTCAAAGCCGTCGACGTAACAAGCCTCTTCGAAGGCACGGAATTCGCGCCCTTTGCGAATCAGACGGTGAAAGCCGTGGCGATATCCGGCTGTGCGCTGACCCGGAAGCAGATTGAGAAGCTTCTCGCCGACTGCGAGGTGCAGAGCGGTACGAAGGGTTACTGGTTCAAGGTCGACGAGTCCGGCGCTATTGCCGGCGGCGTAGCCAAGTTCGTGGACAAGGCCGGCGCCGAGGCGCTGCTCCCTTTGGAAAAGAACACGCTCGTCGTGCTGTCCGCCGGCGCGCTTGCCGTAAAGATGGCCGGCGTCATGATCAAGACCTTCGGCGCCGCATGCGAGGGCCACATGGACAAAGAGCGCTACGAGTTCTGCTGGATCACTGATTTCCCGATGTATGAGATCGGCGAGGAGTCCGGAGAACTGGAGTTCTGCCATAATCCTTTCTCCATGCCCAAGGGCGGACTCGAGACGCTGCTCAAGGCCGAGCGCGGCGAGATCGATCCTCTGACGATCATGGCCGACCAGTATGACATCGTCTGCAACGGTGTGGAACTCTCTTCCGGAGCAGTACGCAACCATGACCCGGAGATCATGGTCAAGGCGTTTGAGCTCGTCCGTCTCGGAGAGGAGGACGTCAAGGCCAAGTTCCCCGCTATGTACAACGCTTTCACCTATGGCGCGCCCCCGCACGCGGGCGTTGCCCCCGGCGTCGACCGCATGGTGATGCTTCTTGCGGGCGAGGATTCTATCCGCGAGATCATTCCCTTCCCCATGAACAAGAATGCGCAGGACGTGATGATGGGTGCGCCCGGTGAGGTCACCCAGAAGCAGCTTGACGAGCTGCACATCGCCGTCGTCAAAGACGCGGAATAAGTTAAGCACACGGCGGAAGGCTCTGCCTTCCGCCGTACTTCTTCCTGAAGGATTGCCGCGGCATCCGGCACGCGCCCGTCGAGATATACGGGCCATCTGCTGTCAGGAGAGCGGCGGGACCGTCATCAGGAATCTGCTTTCGTGATCTGCCTGCGCAGTGCCACGATCGACACGGCCACACCCTCCGCGCCGATATGATCCGGTCACTCGGCTTCGAATTTATCCAGGCGAACGGGGTCCGCACGGAATTCTTCTCTGCAAAAATATATGCAGACTCAGGCATTTGGTATCCAAGGAGTATCAAATACATGAACGACATCATTCTTCTCAAGCAGGGCGAACTGATCCTCAAGGGACAGAACCGGCGTTTTTTTGAGCAGCGGCTCGTTGCGAATGTAAAAAGGCGTCTTGCGCCATTCGGCGAATGGCGGGTCTACGCACTGCAGTCTACCGTCTATGTCGAGCCGAAAAACGACGCCTGCGACCTCGACGGCGCCTATGATGCCATGAAGAAAGTCTTCGGCGTCATTTCCCTGACGCGCGCGCGTCCCTGTCTGAAGGACAAGGACGCCATCACGGACTGCGCGAAGACCGTGCTCGCGGATGCGATGCGCGCGGCGAAAAGCTTCAAGGTCGAAAGCAAGCGCGCCGACAAGAGCTTCCCCATGACGAGCATCCAGCTGAGCCAGTATGTCGGCGGAGAGATGGCGGATGCATTCCCGGAGACGAAGGTGGACGTCAACGACCCGGAACTGGTCGTTCATCTGGAGGTGCGCGACCACGCGGCCTATGTCCACGCCGCGCCGGATCCCGGCGCGGGCGGCATGCCCGTCGGCTGCAACGGCAACGCTGTGACGCTGCTCTCCGGCGGCATCGACTCCCCCGTCTCCAGCTACATGATCGCCAAGCGCGGCATCCATCTGATCCCCGTGCACTTTTTCTCCTTCCCGTATACTTCCGAGCAGGCAAAGGAGAAAGTCATTTCTCTCGCGCGCATCCTCACGGAGTGGTGCGGGCGCATGACTGTGGAGGTCGTGCCCTTCACGCACATCCAGGAGGAGATCCGCCGCTGCTGTCCGGAGGAATATTTCACGCTCATCATGCGCCGATTCATGATGCGTATCGCGGAGAAGATCGCGTTGTCCAACGGCTGCGGCGCGCTCGTCACCGGTGAGAATCTGGGGCAGGTCGCGAGCCAGACCATGGAGGCGATGCGCGCCACGGAAGCTGTCTGCACGCTGCCCGTCCTTCGCCCCTGCGTAGGCCTGGACAAGGAGGAGATCATCCGCACCGCGCGGAAGATCGGAACCTTCGACACATCCATCCTCCCCTATGAGGACTGCTGCACCGTCTTCACGCCGCGCCATCCCCGTACGCGTCCGAAACTGGAGGAAGTGGAGGCCGCCGAGGCCGCACTGGACGTGGATGGACTCGTCCGCGAGGCTTTTGACAACATCGAAAGGGTGAAACTCGACCTATGAAAGCAGAGATTCTCTCCGTCGGCACCGAGCTGCTGCTCGGCAACACGACGAACACAGACGCCCGCGACGTTTCGGAATGCCTCTCTCAGCTGGGAATCAACGTTTTCTGGCATACTGTTGTCGGCGACAACCCCGCGCGTCTGACCGAGTGTGTGGAGATCGCGAAAAAACGCGCCGATCTTATCGTCACCACTGGCGGCCTCGGTCCCACATGCGACGATCTGACGAAGCAGGTGCTTGCTTCCGCTTTCGGTCTGAAACTCTATTTCGACGAAAAAGAGGCCGAGGGCATTCGCGCGTGGTTTGAGAGCCGGCCCGGCCGGAAGATGACCGAGAACAATCTGCAGCAGGCCATGCTTCCCGAGGGCTGCACGGTACTTCACAACGACTGGGGAACAGCCCCGGGCTGTGCCTTTCTCAAGGACGGCGTCCGAGTCGTGATGCTGCCCGGTCCGCCGCGGGAGTGCCGCGCCATGCTCAAATATCGCGTCATGCCATATCTTCGCGCGCTCTCAGAGGGTGAGATCGTCTCGCACAACGTCCGCGTGTTCGGCAAAGGCGAAAGTGCCGTAGAGGCGCTGCTGCGCGATGAAATGAACGCCATGACGAATCCGACGCTCGCGCCCTACGCCAAGGAGGGCGAAATGTTTCTGCGTGTCACCGCCAAGGCAGCGACCCGCGACGAGGCCGAGGCGATGATGCAGCCCGTTCTGGCGGAACTGACAGAACTTCTCGGGGATCTCGTATACGGCATTGATGCGGAGAGCCTGGAGGGCGTCTGCTTTGAATTGCTGCGCACGCGCGGCCAGACGCTCGCCACTGCCGAAAGCTGCACGGGCGGCCTGCTGGGAAAGCGTCTGACCGATCTGCCCGGCGTAAGTGCTGTTTACAAGGGCGGCGCGGTCGTCTACACGGCAGAGAGCAAAACCCAGATCCTCGGCGTTCCGGCCTCACTGATCCGTGAAAAGGGCGTCGTCAGCCGGGAAGTTGCCCTGTCTCTCGCGGAAAACGTACGGGTTCTGTTTTCGGCAGACTACGGCCTCGGCGTCACCGGCCTTGCAGGGCCGGACGATGACGGCGTCCACCCCGTCGGAACCGTCTTCGTCGCGCTCGCAGCGCCGCAGGGAAGCTACGTTCGCGCGCTTCAGCTCGGCTCCGGAAGAGAACGCGTGCGCACCAGCGCCGCCCACCATGCGTTCGATATGCTGCGGCGCTGCCTGACCGGTCTGGAAATCGTACCGGAGGAATACAACTGATAGATCCGAAACGCGCCTCACGCCTTATCCGGCAGGGGCGCGTTTCCTTTGCGGCAGGCAACGTCACGTCCGCTGTGCCGGCCGCGTTTTCCCCCGGGATGGCCGGCGTCCCAAGTCCGCCCCCCCGCTGTTTCTGCGATCTCATGCGCAGTACGAAATAATAAGATTGTATCTTAAGCGCGGACGCGGTAAAATAAAGCAAAATGTAATTTATCGTATACTGGAGGTGTCCCATGAAAAAGAAGGCGAGCGCAAGCGAAAAGAAAAAAGGAAAGCCTCACACGGTCGCTTTCACCATTGCGCTTGTGATTGTTGCGCTGCTGTGCGCCGCTGTGCTCGAACTTTCAAAGAACACGCTTTTCGGCTGGGGAGCGCTCATCGTTCTGCTCGCGGCGTTTGTTTTCGTACGGCGCTTTCTGCTGCAGTCCGGCGGTTGGCGCGGTGCAGTGCCGCTCCTGTGCTGGGTCGCGTTTCTTGCTCTGTTC
>JAFYCC010000089.1 GCA_017539885.1 Oscillospiraceae bacterium
CAGAAGCTGATCGAGACCATAGACGCCCGTGACGAAGGGGAAAAACAAGATGGAACAACTTGAACTCGACAGCGCGATCGAAGCGATCCTGTTCGCTTCCGGAGAACCTGTTTCCGCGGATCGTATCGCGGCGGTGCTCGGTGAAGAACCGGAGGCGGTACTGAATGCAGCGCAGAGACTCGCGGACGGCTACAGTTTTTCCAGACGGGGAATACGGATCGTCCGCACGGACAGAAATCTGCAGATGTGTTCATCACCGGAGTTTTCGGGGGAAATCTCCCGCGTCCTTGAGCAGAGAAAGCCGCCGCGTCTGAGTCAGCCCTCTCTTGAGGTTCTCGCAATCGTCGCTTACTTCCAGCCGGTAACACGCGCGTATATAGACAACATACGCGGCGTTGACAGTTCCTATACGGTAAGCCAGCTTGCCGAACGCGGTTTGATCGAAGCCTGCGGAAGGCTGGATGTTCCGGGAAGACCGACAATCTATAAAACCGGCGACCTCTTTCTGCGGACGATGGGGATCACATCTCTGGAAGAGCTGCCCGCACTTCCGAATCTCGGCGAAGACGAAGGCCTCGTGAAACTCCAGCAGACGATCGACGCGCTTCGCGCGGAGGACAGCGAGCAGCTTCGGATCCCGCTGGATTCTGGCAAGGAGGAAACGACGGATTGATCCGGCCAAGCGCCGGAAGGGAGGAGCGTGATACGGATTGATTGTATTGCTGATCCTGCTGGCGATCCTGATTCTGCTCATGCTCACGAAAGTCGGCGTCGACGCGGCATACGACAGCGAGGGCGTGAAGCTGGATCTGAAGATCGGGCTGATACGCAGAACGATTCTTCCAAAGCCAAACAAACCGGCAAAAGCAAAGAAACCGAAGAAGCCGAAACAGAAGAAGGAAAAGCCGAAGAAGTCGGACGATAAGGAAAAGCCGGGTAAGCCGAAGCGGAAACTGGATCTGGCGTTTATGCTCCAACTTGCAAAAATCGGACTCCACGCGCTTGACAGGTTCCGTATCAGACTTCGCGTCGATCTGTTCCGACTGCGGCTGATCATGGCCTCCTCCGATCCCTATACTACGGCGACGACCTGCGGCTACATACAGGCGGCGATCGGTATGCTCGCACCGCGGATTCGCCGCACGTTCACCGTTCGTGACAGCCACGTGGAAATCGGAACGGATTTTCTTGCGGATAAACCGGATATCGAAGCAAGGCTCGTTCTGACCATACGCATCGGAAGCATTTTTGCCGTGCTGTTTGCCACGGGCTTCGAGTTCCTCCGATACATGCTCAAACGCAAACGGCAGCAGGCCAAAAAGTCGAAGAATGCGACAAAAGATCAGGCTCCCGTAACGGACGGGGAAGAAGCGGCGCGGAAAAGCGCCTGAACGGATTTTGACAATCTTAGAAGGGAGAAAAAACATGGAAAAGAACCCGATCGGCGATATCATGGACGTCAGCATGGCGAGGATCCGCGAGCTTGTCGATGTGAATACAGTCGTCGGCAATCCCATCACAACACCGGACGGCATTACGATCATTCCGGTCTCCAAAGTGACCTTCGGCTTCGGCAGCGGAGGAAGCGAATTCCCCGCGAAGGATAAGAATGGTATCGGCGGCGGCGGCGCTGCAGGCGTTAAGCTTGAGCCGATCGGATTTCTGACGATCCGCGACGGCAATATCCGCATGCTCAATATCGCGCCTCCGGCCAGCGGAACCGTCGACCGCATCGTCGAGATGGTTCCCGACCTGCTCGACCGCATTCAGGATTTCATCGACAAGAACAAGGATAAGCAGGAAGAGGAGATCTGAGACTCTGCTTCCCGCTGAGCATATCAGAACTGACTGCTCATATCGGGCATCGCGGTTTCGCGAATGATAAAGTATGCAGAACGTATTTTCAGCTTGATCGCCGCGTGGCGCTGATCACGGCCTCCCGTGCAACGGGAAACGCGCCGGAAACGCAGCACACGCGGCGTTCTTATCTCACACGCGGACTTGAGTACTGCCCGACGCGCTGAACTCGAACTATAAGGAAGGAACCAGTATGACAGAACGTTTGCAAAAGTGCATCGCACAATCCGGCGCCTGTTCCCGAAGACAGGCGGAGAGCTGGATACGCGAAGGGCGTGTAACTGTCAACGGTGAATCCGCAGTCCTCGGCCAGAGCGTTGATCCGGCAATAGACCGGATCTGTATAGACGGTCGTCCGCTGGAACTCTCCGAGTCGGAGCTGGTTTACATAATGCTAAACAAACCCAGAGGATACGTCAGCACCGTACAGGATGAAAGAGGACGAAAGACGATCATGGAGCTCGTTTCCGATGTCGGAGAGAGGCTGTATCCTGTCGGAAGGCTCGACATGTATTCACAGGGACTTCTGCTTATGACGAATGACGGTACCCTTACAAAGGCACTTACACATCCGAGTCATGATGTAAAGAAAGAGTATCAGGTACGCGTTGTCGGCGATGTTTCGAATGCGCTCGATGTTTTGCGCGCACCGATGTCACTCGACGGCGTTCCGCTGAAACGCTGCAGCGTCCGTGTTCTGAGCCGGTCTGATGACAGCTGGCTTTTGCTGTTCGGGATCTCCGAAGGGAGAAACCGGCAGATCCGTAGGATGTGCGAGATTGCCGGCCTCCGGGTCGTGCGGCTGCGCCGCGTTTCGGAAGGCGGCGTGAGGCTTGGAAACCTGCAGGAAGGAAAGTGGCGTTACCTCACGCAGGAGGAAGTCGACGCGCTGTATTCAGCGGCTGAACTGCAGAAGTAAGAAAGAATCATGCAAATTTCATTGCGAAATTGCGTCATAAAGATACGATTTTCTGGCATTTGAATATTTCTCTTGCATTTTTGCAGGACAAAGCATAACATAGGGGCGATTCATTTCTACAGTTACAGGAGCGGAATCGTTATGGAAAAGGATATATTGTCTGTAATCTCAAGGGAAAGCGGAGGCTTTTCAAAGGGACAGCGGCAGATTGCGAAATACATCACAGATAACTATGAAAAGGCAGCGTTCATGACTGCGGGCAAACTCGGAAAGACGGTCGGCGTCTCGGAGTCTACGGTCGTGCGTTTCGCCGCGGAGCTTGGCTATGACGGATATCCCGGAATGCGCAAGGCTCTTCAGGAGATGATCCGTAACCGGCTGACATCTCTTCAGCGTATCGAGGTCGCCAAGGATCTGATAGACGCACATGACGTTCTGCGCGCGGTCCTCTCCTCCGATATGGAGAAGCTGGAGATCACGCGCGACGAGATGGATCAGGAAAGCTTCAACCGCGCTGTGGAACAGATACTCGGCGCTGAACACGTGTATATTCTCGGGATGCGTTCCTCGTCGTCACTTGCGAGCTTTATGGGTTACTATCTCGGCCTGCTGCGGGACAATGTGGTCGTGATCCGCGATCTGACTTACAGCGAGATCTATGAACAGGTCATGCGGATTCATGAAGGCGATGTATTCATCGGTATCAGTTATCCGCGGTATTCCAGCCGAACGGTGAAGGCGATGAAATTTGCCCGTACGATGCACGCGGACGTTATCGGCATCACGGACGGGGATAACTCGCCATTCGTCGGCATCGCGGACAACGTGCTTTTTGCCAGAAGCGACATGGTGTCGTTCCTGGATTCTCTTGTCGCGCC
>JAFYCC010000018.1 GCA_017539885.1 Oscillospiraceae bacterium
ATCTAAACTCTTTCAAAACAACACTCAAATAAGAACTACCGATTATCTACGGTTATAAGCTCTTCAAGAGTATGAACCTGCTTTGCGCGGACTATAACGTGCACGGCTGATTACCGGCAATTCAAAACGGCCGTCCGGCTGTGAACTGCTCCCTTTTGGTCGACAGTGTTTTGCCTTACTGTCTCCCATAGAGGGAACGTATCACTGGCGGACGGCCGTTTTGCTGCAGTTCCGGAAGGAAGGATCGCAAGTCTTTGCATAGACAAGCCGCAAATGGCATGGTATACTGGCAACATCGGAATGGAAAACGTGGTTTTTGCGAAAAATAACGAAAGGGAGGGACGGGCATGGAGTTCGGGCGCGTTTTGGAGAACCGCCGCTCGGTTCGGGCTTTTCTGCCGGACGCACTGAGCGAGGAACAGATTGAGCGACTGCTCGAGGCGGCGCGGCTTGCGCCGGTGGGCAGCGCCATGTACAGGGACGTGCATATCACCGTGGTGCGCGATCAGGACAAGCTCATGAAACTGTGCGAGGCTGCATGGAAACGCTTCTCATCTGTTGAGGTCGTGCGCGAGATCGCCGGAGAGGCGGACACGGATCCGGAGGCGGGCGTACATCAGCCGAACCTCTTTTACGGAGCACCGGTCGTCTTTTTCCTTTCACACCGCCGCCAGACCCTTCAGCCTGGCATCGAGTGGGCGAATGTAACGGCAATCGTTCATCAGATGCATCTTGCCGCCGTGGATATGGGGCTGGGAAGCTGTTATATGTGGGGCGCGCTGGAATCGATGCGGATGTTCCCCGAACTGGATCATACGGCGCTTCTGGAACTTCCCGAGGACTTTGAGCCGCTGCTCGGCCTGGCGGTCGGCTACGGTGCAGATACGCCCAAAACGCCAAGGCCGCGCCGTGAAATAGGAGTAAACTACGTCTGACATGAAACGCAAGAGTACCGAGTTCGACAAAACGGAACTGTTTGCCCGCATGCCGGTGGGCAAGGCGCTGAGGATCATGTCTGTGCCGATGATCATCAGCCAGCTTATCAGCGTCATTTACAACGCCGTGGACGCCTTCTTCATCGGGCGCACCGGCAATTCCATCATGATCGCGGCAACGACGATCACGCTATCAATGGTACTGATCAATATCGCGCTTGCCAACCTCTTCGGGATCGGCGGCGGGAGCCTCGTGGCGCGCCTGATGGGCGCGGACAAGGCGGGCGAGGCGAAAAGCGTGAGCGCCTTTTCCGTGTTCGGGACGATCTGCGCGGGGCTGCTGTACGCGCTTCTTATCGGTCTGTTCACCGACCCTGTCCTGCGTTTTCTGGGCGCATCCGACGATACCATCGTCTATGCCCGCGTCTATGCCCGCATCGTCGTCGTATGCGGCTGTACGCCGACCATCCTCTCAATGGTGCTCGCGCATCTGCTGCGTAACGTAGGTTTTTCCCGGGAAGCGAGCATCGGCCTGAGCGGCGGCGGTATCCTCAACGTGCTGCTCGATCCGCTGTTCATGTTCGTCATCATGCCGAAAGGGCAGGAGGTGACAGGCGCCGCGATCGCCACGCTTCTTTCCAACTGCATTTCCTGCGCTTATCTGATCATCGCCTATCTGCGCGCCAGCACGAACACGCCGCTGAGCTTCAGTCTCAAAGCTGCTCGGCAGATCAGCAAAGAAAACCGCAAGAGCCTGTTTGCCGTCGGCGTGCCTTCTGCGGCGCTTCTTGCACTGTTCGACGTGGGAAGCATCTGCGTCAACATCCTCGCCGCCTCCCACGGAGATCTGGTACTGGCGGGCATGGGCATTGTCCTGAAGATCGAGCGCATTCCCAACGGCATCAATGTCGGTATCTGTCAGGGCATGCAGCCGATCGTATCGTACAATTACGCTTCAGGCGACCATGAACGTATGAGGGAGACCATCGCCAAGGGGCGCAGGACCGGCCTGATCGTCTCACTTCTTTGCGTCGTGTTCCTGGAGGTTCTTGCCAGGCCGGTCTGCCGTGTGTTCCTGAGCACCTCCGCAGGTGATGCTGAGAGCGCGCTGACGGCCGTTGCCTTTGCCGTGCTCTTCCTGCGGATCCGCTGCCTCGCCTCTCCCATGCAGTTCCTCAACTACCATTCGTCCTACTGCATGCAGTCCATGGGCGACGGACGCGATACGATCCTGCACGCTTTTATTCGAGAGATCGTTTTCTACATACCGCTGATGTTCCTGCTCAACCGGCTGTTTGGCGAGATCGGACTATCCGCCGCACTGCCGGTGGGTGAGGCGCTCGGCGCTCTGTTCGCACTATGGCTGCTGAAACGTTTCCTGAAGAAGAACGGCACGGGACAGCGGCTGCGTACCGACGGATAACAGGCAGGGGAACAGCCTCCGTCACAGTAGTACAAATATACGGCGCGGTCGTTCAGTTCAGTGCGACTGCGCCGTCGTGTTTCTGAAAAACACTGTTGCTGTTGGCTAATCCCTTGTGCTTGTGTTACTATATAAAAACCTGACAGACTGACAGAAAAGGGGAGAGAGCTTTGAACGAGCCGCTGCGCCCGGGGAAAAAAGAACTGCGCACAGAGCGGGCGCTGATGCTGGTCGCGCTGGCGGCAGTGCTCGTATTGCTCGTCTTTTTCCTCAAAGATATTCTTGTGCCCTTCATCCGAATGGAACTGCGCAACGACCTCGACGGTGCAAAAGCGCTGCTGCGCGAGAGGGGACTCCTCGGATGCATGACCGTTTCGCTGGTGGAAGCGCTGCAGATGGTCGTCATTTTTATCCCGGCGGAGTTCATCCAGATTACCAGCGGCCTGAGCTATCCCTTTTACATCGCACTGCCGCTTTGTGATCTCGGCGTGTGTCTCGGCGCGACGATCATATTCGTGCTGGTACGCACGTTCCGACTGAGCAACCCCGCCTATGAAAAGAGACGCCGTGCGCTCGACCGCATCTCCGAGCAGGCGCATGCCCGCAGCGTGACGCTGATCCTCTATCTTCTGTTTTTCATGCCGATCATACCTTTCGGCGCGATCTGCTATTACGGCAGCGGCACCAAGCTCAGCTACGGCCGCTATATCCGCACCGTGGCCACGGGCGTCATCCCTTCGATCGTGGTCAGCAATCTTATGGGCGCGGCGGGAAGAGCGTTTCTCGTCAACGACCTGCCGCTGTGGCTGCTGGTGCTCGTGATCGCTGTGCTCGCCGCCGGCCTGTTCGTGCTGATCTTCTTCTTCCTCGACCGCGTTGCATTCAAGGACAGCGACGGCACGCCGGATTCACTCATGTATGCGATCATCTTTCTCATCGTTCGGATCTGGCGCGGAAAGCGGCAGCATGTCCTACTCGAGGAGGAACTGCTGCAGGGGACGGAAACGCCCTATATCCTGCTGGCAAACCATGAGTCCTTCTATGATTTTTATTACTTGAGCCAGCTCGATCATCCGAAAAACCCGACGTATCTGGTAAACGAGTATTACACTACCCGGCCGATCCTGCGGACGCTGGCGCGCAAGGCGGGCATCCTTTCCAAGAAGCTCTTTACAGCGGACATGGCGGCCCCGCTCGGCATCGCCCGCTCGCTTCGAGAGGGCTGGCCGGTGATCGTCTTTCCGGAGGGACGCCTTTCGCCGGACGGCCGCAGCAATCCGATCGTTGAGCCCGGCGGCCGTTTTTACCGGAAGCTGGGCGTGCCGCTCGTGCTCGTGCGGATCCGTGGCGCGTATTTCGCAGCTCCGAAATGGCGTTCCCGAAGCTACCGGGCTCCTGTGCGGGTGACGGTGGAACGCGTTGTGAAACGCGACGAGCTTGCGGCGCTGACGGATGCCGAACTCGATGCGCTCATCAACGACACGCTCTTCGGCGACGCTTCGGAGGAAGTCTTTGCCCGTTTTCCGCAGCGAGACAAGGCGAAGGGACTGGAAAACCTGCTCTACCGCTGCCCGGACTGCGGTGAGCTATATACCACGGAAACGCATGGCTGCAGCCTGAGATGCAGAGCCTGCGGCGCGGAGCACGTGCTGGGGGATGACTACCGCTTCACCGATGACGCGGGAACGATCGGCGAGATCTACTCGCGTATTTCGGACATGGAGCGCGCCGGGCTCGATACGCTCGACCTGCGGGCTGCCGTGCAGACAAAGATCTTCGGCGCCGGCGGCGAAAAGCCGCGCATGGAACGCGGCGAATGCCGGCTGACGGCAGAGGGCTTTTCCTATAAGAGCGGGAGCGGTGAACACTTTGTCCCGATCAGAAAACTTCCGGCGCTGGCCTTTTCCTGCGGAGAGGAGTTTGAGCTCTATCTCGGAGGCGAGCTGCATTATTTCTATCCGCTGGAAAACCGCCGGCAGGTCGCCCGCTGGGCTCTGGCTGTGGATCTGCTCGCACAGCGCGGGAAACAGGAAAAAGGAAACTAGGGCGGTGGTTTGAAATGGGTGAATCAAAGACCAACCGAACGCTGATCAACATCTCCAAAAAGACCTTCGTGCAGGTCACGATCCTGCTTGCGGCGCTGCTCGTGTTCGCGATCGTACTCAGTTATCTGGTGCCGAAGGGGGAGTTCGGAACGCTGCCGAGCGGCGAACCGGATTACCTGAGTTATGAGCCGCTGCCCGAACGCGGCGGCATCCCTGTCCTGCGCGGGATCTTCGCACCCGTCCTGGTGTTCTTCTCACCCGACGGTCTGACGCTTGCCATGCTTTCGCTTTTCCTGTTCATCATCTCGGCGGCCTTTCAGGTGATGAACGACATGGGCGGCGTGCGCGCGCTGCTCGGCGCGGTCTCCGCTCGCTTTGAAAACAGGAAAACGCTGCTGCTCGTGCTCATTTCCTTCCTGTTCTATTGCTTCGGGTCCTTTCTCGGCCTGTTTGAAGAGATGCTTACGATGCTGCCCATCGTGGCGGCACTCTGCCTGATGCTGGGCTACGATTCCTTTACGGGCTTCCTCTGCTGCACCATCTCCTGCGGTTTCGGCTTTGCCGGCGCAATCACGAATCCGTTCACGGTGCTGCTGGCTTCGCAGCTCATCGGCGTCAATCCGCTCGAGCATATATGGCTGCGCGTCCTCGTGTTCATCGTCATGTTTGCGCTGCTGCAGGCTTTTCTGTTTCTTTATCTGCGCCGTCTGAGGAAGGATCCGGCCTCGAGTCTGACGCGCGAGCACGACGCCGGCCTTCGCTCGCTCGGCGAGGAGACCGTGGAAACGGACCCGGTCCGTGAAAAGCGGGCACGACGTGTGTACGCGGTGTTCCTGCTGCTGGCGCTCGCGCTGATCATCGCATGCTCACTCCTCTCCGCTCTGCGGGATTACACGGTCGTCGTGCTCATCGTCTATTTCCTGCTCGGCGGCATAGCGGCAGGCATGCTTGTTTCCGGCGACCCGCGCGCGGTGTTCAAAAGCTTCGGACGCGGCTTCATCGCTGCGCTGCCTACACTCGTGTTCATCGCGCTGGCAGCATCGCTCAAATATGTGCTCGTGGAGAGCAGCGTTCTCCCAACCGTCGTTCACCAGATCGACAGACTCACTGCGGGCAGAAGCGTCTGGGCTATCGCGCTGGTGATCTACGGCATCGTGCTCCTGCTGGAGTTCTTTATCTCATCCTCGACGGCCAAAGCAATCCTGCTTATGGGCATCCTCGGCATGGTGCATACCGGGCTGAGCAGGCAGATGCTCGTGCTGCTGTACACCTTCGGTGACGGCTACACGAACGTCCTGTTTCCGACATCGCCCGTGCTGCTGCTCTCGCTTTCGATGATTGGAGTGGACTACCTGACGTGGGTCAAAAAGAGCTTACCGCTCTTTCTGGTCAATCTGGTCCTCGTGATCGGCTTCATCCTGCTTGGCGTCGCAGTGCACTATTGATCTAAAAAAGAAGAA
>JAFYCC010000090.1 GCA_017539885.1 Oscillospiraceae bacterium
AACGGCGGCCAGCTCGACTTCGTCATGGGCGCGTTCGGATCCAAGCGCGGACAGAGCTTCCTGTGCACGCCTTCCACGTTCACGAAGCCCGACGGCACGGTGGAATCCCTGATCGTCCCCACGCTGGCGGAAGGTTCCGTCGTCACCACGCCGCGCCAGGCGACGCACTACATCGTCACCGAGTACGGCGCTGCCGACCTGAAGGGCAAGAGCACCTGGGAGCGCGCGGAACTGCTGATCGAGATCGCGCATCCGGACTTCCAGGACCAGCTCGTCAAGGAGGCCGAAGCCATGGGCCTATGGAAGCGCATCAACCGCAGATTCTATTAGAACCAATAAAAAGACGGGTCCCCGCAGACCCGTTTTTTTCTTGTCTTTTTTCAGGCTCTGTCTTACAGCAGCCCGGCTGCGCTCAGAACGACCCCGGCCGCATACGACAGCACGTTCACGGCGAGCGTCTGCCCGAACAGCCGGTTCGTAGCGCCGAACGCCTTAGCGTAGATCAGATACTCCGCAATCACGACGGCGGTCTCCAACAGCAACAGGAAAGACCCGGGACCGCCCGGAAAGAACCACGCGATCGTCAGATTTAAGACCAGATTCGTGATCACGTTGGCACAGACGACGATCGTCACGTCGTCCTTTTTCCGGTATCCCAGCAGATAGAAAAGTCCGGTCTCCAGAAAGACCGTCAGGATACAGGCTTTGAAAATGCGAAGCAATGCAGTCCTCCCCTGCTACTTGTTCCTTCTGTGCAGAACGACCCGCAGCACCACCAGCGCGGCGATGACGATCGCAAGGATCACCGGGACGCCGACACCGCTCTTCACAGGCTCGGGTTCCGGCAGCGGAGCGATATCCGCGAACACGAACGAGGCGGACGCCCACAAAGCGAGCATGGTCATTGCCATCGTACGGAATACTTTTTTCATTTTACTCACCTCTTGTTTCTGATCGCGCGGATGATCAGGACCGCTGCAACGACGATCGCAGCGGGAATCGCTACCGGCGCGGATTTTTCGACAGGATCGGGCGGCAGCGCAGCATCCGCAAATACGAGCGAAACGGATGCAGACAGAAGCGCAGCCATGACAAGCAGCACGTGGAACAGCCTATTCATCTTTCGTCTCCTTTTCCATTGCCTTTTTCTTTCGGATCGATTTGATCAGAAGAACGAGCGCTATGATGACGACGGCGATGATGAGGATCAGTCCGCCGCCTACGATGAGGAACGCCGGCAGGATCGCCACGTCCGCGAAGACCGGGGAAGTGGCGTACAGCAGGATGGCAGCGGCTAAAGCCAGAAACCGCTTCACTCTCTTCATTTGGTCTCTCCTTTCTTCAGATAAGAAACCGTATACAGAACGGCCGCGAGGCCGAAGACAAAACTGATCAGGATCAAGGCCACGCGGGCGGACCCGCTCAGTTTGATCATCATGCCTGCCAGCGTGCCCGGCCAGAGCGCGGAAGCGGCAAGGCCGAACGCAAGCCCGGGTTCTTTCGGCATGAGTTTATACAGCAGCCACAGCGTGACGGGCATGCTGAGATTGAGCAGGAACTGCCCCAACAGAGACGCCGGCATGTTCGCGCCCAGAAAGGCGGTCAGCAGCGCAGCCGGGAGGATGGAGACCGCGGAGCTCTTTACAGCGCCGATCCGGTCGCACAGGAATCCGCCTGCCGTTTTTCCCGCGAATACAAAGAGTGTCATGGCTGCGGCGGTCGCTACGCCTGTGTTCCAGGGGAACTCCGCGCAGCTGCCTCCGATGGCCCGCACGGCGACCGCAGCGGTCAAAAGCGCGGCTGCCATGCCCGGGAAGGCGTCGCCCCGATAGTCGGGCAGCGCGCAGGTCTTTCCCGCCTCCGGGCCGACAGGAGCCTTCCGGTCTCCGTCTCTGCGGTAGGCGAAAAAGATCGCGGCAGCAAACAGGATCAGCAGAGCGGCCAGCACATGTCCCAGCTTTGGGAATGACCTGCCGAGCAGTACGCCGATCGCGCCCGGCGCCACGAAGACGCCCAGGGGAGACGATTTGCCGTGGCTCTGCTCCAGGGTCACGGTGCCGCCGCAGACGTGGAAGCAGCTGTTGCCCAGGCCGATCATCGCTACGCGCACCAGGAGCGGCGCCGGCAGAAAATACCCGGCGGCCACCAGCAGCATCGAAAGCGGCTCCGCTTTTTTGGACAGCCCGGTGTGATCCGTCCACAGCCCCACGAGGCACTGCGTCGTAAAGGCCAGCGTGTTGTAGAGCATCACGGCGGTCATAAGAGCGGACGCGTCCGCGCCGGCGCCGAACAGCGCGGCCAGACAGACCCCGTCCACCAAAAGATGTGCGATTGCGTTCAGCGTGAGTATCATCCTGTTCCCTCTCCACCTATTATAACAGAAAAAAGTGACCCGGGGTTGCCCGGGTCACAGATGCGTTAGCGGTTTCAGGATGCTTTACAGGCCCCTGGCGTCGAACGCGGCCTTCAGCTGCTTCATGGCCTGCTCGACGACGCTGCGCGGGCAGCCCAGGTTGAAGCGTTCGAACTGCTTGGTCTCCGGTCCGAAGATGGCGCCGGAATCCAGCCACAGCTTGGCTTCTTCCACCATCAGGTGCTCCAGGTCCTCGTCCGACAGTCCGTAGCCGGAGAAATCGACCCAGGTGAGGTAGGTGCCGTCCGGATCCACGAAGTGAGCCTTCGGGAAA
>JAFYCC010000091.1 GCA_017539885.1 Oscillospiraceae bacterium
GGACGCCGGTCAGCCTCTTCCATTCCCTGTTGAAGGCTCCGTGATCTACTATATGGGACCGTCTCCCGCACGCCCCGGCTCTGTCATCGGCGCTGCAGGTCCGACGACAAGCTACCGCATGGACGGCTTTGCGCCTCGGCTGATCGAGCTTGGCAGCCGAGGAATGATCGGCAAGGGAAAACGGGCGCCCGAGGTTATCGAAGCCATGAAGCGATACGGCGCTGTTTATTTCGGCGCTGTAGGCGGTGCCGGCGCACTGCTGTCAAAGTGCATCCGCTCAAGAGAAATCGTTGCCTGGCCGGAACTCGGCGCAGAAGCGCTCTGCCGGTTGGAAATTGTCGACTTCCCCGCTGTCGTTGTCATCGATGCGTTTGGAAATGATCTCTATGAGCTCGGACCTCGTCAGTATCTCGCAAAGCAAGGAGGCCGCTAAATGGATTACAGACGTGATTCACCGCAGATCCTGCTGGATTTCCTGATGTACCACGAAAGCATTAAAAGTCATTCAAAAGCGACTGTCGATGAATACTACCTCGATCTGCGCAACTTTTTCCGTTACCTGAAACAGTATCGAGGTCTTGCACCCGCAGAAGCGCAACTTGATGAGATCCCGATCAAAGACATTGACGTGGAGTTCGTAAAGAAAGTTACGCTTTCAGAAGTCTATGCGTATCTTGCCTACCTAAGCCGGGACCGGGTGGTCAATCCGCGAAGTCATTATCAGGAGCACGGCCTCAACGCCAGCACCCGTGCGCGCAAAATCGCAACGATTCGAAGTTTCTACCGCTACCTGACTTCGAAAGCAAAGCTTATCGACGAAAACCCTGTACAGGATCTGGACTCCCCTAAGCTTCAGAAGTCGCTGCCTCGTTATCTGAGTCTCGAGGAGAGTCAATCGCTGCTCAACGCCGTAGACGGCAAGAACGCCGAACGGGATTACTGCATCCTATGCATCTTTCTGAACTGCGGCCTGCGTATCTCAGAGATCGTCGGACTCAACGTTACTGACGTGCATGAGGATTATCTTCGTGTGCTTGGGAAAGGCAACAAGGTACGACAGATCTTTCTCAACGACTCGACGAAAGCCGCGATCGCCGACTATCTCGCCGCTCGGTCGCTGATCGCGCCCAAAACCGAAGCAGCACTTTTTCTATCCAATCGTCGCACGAGAATGAGCCGAGAGACCGTACACAGCATGGTAAAAAAGACGCTTCTGAAAGCGGGGCTTGACAGTACCCAGTACAGCGCGCACAAGCTGCGACACACGGCAGCTACTCTAATGCTTCAGAACGGCGTAGACGTTCGCACGCTCCAGGAGGTACTCGGACACGAGCACCTGAACACGACGCAGATCTATACGCATGTAGACAGCGCCGAGCTTCGCATCGCTGCGCAGGCAAACCCCCTCGGCAAATTCAGACCCGCAAAGAAATAAGCTTTCTCAACAGGAAATCGCAGGCTCAATCGCCTGCGATTTCTTATCTTATTGCTTTTTGCGCTTGATGACCTTCAGACGCGTGAACTCCTCTCTCTGACTTTCGTCGAGGACTTCCGTGATTCGAGCTATGTCCGCGTCCAGTGATGGTATGATGATGTTTTTTAGCGCGTTTGCGCGCTTTTGCGTCTTTCGTATGGCATATGCCAGTCGAAAGATGGCGTTCTCTGTATCCGCCAGTTCAAGGATAAGCGCTTTCGCGTCCGAGAAACGAAGATATGCTCCGTCCAGCGCTGTGTTGCTGTCGAACAGGCCAAAGGGCATCTGTTCTTTCTTTTGAGGTGCTGAAACGACGCTTGAGAGTTCCACTCCCATGACGCTTCGGTATCTCATTGACAGGCTGTCATCGATCTGAACGGAAACGATCGCCTCGGTGCTGGCAGTGAGGGCGATCTCCGCTCTGGTCAGAGAAGCATACGCTGCAGCGAAAATACTGTCGATCTGACTTCGGATCTCCTTGGCTCGGGAGGTCATAGACATCAGCTCGCGGATGAGGATGTTTCGTTTTTTATCCATTAGGTCGAAACCGGTCACCGCAAGCTCGCGCGAGTGTTTGGCAGCTATCAGATTTCCCTTTGTGGGCGCACTCTGCGCCATGACGCTCCCCCCTTCCCGAAGAGATTAAAACCAGGCCGATTATTCTTTTCGCCTGTAGTGCTGAGCGAGCATCTGCTCCGGTACGCGGCTTAACTCGCTTCTCGGAAGTAGTGAAAGCAAATCCCAGCCCAGATCGAGCGTCTCATCAAGCGTACGGTTTTCCCACTTGCCCTGCCGGACGAACTCTTTCTCGAAACGACTTCCAAACTCAAGATACTGTCGATCTGTCTCACTCAATTCATCCTCACCGATTACGGATGCGAGACTTCTCGCCTCGGAAACCGTACTGTAGGAGGCAAACAGCTGATTAGACAGATCTGCATGATCGGCGCGGGTAAATCCTTCTCCGATGCCGTCCTTCATCAGTCGAGACAGCGACGGAAGAATGGATACCGGAGGATAGATGCCCTTCTGCTCCAGTTCCCGAGACAGCACGATCTGCCCCTCTGTAATATATCCTGTGAGGTCGGGTATCGGATGGCTGATGTCATCGTTAGGCATTGTGAGGATCGGCACCTGCGTCACGCTTCCGCTGTTTCCGCGGATCATTCCCGCGCGCTCATAAATCGATGCCAAGTCTGAATACATATAGCTCGGAAACCCCTTGCGCGACGGGATTTCTCCTTTTGATGACGAGAACTCGCGCAAAGCCTCGCAGTATGAACTCATATCCGTCATAACAACGAGAACGTGGTAGCCGTGCCTGAATGCAAGATACTCAGCGGCCGTCAGCGCGCAGCGGGGCGCAAGGATCCTCTCGATAATCGGATCGGAGGCCAGATTCAGGAAAGTAACGACGCGGTCCACCGCACCGGAGGCCTCAAAATCCTTTTTGAAGAACTCCGCAGTGTCGTTCTTTACGCCCATGGCGCAAAAGATGATTGCAAACTGTTCGCTTTCGTCCGAAGTCCTTGCCTGTCGCACGATCTGTGCTGCCAGTTCGTTATGGCTCATTCCGGCGCCGGAAAAGATCGGCAGCTTCTGGCCCCGGATGAGAGTAGCGGTTGCGTCTATAGCCGATATCCCGGTCAGTATGCAGCTTTTCGGATACTGACGCTGCACCGGATTGATGGCGCTTCCGTTAATGTCGCGCTTTTCCTCAGGATAGACCTCACGCAGTCCGTCAACCGGCTTGCCTGCGCCCGAGAAGACACGCCCCAGCATTTCCCTGGAAAGCGCGAGGCGGATCGGAGAGCCTGTGAATCGAGTGTTCACGTTTTCCATAGAAAGGCCTTCCGTTCCCTCGAACACCTGGAGAACGACCCGATCGCCGTCAATGAGGATCACACGGCCGAAACGCTCTTCTCCACTGGAAAAACGGATCTCCGCAAGTTCATCGTATGCTGTGTTTTCCACGCCTTCCAGCGCTATGAGAGAACCCTGCATCTCTGAAAGGCCAGTATATTCGATTCTCATAGCCGCACCCCCATTACCGGTTGCTGTCGAGCACCATCTGCACGGACTGGTCGATCTTGTCCATGAAAGCCTTTACAGGCGTGCCTTCGCCAAGTTCGAATTTCATTCTGGACACCTCTGAAAAGATCTCCGTATCGCGCAGAAGGCGCAGCGGGATGCCTCTGGCGCAGACATCTTTTGCCCTGTCGTAAAGATGCAGAATAGCGCGCAGCATCTCCGCCTGACGAGTCGGCGGCGTAAACGCATCCGTCTTGTGGAAAGCGTTCTGCTGGAGATATCCTTCACGGATGACCTTCGCGATTTCCAGAATCAGTTTCTGATCATCGGGCAGAATGTCCGCGCCGATCAGCTTGACGATTTCCTGAAGTGATGCCTCCTCCTGAAGAACGCTCACCAGCCTGGCCCGGAGCTCCGGAAAATCGCTGCCGAGTTCCTGTGCGTACCAGCCCTCAAGGTCGGAGAAATACTCGCTGTAGCTGTTGTTCCAGTTCACCGCCGGAAAATGTCGCGCGTATGCAAGTGTCCTGTCCAATGCCCAGAATGTGCGGATAAAGCGCTTCGTGTTCTGTGTGACCGGCTCCGAAAAATCACCGCCCTGAGGCGAAACCGCACCGATGACGGTTACACTGCCTTCTTCGCCGGACAGAGTCTGCATGTATCCTGCGCGTTCATAGAATCCTGCCAGTCGTGAGGGCAGATAAGCAGGAAAGCTCTCCTCAGCCGGCATCTCCTCCAATCGGCCGGAAATCTCCCGAAGCGCTTCCGCCCAACGCGAAGTGGAATCCGCCATCAAGGCGACGTGGTATCCCATATCGCGGTAGTACTCAGCAATAGTCATGCCCGTATATATGCTGGCCTCACGCGCCGCAACAGGCATATTAGATGTATTCGCAACAAGTATCGTTCGCTCCATCAGCGGACGCCCGGTCTTCGGATCTTTCAGCTCAGAGAACTCGTCGAGCACCTGTGTCATCTCGTTTCCCCGTTCACCGCAGCCGAGATACACGATCACGTCAGCATCAGACCATTTCGCGAGCTGATGCTGCACCATCGTCTTCCCTGCTCCGAACGGACCCGGAATCGCTGCGGCACCGCCTTTCCCTACAGGAAACAGCGTATCGATCACGCGCTGTCCTGTGATGAGCGGCTTGGTAATCGGCAGCCTCTTAGCGACAGGCCTGCTGCGCCTGATCGGCCAGTTCTGCGCAAGGCGCACAGGTACTTCTCTGCCGTCTGCACGCCGTATCAAAGCGAGCGCGTCTGCGACGCTGTACGCTCCATCAGCGTTCACCTGTACAACAATGCCCTCAAGATCGCTTGGAATCATGGCGCGATGCGTAAGACGCGGCGTTTCTTCACATTCAGCAAAGATCTGTCCAGGCTTGACCTGATCGCCAACACGGATCAGAAACCTTACATCCCAGAGCTTTTCTGTATCCAGCGCAGGAAGACTTAGCCCCTTTGCAAGAAACGCGCCTGAGAGTTCAGCGATGCGATGCAGCGGCCGCCCGATCCCATCGTAGACGTTTCCGATCATGCCGGGTCCGAGCATGATCTGAAGCGGCGCGCCGGTCGGAAATACAGGCTCGCCCGCGCGCAGGCCGCCTGCGTCCTCATATATCTGCACGACGGAACTGTCTCCCTTGGCACTGACCACTTCACCCGGAAGACGCTGCTCACCGACATAGACAAGGCTCATCATGGTCAGTCCGCGTCCTCCGCGGACGGTGATCACAGGCCCATTGACGCCGTGGATATAATACTGTTCACCCATTCCCATAACCTCATCAGTTCATTTCCATGCCGGAGATCTCAGAAAAATGCCCGATCATATCGTTCACGGCAGAATCAAAACTCAAATCTGCCCGAACATGTTTCTCAGGACAGTAGAGGCAAAGTCCGCCGAGTTTGAAATCGCCCTCAAGCACAGTCAGCTTCAACTCTGGAAGGGCAGCTCTCAGCATTTCTGCAAGGTGCAGATCTGACTCGCGAAGGTACAGTTCCATGTCAGCATCGCCGCCGATCGCATCATGCGCGCGACGTAGCAGCTTAACCATATGCTTGGGATACTCTGCCGACTCAGTGAACGCTCGAATGCGCTCCGGAAGAGCATCAAATACGTCTTTGGCGCAGGACTCGCGATAGTCGAGCATAGCGCGGCGGTTTTCCGCCAGAACGCTGTTGACTCGGCGCATCTCAGCGCTTCGAACTTCTGCCGCCCTGGCTTCCCGCCAGCGGCTGATCTCCGCTTTAAACTTCGTATGCGCCTCTGCCATGGCCTTGTCATGCGCTGCTCGGAGTTCATCTTTGATTCTCTGAGCGTCGCGGCTGGCTTCGCGAAGCGCAGTCTGTGTAAAAGCATGCAGCTTTTCTTCCTGTTCGGGCAAAGCTGTCAGGCCCCCTTCCGATTCGGGTCAGATCTTCACACCGATCGTTTCGCCGATCAGTGCAGCCATTTCGTCACGCACTTTTCCGCCCTTGCTGTCTGGGATAACCGCAACAAGCGGGCGGCTGGCGCTCAGGCGCAGTCGTGTCAGTTCCTCGTGGCAGAGGTCCGCGCATGCCTGGGTAATCACAAGCACAGCGACGTTTTCATCAGCAACTGCACTGTCTATCATGCGGCGTACGCTGTCCGGGCCATTAGCCAGTTCTCCGTCGATGCCGGCAAGCCGCAGTCCCGTCAGCGTATCGATATCTCCCGCGATTGCAAAGTACTTCATCAGGCCATGAACAGCAGCAGCAGCGCAACGATCAGGCCGTACAGAGCAACGCCTTCCGCAAGGCCTACGAATATCAGAGCCTTGCCGAACGCGCCTTCATTCTCGGAGATCGCACCCAGTGCGGCACTTGCAGAGGATGCTACGGCGATACCGCCGCCGATGCCGGAAAGGCCGACAGCAAGCGCAGCGCCAACGTAGCGAAGGCCGTCCGCGAGCCCGGCGGAGGCAACTGCGGCACCAGTACCCAGGGCGAAAACCCCGCCTGACAAGCCAACGACCGATGTCAGCACGAACATCGCACCAAAGCTGATGAGATTTCCATAGAGCGCACGTTTTGCTTTCTGTCCGCGCAGCTTTCGCACGCCGATCATAAACAACGGGTAAAACACGAAGAAAGAGATTGGAAGCAGGATGAGATAGATCACGTTGTATTCCTCCTAAACCGTATAGTCGATGTTTTTCGTTTTGAAAGCAAAGCCGCCGTCTTCATAAAAGCGGCCGAACAGCTCGTAGAATTCCAGTCGCATGACCTGAATGCCGACAAGAAAGCCTTCGAATCCCATCACGAACAGGTTTCCAAGTACAATGACGACTGGATTCATATTTGATCCGGCCAGCATCTGCACGACCAGCATCAGTCCGACATGCGTGATCGAGTAAGCGCCGACGCGCAGGAAACTAAGTGTGTTCGTCAGATAACTCAGCAATGTCTCGAATATTTCAAAGAAGCCGCTTCCGAGAAGACTTCCCAGTTTGATTTTTTTCCAGTCGGGATCACCCTTCAGCAATTTGTGAAGCGGTTCGCTCAGGAGCATCAGCAGTACCGGAAGAACAAGCACGATCAGAACGTAGGCCGGTTTGAACAGATTGATACCCAGTGCCAGCTTGCCGACCGCGGCGAGAATCAATCCGAGATAGAAAACGAGACCTGTAAGGCTGTTCGGTCCGAAGAGCACCTTGCCCCAGTCGTGCTGACGTATCCCGTTAACCATATTCAGCACCATGACAAGGCAGAGCATGAAAACGCCAAGTCCAAGCGAAAGGACAAGCAGTATCGTTACGTGGTTCCCTTCAAGGATCTTGAAGCCCGGAAGGATTTCCTCAAAGCCGAACACGCTTCCGTAAACGAAACCGAATGCCGTAGCTGCTACGCCGCAGCACATGATGATCGGACCCAGCCAGTTCTTTTTAAAGCGGGCAAGTAGGAAACCAATAACGATCAGACCTATACCCTGCCCGACGTCTCCGAACATGATGCCGAAAAACAGGATAAAGCTCAGTGCCATGAATACAGACGGATCTACTTCATCGTAGGCGGGAAGGCCGTACATTTCCAGCAACGGCCGGAAAACGCGTGCGAGGAATCCGCTGTGCATCTTGGTGGGAGGCTCGCCCGCATAAGCGCTGTCCTCCACGGAACTGATCATGCAGCTGATATCCTGTCTGTCCCTGAACAGTGCCTCATACTCTTCGACACTGCCGGCCGGTACCCAGCCAGTAACATAAAAACGTCCGTGACGATATCCGGACAGGCTCCGGAGTTCCGCGCAGCCTGACGTGAACTTCAGATAGGAAAACAGAGCCAGCAGATCTTCTCTGTTGTCCCGCTTCAGGCGGGCAAGTTCCTCATCCAGCTCCGTCAGACGAATCTGCAGTCTCGCGTTCTCCTCCTGTAATTGACGAGATGTCTCCTCTGCCGTGCCGTGGAAGCTTGCCTGCTCCAGGATGCGGATACGCTCGAAGCCCATCGAGGCAAACGTCGCGTCCAGTTGTCCGACCGCGCTGTCAAGCGCGAAATACATTCCGTAGACATGCTGCTCATCGCGGCCAGTCGGGAACAGGAATATGTCCTGTCTCGATGACGCCCAGTGATAGCAGGCGTCGAAATGATCCTTCCGAACGCGTACGAAGCGGCATTTCACATATTTCATGGCGAACAGATCGCTCAGTTCCTCGTCGACAGCCGTCAGATGCTCAAGCTGCCTGACAAAGCTCAGGTTGTTCTCGATCTGTTTGGCAGTACCGTCTCGTTCGGCCAGAAGGCTCTCCGTCTGTCCTGAGATTTTCTCCAGCGCTTCGGCAGCCGACTGACCCGAGAAACGCCTGTCTTGAAACGGAGCGAAGGCCGGTTCGATATCCATGCGTTTCATGAGTTCGCGCGCGTGCTGCAACAGCGCAGCGTGCGCGTTCTGCGTATCGTAAGGGATCAGCTTATATTTCTCTCCGAGCGTCTCCAGTGCGCTGACAGGATGGATCGGCCGGTCGATCACGAAAGACGCAATCGCCTCATCCACCTTGTCCTGCGGTCCGGACAGTGTTGCAAGAACCATTTTCTCAACGGACAAGCGCTCACCCCCCCTTGGGATCAATCATAATCAGTTCACAGCACCTGGAACGGATCCACGCCGAGCCGAACCGCTTCGTAAACGCGGATCATGCGGCGGCACTCGATCTGCTTGAGCGTCAGATAAGCCTGCGCCGTGCAGATACCGGAATCCGGGCCGGTCATGAGACGGCGGCAGAAATCTATCAGCGCAAGATCGTATGCCTTTTCCGGCACAAGTACATCTTCACCGAAGCGCCTGCTCCAATGCCGCCTGCGGAGGATCTCATAAACGTGTTCAAGATCCACAGCGGCACGGATCTGGCGGATCATCACATCCGAAAGATGGCACCGGACCGGAACGAGCAGACCTTCAAGATCGTCCAGCGCGTTCGGATAGTACTGTTTCAGTCGCAACAGATGCGTCAGATTCAGGCAGTCAGCCTGCGTTCCCAGATACTCTTCAAGCCGCTTTTTCTGTGGCCCGGAGTACTTCTTTTTCAGATACTCAAATACAGCCGTATAGGAGCGGATCTCCAGCAGGCTCGCCGCTTCGGCGTATGAAGGAAGTCCGCCGCTGCTGAGACCGATCATGTGAAGGACTTTCGAATATACTGTTTTTTCCGTTGCGCGAAGAAGGCCCTGCCAGTCTGTACAGCTATCCAGCAGTATTTCGTCTAGCTGGCTCTTTTCAAGAAAGAAATCATGGCCTGACAGCAGGTTATCTCCGTTCTCCCTGCCGCTGAGTCTTCGCAGCGCGGAGAGGATTCGTTTGAGTTCATACTGATAAGCGACAAGTTCAAGATAACGTTTGTCGGTCATCGTTGCGAATCGGCAGATGCGCGCTTGTTCATCCACGTACTGCCGCCAAAGCGCGGCTGAAAAGCTTTGTGTACTAGTCTCGTCGGAAGGAAGCGATTCAACAGCCGTCTTCCAGGCCGGCATACTTCTCAGTGCCCAAACGAGTTCCGCGGTGTTTTTGCTGCGGCACAGTTTGTCCCAGTCGCGTTCCGTAAGCATGCGTCCGTACAGCGCACGCACCTTAGTCGCTATCGCGGCGCCGCTACTGTTCATCTAGCCCCACCACGATCTGAAATAGTTTGTTGATAATCTGCTCGCGGCTGCTTTCGAACCTTGCCTTCGCCTGCTCCATTTCCGTGTCGAGCGTGGACTCCAGCTGACGTATATCGTCATCCGCGTATTCTTTGGCTTCCTGCTGTACCTGCGCGACATATTCAGCCGCACGCTGCATCATTTTCTCGTGAAGCTGTCTTTTTTCCGCTTCAAGATCTGCTTGAAAACGCTCCTTTTCATGAAGTGCTTCCGCATAGATCTCCTGTGCTTCATGTTCCGCGCCAACGATGACACGCATCATTTCCTTCGGCGTCATACAGCGCCTCCCAGTTCTCTGTCCTTTTTGATCCGACGTATATCGCTGCCCTTGAAGACAAGTTCCGTGTATTCTCCTTTCAGCCTGGAAACGATCTGCGGAGAATACCGTCTTGAGAGTTCTTCGTCACTGAGGTTCGTACTGATGATCGTAGTCCTGCCTTCGCAGAGTCTGGAATCGATCAGAGTATACAGAGCGGTAGGCGCATAGCCGCCCGACATCTCCGTGCCCAGATCGTCCATGATCATGAGGTCGCAGCCAAGATAACGCTGCACCTGTTCCTGTGCCGTTTCACCGGCTTCGGTACCACGGGAGAATTTCTGCAGTTCAAAAGCGGACAGGCAGGCGACAGCCGACTCGTACGCCACGGAGAAGCCTTTGCCGGCAACCACACGCGCAATACATGCGGACAGGAATGTCTTCCCGAGACCCGTTCCGCCCTGAAACAGCAGATTATCCGCGCCTTTGCTGAATTTTTCTGCGTAAAGGCGGCAGTAATCTCGTATCATTCTCATCGTCTGCCGCGGAGAATCTCCAGATCCGTCCGGGCGTTCGGAATAGTAGCTCAGATCAAAGGTTTCAAAGCTTTCACTTCCGAGCTTCAGCAGGCTGGAGAGCGACTTTCTGACTTCTTCCCGATACAGCGCCTCCAGACAGCTGCACAAGACGCCGTTCCTGTATCCGGTATCCTGACAAAGCGGACAGCTGTAGATCTCGTCTATGTAGTTTTCCGGATAGCCGGCCTCGCGCAGAAGCTGCCTGCGCCGGTCCTGGAGAGCCAGACTACGCTGCGCAATCGCGCCGATCGCGTTCTCAACGTTCTCACCGTGCCGCAGTGCCGTCACGGCCGCCTGCGGAACCAAGGCGCGCAGCTCCCGTTCAACGCTCTGCAGTTCGGGTGCCTTTCGATATGCCTCAGCTCGTCGGGCGATCTGCAGTTCCTCATTCCGCGCACGCACCTGTGCCAGGGAACGGCGCGCGTTTTCCATCAGTTTTCCGTCCATAATTCATCCTCCGCACAGGAAAGGGGATCATTTCTTTCGAAGCTGTTCGATCATTTTTTCCATTCGCGCGCGATCCGACTGTGAGGTGACTTCCCCGCGCTGTGATCTGCCTCGAGGATTATCGGCGCTCCTGCGATCGAGCTTCTCGATCTCCGATACGCTGTGTAATCCCTTCGCGTTCCAGCTTTGAATAATCGAATCCATGTAACGCCATTTCAGTGATCCTGTATTTGTTACAGTCCTGTCATAGGCAAGCTCGATCGCCTCCGGAGAAAAGCCCTGGCTGAGCCAATCCTCAATATACCGCCTTTCGCTTGCACTCAGCGCGCGGTCAGTAAGCCCCAGAGCTTTTCGGACAATCTCAACTCCCTGTTCCTGACGTTCCTGCCTCCGAATGTATGCCTCAGCGAGCTCACCCGTAAGAATCTCGCGGTTGACCCACACGAACGCCTCCCGCTCAATGTATCTCATGGTTGGACGCCTGCCCTCTCCATACCGTCTTGAATACCGTTCCGAGCAGTAGTTGATGAGCAGCATTATCGCGTCCGCGCTCAATCCGAGGTGATCATACATGCCGAAGAGCGTTTTCAGTTCCGTTCCGGAAAGAATATGTCCGAGCTTGCGCTGCGCCTCTCCTACGAGTGCCTGAAAGCTCGTATCATTCTCGCACCGTCGCGCGATCTCCGCAGAGTCGTACTCCGGGAGCTCCTCTGGCGGCGGAAGCTGCTGCGCGGAAGCGGGAAAGGCTTCCAGGCTGCGCAGCAGCGCGGCGGCGGCGGCGATTTCCGCCTCTGTTTTCCAAGCGCTTTCGCCGTTTCTGCAATCTCCAGAACGCGCCCGGTATGATGCAGATACAGAAGCAGCAGAGCCGCGTCGCCGTTGCCGGATCCAAGGACCCGTTCGACACAGACGCGCTGAATCGTTAATATATTATTATTTCTTACTGTATCCATACCGGGCCTCTTTCGAGAGAGTTTCGGAACGCAGCACCAACGTGTCGCTGCCGCCGTTAACGTCTCATAATCATACCACAAATATGCTCTTGTAGCAATATGCTATTCTATGTTATAATTCTGTAATCAACAATGCCGAGAGACGCTCTCGGTTAACAGAGGTACGCATAACATGCTAGAATTACTCTCTCCAGCCGGCAGCCCGGAAGCGGTTACGGCGGCTGTTCAAAACGGTGCTGACGCCATATATCTGGGATACGGAGATTACAACGCGCGACGCGGTGCCCGGAATTTCTCCGATGCTGAGTTTGCCGAAGCGGTATCCTACTGCCGCGTACGCGGCTGTAAGGTATACGTGACACTAAACACACTCGTCTCCGACCGTGAGATGAAGGACGCCGTAGATCTCGCAGCGCGCGCCTCTTCACTAGGCGCTGACGCTATCCTTGTTCAGGATCTGGGTCTGGCTTCCGTTCTGCACCGGGCGCTGCCAGACATCCCTCTCCATGCTTCCACTCAGATGAGCGTCCACAGTCTCGCAGGCGTTTGCGCGGCTGCAGAGATGGGCATGACCCGAGTCGTGCTCGCGCGGGAGCTTCGCTATGAGCAGATAGCCTATATCGCATCACACGCGCCAGTTGAAGTCGAGGTGTTCGTGCATGGTGCACTGTGCATGTGCCATTCCGGGCAATGTTATATGTCAGCTCTTATCGGCAGACGAAGCGGCAACCGCGGCATGTGCGCACAGCCCTGCCGCCTGGAATACAGTCTCGGCGGACGCATGGACGACCACCCTTTGAGCCTTAAGGACAACTGTCTCGTCCGTGAGCTGCAGTTGCTCGAACAGGCGGGAGTTAAATGCGTGAAGATCGAGGGCCGCATGAAACGGCCGGAATATGTCGCGATGACGACCGGAATATACTCCCGGGCGATTCGCGACGGGAAAGCCCCGACCGAGGATGAAATGGAGCAGCTTGAGGAGATCTTCTCTCGGCAGGGGTTCACGCAAGGCTATTTCAAGGGTGAGCTCGGCAGGGATATGTTCGGCGTCCGAACCGAGGGCGATCGCGCCGACGCCAGGCTCCTCAGCGAGACGCGCAAAAGCTATACCGGCACGGAGCGAAGGCGCGTACCGGTGACTTTCTATGCGCTCGTGCACGAAAATGAGCCCGTCCGGATCGCCGTTGAGGACTCCGACGGAAATCACGCATCGGCAGAAGGAGACATCCCTCAGAGTGCGGAAAAGCAGGCTCTTACGCTTTCATCCCTGCGAGATCAGCTATACAAAACCGGCGGCACGCCCTACGCCTGCGAAGATGTACGGGCGGACATACATGAAGGCTTGTTCCTGTCTGCCGCCTCGATCAACGATCTGCGCCGGAAACTGCTCGCCGAACTGACGGACGCACGTGCAACGCCACCGCAGCGCAGGATTCTGCCGATCCCTGAGCCGCCTTCCGACGTTCCCTGTTCAGAAGCTCCCCTTCTTGCCTTTCAGGTCTGCTCCCCTGACCAGATCACATCGGAACTCGCTGAGCTTCACCCCGGCTGTCTGTATGTACCGATAACGATGATAACGGATCACTCCGCCTTGCTCACGCCGTTTCTCGATGTTGGCTGTAAACTTGCAGCTGTAGTTCCGCGTGTCATCACCGTAGACGAGGAGCCCGAGGTGCTTGATCTTCTTGAAAAATGCCGTTCTCTGGGTATGAGCGAAGCGCTCGTCGGCAACCTTGGTCACATTCATCTTGCAAAACGGGCAAATCTTGCCCTTCGCGGCGATTTTGGCCTGAACGTATTTAATTCCTATAGTCTGGAACTTCTGAGAAGCGCCGGATTCCTCTCCGCCACAGCTTCCTTTGAACTTCGACTCAGTCAGATTCGAGACCTGAGCAAGTCGCTGCCTGTGGAACTGATTGCATACGGACGTCTGCCCCTGATGGTCACGGAAAACTGTGTTATCAAAAACAGTTACGGTCGCTGTTCATGCGGGAATCAGCAGAACATACTCACAGATCGCCGCGGCGCACAGTTCCCGGTCCTCAAGGAATTCGGCTGCCGCAATCAGATTTTCAACGCAGATAAACTCTTTCTCGGCGACAAGCCGGAAGCATTCACCGAAACAGGCATCGCTCGAGCTCGGCTGCTGTTTACTACAGAAAGCCCCCGTGAATGTGTCGAGATCGCGAAGAGCTATCTTGGAATGAACGATTACAAGCCCAACGGAATGACGCGCGGATTGTATTACCGCGGTGTGGAATGAGGTCGGATATGCTTAACTCTGAGTTTTTCTCATCAACTCTGCTGCTTGACGGCGCGACCGGCACGGAAATGCTCCGCCGCGGCATGCCCTCAGGCAGCTGCACGGATCTTTGGATCCTCGATCATCCTGACGCGATCATAGAGTTGCAGCGCGCATATGCCGAGGCCGGCTCTCAGGTCGTCTATGCGCCGACCTTTACTGCGAACCGTCCTTCTCTGGACCGCCATGGTGCGGATATCTCCGTAGATGAACTCTGTGCCAAACTTGTCCGTCTCAGCCGTGAAGCCGTAGAAGGAAAAGCGCTGGTCGCCGGAGATGTTGCCCCCTGCGGTCTTCAGCCTGAGCCCGTGGGTGAAACGAGTTTTGAGGCACTTATAGGTGTATTCCGCGAAACGGCACAGGCACTCTGTGCTGCGGATGTCGATCTTTTTGCAGTGGAGACACAGCTTTCTCTTGTCGAAGCGCGCGCCGCCGTGACTGCCATACGGCAGGTCTCCGACAAGCCTCTGCTCGTGACTTTTACATGCGGACCGACCGGCAGAAGCCTTTGGGGGGATGATTTAACACAATCCGCGCTTGAACTTCAGTCATTAGGTGCCGACGCGTTCGGCATCAACTGCTGCGGGGATCTTGAGCTGATTGAGCGTCTGATTACAGAGATTCGTCAGTGCTGTACGCTGCCTCTCGTCGTTAAGCCAAACGCCGGAAAGCCGGAAACGCGCGAAGGACGTTCTGTCTATGCAATGACACCTCAGACGCTTGCATCCTATATTCCCCGTTTTCTTGCGTCTGGTGCAACCGTATTTGGCGGCTGCTGCGGCACGACTCCGGAACACATCGCTGCAATCAAAGAACAAATTAAAAATTGAAATCTACGCCTCGCAGACATTCGTCTGTGAAACGCTTGCTAGTCCGAGCGTCGAGATCATATAGAATAGCGCGTAGAAAAGCGCGGGGAACCGAAATGAGAGGTTGCCCCGCGCTTTTCACTGTAATTTCTACCTGCCGCGCCACTTCCATTCGCGAATCTCAGGCATATCTTCTCCATACTGACGGATATACTGCCTATGCGCAACGAGCTTATCTCGCATCTGCTGTACGAGATGGCCGCCGCGGCTGCCGAGCTGCGGAAGAGACTGCACAGCGTCGATTACAAGATGGAAACGGTCGAGACTGTTCTGCACGCGCATATCGAAAGGCGTTGTGATCGTACCCTCCTCAACGTAGCCGCGCACAAGCATATTTCGATTGTGCCGATGATAAGTCAGCTCATGGATGAGTTTGGGATAGCCGTGAAACGCGAAGACGATCGGCTTGTCGCGAGTGAAAATGCTGTCATAGTCCGCGTCGCTGAGACCGTGCGGATGCTCGCTCGTCGGCTGAAGCTTCATCAGGTCGACTACGTTCACGACGCGAACTTTGATCTCTGGTAGGGCCTCCCGCAGAATGTCGACTGCCGCCATGCACTCGATGGTCGGTTCGTCGCCGCAGCCGGCCATTACTATGTCGGGTTCCTGTCCCGCGTCGCTTGAGGCCCACTGCCAGATGCCGAGCCCCTGTGTGCAGTGGCGGATCGCCTCGTCCATAGATAGGAACTGGGTTCGCGGGTGCTTGGACGCGATGATCACGTTCACATAGTCACGGCTGCGGATGCAGTGATCGAAGGTACTCAGCAGGCAGTTGGTATCCGGCGGCAGATACAGGCGCACGACGTCGGCTTTTTTATTCGCGACGTGATCGAGGAATCCCGGATCCTGATGTGTGAATCCGTTGTGATCCTGCGCCCAGACCGTCGAACTGAGAATAAAGTTCAGCGAAGCGATACGCCTGCGCCACGGGATGTCCTTGCACATCTTGATCCATTTGGCGTGCTGGGAGACCATCGAGTCAACGATACGGATAAACGCCTCATAGGAATTGAACACGCCGTGGCGGCCGGTAAGGAGATACCCCTCGAGCCAGCCTTCACACATATGCTCTGAAAGCATGGAATCCATGACACGGCCGTCCTGCGCGAGGAATTCGTCGGTATCGAACCTTTCACCGTTGAAGTCACGGCCGGTCACTTCAAACACTGCGCTGAGTTTGTTCGACGCAGTCTCGTCCGGCCCGAACACCCTGAAGTTTTTAGAAGCCATGTTGGCTTTCATAATGTCGCGCACGAACTTGCCGAGTTCCTGCATGTCCTGCGCCTCGGTTCCGCCGGGATGGTCGACATCGATGGCATAGTCACGGAAATCAGGCATGCGAAGATCCCGCAGCAGAATACCGCCGTTTGCATACGGATTGGCGCCCATGCGCCGATCACCCTTTGGCGCAAGCGCTTTGAGTTCCGGAACCGGCGCTCCGTTATCATCGAAGAGTTCCTCAGGGCGGTAGCTGCGCAGCCAGTCCTCCAGGAGCTGAAGATGTTCCGGCTTCGTCATCGGGATAGGCACCTGATGCGCACGGAAACTGCCCTCAACCGTCTTGCCGTCAACGACCTTCGGGCCGGTCCATCCTTTCGGAGAACGCAGAACGATCATTGGCCAGCAGGGACGTTCCTGCAAATCGCCCTCCCTCGCGGCGCGCTGGATCGCTTTGATATCTGCGATCACGTCGTCGAGCGTATCTGCCATAAGGCGATGCATCGTCATCGGGTCGTCGCCCTCAACGAAATACGGTTTCCATCCGTAACCACGCATAAGGCACTCCAGCTCATCCTGCGGTATTCGCGAAAGGATGGTCGGGTTTGCGATCTTATACCCGTTGAGATGCAGGATCGGCAGCACGGCACCGTCCAGCGCAGGATTTAAAAACTTGTTGGAATGCCACGCCGTTGCGAGCGGGCCGGTCTCCGCTTCGCCATCGCCTACGACGCACACGGCGATCAGGTCGGGGTTGTCGAAAACCGCACCGAATGCGTGTGCAAGGCTGTATCCCAGCTCTCCCCCTTCATGGATCGAGCCCGGGATTTCCGGAGACACATGGGACTGTACGCCACCCGGGAACGAAAACTGTTTAAAGAGCTTCTTCATTCCCTCCGCGTCCTGCGTAATGTTCGGATAGTACTCGGAATAGGATCCGTCAAGCCAGTCCTGCGCGATGAAGAAATTCCCGCCATGACCTGGGCCGGAAAGGTAGATCATATTCAGATCATATTCATTGATCGCGCGGTTAAGATGGGTAAAAATGAAGTTCTGGCCCGGCACAGTGCCCCAGTGCCCCACGATCTTCCGCTTGATCTGTTCCGGCCGCAGAGGTGACCGCAGGAGCGGATTGTCCAGCAGATACAACTGTCCGGCTGACAGGTAATTTGATGCGCGCCACCACGCGTCCATTCTTTCAAGAGTCAGATTATCAACACTCATGCTCTTAACCTCCAAATATATGCTTTGCTTAAGCATCTGTGTTCACTCTAACGTATTCTATCATTCCTGTCAATCTCGATAGAAAGAACATTCCGCAAAAGCGATTGTGCCATCTTACAATTTAAGCAACAACATATAGTGCGCTATTTACATTTCATTACCAGTTTGTTACAATGATAACATACTCATGGAAATTCATTTCCAGAATCCCGGCCCAACAGCAAGGAGGTAATACGACATGGAAAGAGTCCCGTTTGATCCAAAAGAATTCGAGATCGTTGGTTATTTCCCCGGCTTCAATCCCCGTGCTCCGAAAATGCCCATCTACAATTCTCCCATCACAAGAAGAGAAAACATGTGGCTTCTGTATAAGCACGAACAGCCCCTGTGGATGCCCCACTCTTTTGACGCAAGTCTCCTGATGCCTGATTGTGTCCCGGACAACTGGGCACGCGGCATGGTACAGTCGGATAAGCCGACCACCCCCGACATGCTCGGAGGCAAGGATATGTTCGGTGTTGAGTGGGAGTTCGTCCCACAGGTCGGTGGTTCAATGGTTCGTCCCGGCAAGCCGTTCGTCGGAGATCTAGAGCACTGGGAAGACTACGTTACTTTCCCGAATATCGATGAGTGGGACTGGGCAGGCAGCGCGGAAAAGCTGCATGACAGGCTCAATGACGGACGATTTGTAAAAGTCATGCTGCTTACCGGCATGTTCGAACGCCTGATCTCCTTTGTGGACATGACCGATGCTTTGATCGCGCTCGTAGACGAGGACCAGCAGGAGGCGGTACACCGCCTGTTCAGCAAACTCGCTGACCTGTACGACGCGATATTTGAGAAGTTCGCGACCTATTTCCACGCCGATGGCGTCTGGTTCCACGATGACTGGGGCAGCCAGCGTGCGCCGTTCTTCTCGATCTCCACTGTGCGCGAGATGATCGCACCATATATCAAGCGTGTCTGTGACAGCGCCCACAAGTACGGCATGATTCTCGATCTGCACAGCTGCGGCAAAAATGAGGCTCTCGTCCCCGCAATGATCGAGGCAGGCGTCGACAGCTGGAACGGCCAGTTCATGAACGACAAGCTTGCCGTCGCGAGGAACTATCCGAACCAGATCATCGTGGATGCTTTGCCTGAAAAAATCAGCATGGATCTGTCTGACGATGAACTGCGTCAGTATATCACTAAGTTTGTCGAGGATTACAAGGGACTCGGCGCCTACTGCACGATGGATTACAGTTCTCCCCCGCATCCCAAAATGTATGACATCCTCTACGAGGTGTCGAGAAAGGCATACAATCCGGCCTGAACCCGGATTCGCTCAGAACAGCCGCGCCACCAGGTGCGGCTGTTCTCAA
>JAFYCC010000092.1 GCA_017539885.1 Oscillospiraceae bacterium
CCAGCGAGCTTCGCGACGGCGTCGTTCCCAAGGCGCCTGTAAAGAAGCGCGTAGCCATCGTCGGCGGCGGCCCGGGCGGCATCCAGGCGCTCCAGACCCTGCTCGACCGCGGCCACGACGTCACGCTCTATGAGAAGAGCGACGCCCTGGGCGGCAATGTGATCGGTGCCGCTGCGCCGAAATTCAAAAAGGACGTGCGGGATTATCTCAAGTGGATGCGCCACACGGCCGAGCAGTGCGTCGGGCGCGGCGCGAAGATCCTCCTGAACACGGAGGCAACGAAGGAACTGCTTGCCAGGGAGGGTTACGACGCCGTCGTGATCGCTGTCGGCGCGGAGCCCATCGTGCCCCGCATTCCCGGCGTGGACAAACCGATCGTGCACTGGGCGGGCGACACGGAGGCGGATAAACTGCCCGAGAGCAGGAACGTCGTCGTGATCGGCGGCGGCAGTGTCGGCAACGAGGCGGCGCTGGACTTCGCGCAGGCAGGCAAGAAAGTGACTCTGCTGGAAATGCTGGACAAGGCGACATCCCGCGCGAGAACGTTCATGACCGACATGTCCGGCAACCAGGAACTGATCAAGCTCCTGCACGTCGAAGGCGTCGATATGCGCTACGGCGTTCAGGTGACGGAGATCCGGGACTGCAGCGTCGTATTCCGCGACGTTCAGAGCGGCGAGGTCACGGAGGTCCCGGCGGACGCCGTCCTGCTGGCGGTCGGCATCAAGCCGCGCTTCGACACCGTCGACGAGCTGCGTCATGTCTGCCCGGAGACGAGCGTTGCCATCGTGGGCGACTGCAACAATGTTGCCGGAACGGTCTGCGAAGCTGTCAATCAGGCGTTCCAGGCCTGTCTGCACATTTAAGGGAAATGCGGCGAAAAACCGCGTAGAAAGGAAGTAGTCAAACATGAGAAAAGTCCTCGCATTAGCGCTTGCGGCGATGATGCTGCTTGCGCTGGCTGCCTGCTCAAACGCAGGCGCTGAAGTGAAAAAACCAGATGAAAACGGCGGAGAGGGAATGGCCGGGATGGCCAATCCGTGGTCGGAAGCTGATTCCGCGGAAGCTGCCGCGGAAGGCGCGGGCGTCGGATACTTCGAACTGCCCGAGGATAACACGAATACGAGCGGCGGCCCCGTCAGTTTCACATCGTTCCATTACATGAAAGGCCTTGCCCACGCCGACGGCTTCATCGGCACTGCGGAGCTCGTAGCGCGAAAAGGCCTCAAGCAGGACGGCGAGGATGTTTCCGGCGACTACACGACGTACAAATTCGACTGGACCGAGGAACTTGACGGTATTCAGGTAAAGTGCTTCGGCCAGGAAAAGGGCAAAACAATGAAAGCCGTATGGGTCACGGACAACTTCAGCTACTGCATCCTCGTGCGCGGGCAGGGGGATATCCAGGACGTCTACGGCATCGATGCCGATGCGGTCATCGCTCTCGTGAGCGCGATCCAGTAAACGCAGTATATAAGGAAATGGCGCGAAGCGGTCGCTTCGCGCCATTTCCTTATATACGCGGCATTCAGCCGCACTGATTGACGATCCCAATGAACAGAGGAAGTCCATCCCCGCCGGTAACGGTGAAAAGGAAGGGCCGGTCGAGTATGAAATCCACCTCTTCCTTCGGAGGCATGGCGGCGCCGGCAGCCGCCATTACGGTATAGGCAGCAGCTTCAACGCCCTCTTCGTCGATCTTGACACGCGCTGCGTGCTGCGCCTGCGAGACACAGATCTCCTCCGTGTCCTGCGTCATGGGCGAGAAGTCGCTCCTTTGCGTGTCGAACACATCGGTCACACCGAGCGCCTGAAGTCCCTCGATGAGGCTTATGTCCGAGCTAACGTCAAATTTCGGCACAGCGAGATTGATCAGCAGATGCTTCTGGTTTTCCCAGTCGTATTTCGAGCCGAGCAGAAAGGCCATGGCTTCACTGTCTTCAAGCAGCGCTTCCGGAGTCACGCCTTCATCTGGAAGGAGGAACCACATGACGCCGTCGCTCTGCAGACCCTGTCCTACTGCGGAGAAACGCTCGCCCCAGAAGTAGTTGCCGCCGTGGGTCAAATGCATGAAATCGGTCTGCTCTTCACCGTTCGTGCTGTGGAAGACGTCAGGGGAGGTCGCGTTCTTGTTGAACTCGTTAGACCAGCGCGATTTGAAGTAGATCGTTGTCGCCAGCGCCAGCACCGTCAGAGGATCCAGATGCAGTCCCGCAGCCTGTTCCTTCAGCAGTCCGCCCGTCTGTTCGTTCAGCCAGTCCCGCAGCGCCTCGTCCAGCTCAGGTGAGCCCATTTCGCCCTGATATGCAGAGGCGAAATAGTGTTCTGCCAGCGAGTCCAGAGTCTTCTGAACGAAGCGGACATCCTGATTCAGCCATAGAGAGGAGGCAAGGATACAGGTGGATGCGCCGTCGTTGCGATAGTTCTTGTTCCACAGCGCTGAGGCCTGTTCGCGCAGTTCCTCGACACTGTCCGTTCCCAGCAGGGACAGAATCTGCGAGCGGGTTTCCCCGTCCGTCAGCTCCGTGAGCATGGCAAGAGCCATGTAGACATTGAGAGGGGAAAAGATGCGGTTTTCGCCGGAGTTGTTTCCAAGAAACTGCGCTGAGGTGCCGGCCAGAAAGCCGTCGAGACGATCCAGCCC
>JAFYCC010000093.1 GCA_017539885.1 Oscillospiraceae bacterium
CTCGGGCGGCAGTCGTTCTTGATGTTGCGCAGAATTTTGGATTACGTGTTCGATACGCAAACGGCAGGGAGGAGACTTTACGCAGCGGCGAGGTACATATCCTGCCTGCGAATGGAGAAGGAACATGGTAGAGCAATCGCAGGATGAGACAAAGCGCGGCTTCACACTATGGTTCCGGGTCTGCCCTGTGCGTCATGTCCTTCTGCTGCTGTCGTTATTAACGATCGGAGCCTATTTTGCGCTTCGCGGCAACCACGCGCTGATGGTCACGCTTTCCGAGAAGATGGTACGTCCCTGTCACCGCGTATTGGGAAAGGCAGCAAATCTCGTGCCGTTTTCCGTTGCGGAACTGATCTATGCTCTTCTGGTAATCGGAGGGCTGGTTTACATAATTGTAAGCATCGTGCAGATCGCATGCATGCCGGAAAAGAGAAGGCGTGTTTATAGACTGCTTATCACGCTCTGCACGGCAGCGGGGTTGTTTTACGGCGGATTCTGTCTGCTATGGGGCGTATACTATTTCGGGGACAGCTTCTGTGAGAAAACAGGGCTTGATGACGTGCCTGTCTCCGTAGAGCAGCTTGAAGTCGTTACGTGCTATTTCGCACAGATGGCAAACGACTATGCCGTTCTTGTACCTCGCGGCGAAAACGGTACGTATGCCGAAGACAGACAGGAGATCCTGCGTCGCGGTGCGGAGCTATACCGGAACGCGGAGCGTCGCTTTCCCGCTCTCGCGGGCGACGAACTGCGTCCGAAGCCTGTTCTTTGTTCGAAGATCATGAGCATGATCGAGTTTACGGGATTCTTTTTCCCTTTTACGGGAGAAGCTAATCTGAATATGGATTCTCCGGCATTCATGCTGCCCTCGACGGTCGCGCACGAGCTGGCGCATCAGAGAGGCGTGGCTAAAGAGCAGGAGGCGAATTTCGCCGCTGTTGTCGCTTCTCTGGAGAGCGGTGACGCAAGCTTTATCTATTCTTCAGCAGTCTTGGCTTATATCCACCTCGGGAATGCGCTGTATGACGCGGATCGTGAAGCCTGGGCGAGAGTGTACTCGACACTCAGTGACACGGTCCTGTTAGACCTGAACGAAAACAGAGAATACTGGTCAAAATATGATGACACGCCTGTGAGCAAGGCGTCAGACGCTGTATATGAGGGGTTTCTGTACAGCTACGGACAGACATTGGGACTAAAGAGCTACGGAGCCTGCGTAGATATGCTTGTTGCATACTATGAGGCGGACGCCCGGGAGGCGGTAAGATGACGGCCTGGGGGATCGTCGGAATCATAATTGCCGTGCTGGCGCTTTTGTATTTCGCGCTTTGCGCACTACTGGCATACGGTGCACTTAGGCGGTATAAATCGAAAGAGCCGGATCCCGCGAATATGCGGAGGCTGGCACCTCACGCGGATTTGATTCGCGGAGGCGTAAAATGGCTTCTCGACCGCAATCCGGAGGAAGTCGAGATCGAATCGTTCGACGGACTGCGGCTTCGCGCGCTGTATCTGCCCGCGGAGAATGCCAGATGCACGGCGATACTCATGCACGGCTACCGATCGGATTATCTCTGGGATTTTGCCGGGGCCTACGAGCTGCTGCATGATTTCGGCTGCAATCTGCTTGTGCCCTGGCAGCGAGCACACGGCAGGAGCGAGGGCAGGATCATTTGCATGGGCGTAAAGGAGCGGCGCGATTGCGCGGACTGGGCGCGTTATATTGAGGAACGAAACGGGCGAGACCTGCCGATCGTGCTTGAGGGAATGAGCATGGGCGCGGCAACTGTCCTGATGGCGACGGGACTGCCGCTGCCGGAAAACGTCTGCGGTGTAATAGCAGACTGCGGATTCAGCTCCGTTTATCGGGAGTTCGCGCATGTGCTGCACAGGCGGATGCATTTGCCGACGCATCCGATCATCGATACCTGCAGCCTTTTCTGCCGCTTGTTTTTCGGCTTTGGCTACAAGGACTGCACGACGACCGATGCACTGAAGAACTCAGAACTGCCTCTTCTGCTCGTGCACGGCGAGGCGGACAACTTTGTGCCCGCTTATTTCAGCAGGGAGAACTTTGAGGTGAGCGCAGCAACGGACAAAACCCTCGTGCTGGTCCCGGGCGCCGCTCACGGCTGCAGTTTCCTTGTCGAACCCGAGCGCTGCAAGAAGGTGATCTTAGCGTTTTATGAGCGGTTGACGGGAACGCGGGAGCAGGATCTGCCAAAAACATAGAAGATGCTCAGCAGATGACTGCGCTGAAACGGCAAGAACGGTGATAAGCGTGAAATGCCGGAAAATACCGTTTCGCTCTTGCGGAAACAGGCACAGTATAGTATAATAATATGTAAGCGGCCCTTGAAAAGGCTGCACTAGTCGGGGAGCCAGCGGTGCCCTGTACCTGCAATCCGCTGCAGCAGGGATGAATTCCCGCCCCCGGGTATTCGATGTGTCGTCAGCCCGCAGTAAGCAGCGTAGACGATCCGGTCTTGCGCAACGGGGCCTCGTGAACCATGTCAGGCGGGGAACCGAGCAGCATTAAGCGAACCACCCCGTGTGCCGTGAGGGCGCCGGGTTTGAGCCGGCTGCTGTGGTAACGGGCGTATCGAGTATTCAAAGGCGGGTGTGCAGTCTTCTCAAGGGCCGCATTGTATGTAAAGGGAAGTAGCAATATGTATCAGGCACTGTACAGAAAATGGAGACCGCGCAGTTTCGAGGACGTGGTCGGACAGGAGCATATCACGGAGATTCTGCGCAATCAGGTGCGCACGGACTCAGTGTCACATGCCTATCTGTTCATCGGCACACGCGGTACGGGGAAGACTACCTGTGCCAAGATCCTTGCCAAAGCGGTCAACTGCGAATCTCCGGTCGACGGCAGCCCATGCAATAAATGCCGTGCCTGCCGCGGCATTGACGACGGAACGATCCTCGACGTAGAGGAACTTGACGCCGCCTCAAACAACAGTGTGGACAACGTCCGCGCACTGCGCGATGAAGCTGTTTATTCTCCGGCATCAGTAAAAAAACGCGTGTACATCATTGATGAGGTACATATGCTCTCCGTATCGGCGTTCAACGCGCTGCTCAAGATTCTGGAAGAGCCGCCTGAGCATCTGATGTTTATCCTTGCAACGACGGAACTGCACAAACTGCCCGCGACGATACTCTCACGCTGTCAGCGTTTCAGCTTTAAACGCCTGTCGCCGGAGACAGTCGCGAAAAGGCTCTTATATGTGGCGGAACAGGAAAGTCTGTCACTGACCGAGGGAGCTGCAGCGCTTCTAGGACGGCTCGCTGAGGGATCTATGCGCGACGGCCTGTCGATGCTTGATCAGTGCGCCGGCCGCGGCACGATCGACGAGGAGACTGTGCGCGGGGCGATGGGGCTTGCAGGCGGCGCGAGGACGATAGAACTGCTTGACGCTGTTGCGGCGGCTGAAACAGGCCGGGCGCTGGCATTGTTTGACGCACTGTGGCGTGACGGGAAGGACCCGGCCACACTGCTCGGGGAGCTTTGCGCACTGGAAAGGGACGCGCTGCTTGTCGCAGTCGCCCCCAAAGGCGGTTCGGAACTGGCCAGTGGTGCCTATGACCTGGAGGAGCTGAAACACTATCAGCAGACACTGGGCAAAGCGCGACTGCTTTCCGATATCGAAAAGATCCAGGAAACACTGGGAGGTCTGCGCAGCGTGCAGAGTCCGCGAACGGCGGCGGAACTGTGCTTGATTTCCATGTGCGAACCTGTCGTGGGAGGCAGCGTGAACGATCTGCGCGCGCGTATAGAACGACTGGAGCAGGGGCTGGTTACGGTGCCTCACGTTGAGCCGGGCGCGCCTGCTGCGCCTGTCAGCGAAGAGAAGCCGAAGCCGAAACAGGAGAGAAAGCCGGAAGCAGTACCGGCTTCAATACCAGTACCTGAACCGGCGTCTGTCCTGCCTGAGCCGGAACCTGAACCTGCTTCAGAACAGCAGGAAGCAGCCTCTGAATATCAGGAAACACCGGTTTCCGTTCCGGAACCGGCAGCAGTGACGGTTTCTGCGGAACCGAAGAAGCAATCCGGAGACGATGTCTCGCTCTGGCCGAAGATTCTGGAAGAAGTGCAGAGCGCACTTCCGATCGGCGTTTTCAACATGCTGTCAGACAGCGCGGCAGTCAGTACCGTTCTGAGGGAAGATACACTGACCGTACAATTCAAAAACGGTTTCGCCAAGCTGATGATCGACAAGCCCGATGTATTGGACAAGATTCGTGCCGCATCAGCTGCTGCAGCAGGTCATACGCTGGTGGTGCGTACGGAAGAGGTCAAGGCGGCTGCACCGACCGCAGAACAGGCGGATAAGCTCAAAGGACTTGAAAGCTTCGGCGTGACATTTGAATAAACAACAATAGTTATCGAAACGATACAGGAGGTCAGAACGATGGCAAAAGGCGGTTTCCGCGGCGGAATGATGGGCGGCGGCGGTATGAATCAGATGAACATGATCAAGCAGGCGCAGAAGATGCAGCAGGAGATGCTGCGCATGCAGGAGGAACTTGAGGCAAGAGAGTTCGAGGCTAAGGCCGGCGGCGGAGCAGTGACTGCTGTGGTCAGCGGCAAGCGCGAGCTTCTCCGCCTGACGATCGATCCCGAAGCGGTCGATCCAGAGGATGTCGAGATGCTGCAGGATATGGTCATGGCGGCTGTCAACGAAGCGCTGCGCTCCGCGGAGAGTGCGGCAAACGCCAACATGTCCAAGCTGACCGGCGGCATGAGCCTGCCTTTCTGAGGCGCCGTATAGCTTTATCCCATGGAGCATAAAAAGATCCTTGGACGCAAGTGGTTCCTCTATCTGACGGAATTCTTCTCCGGGATGTCCGTGATGGCGGTGGAACTCGGGGCAAGCAGGCTGCTCGCTCCTTATTTCAGTTCGAGTCAGATCGTCTGGACAATTATAATCGGAACGATCATGATCGCAATGGCACTGGGAAACCTTTGGGGCGGACGATCTGCGGATAAGAATCCCGACCCGGACAGACTCTATCTTCGCCTGCTGCTGGCAGCGGTATGGATAGCCTGCATCCCGTTGGTGGGGAAGTATGTCATTGCAGGAATCACCGGCGCACTGGCACTGGTCGTAACAAGGAATTTCCTCGTTTGGGCAGCGTTTGCTGCCTGCATGATCCTGTTTGTGTTTCCGCTGCTGCTGCTGGGAACGGTTACACCCTCACTGGTGAAATACACGGTCGGCAGCCTTAACGACAGCGGCAAGACCGTCGGTGCGCTCGGGGCGCTCAACACAATCGGAAGCATCATTGGAACATTTCTGCCAACCTTTGTGACGATCCCAACGGTCGGCACGGCGGTCACGTTCCTGATTTTCGCAGGCATTCTGCTTGCACTGTGCCTGATTTATTTCATTTCAACTCGTTCGAAGCCTGCACGATGCATCGTCGCGGCCGTTCTGTTCGCACTGTGCTGTGCTTTCGGCCACAGCCCGTCATTTGCATTCTGGGAGAGCGACCTCAAGGTTGAAGATGAAAGCATTTATAACTATCTGCAGGTACGTGAGACAGAAGACAGTGTAATCCTGTCCACCAACGTTATGTTCGGCGTTCAGTCCATCCTGATGAAGAATGACGGACTGACGGGCATGTATTATGATTATGCGCTTGCTGCACCGCTCATGGCAGGCGTTGAAGAGGATTCACAGGCAGACGTGCTCATCCTCGGCATGGGCACGGGTACGTTTGCGACACAGAGCCTGCGCTATTTTCCACACCTCAACATTGAAGGCGTCGAGATCGATGAGAAAATCGCCGCGCTCGCCTCGGAATACTTTCAGCTTCCGGACAAGGCTCAAGTCACCGTATATGACGGAAGAGCCTTTCTTGATGAGACAGTTCACAGATATGACGTGATTATGGTGGATGCCTATCAGGACATCACGATTCCGTTTCAGATGTCCTCGACGGAGTTCTTTACCATGGTGCGCGAGCATCTCAAACCGGGCGGCGTGATGGTCGTGAACCTGAACATGTATTCGACGGAAGAGGGCTCAATCAACGAATGGCTCTGCGATACGATTGCCTCCGTGTTTCCCGAGGTCTGCACAGTGGATGTGCCGTGGGCAACGAACTGCGAGCTGTTTGCCTCCATGGGCGGGGCAGAGGAACGCTTCGCTATGGGGCGCGAGACCCTGCAGAACCCGGAACTGCGCTCAATGATGGAGCGCGTTGACGGCGGCCTGAAGCCGTACACCGGTGGGAAAAGGATCTTTACAGATGACAAGGCTCCGGTGGAACTGCTGGGTATGCGCGTAATTGACGGGCTGATCGGCAGCGAACTGGACGGCATACGCAGTATATATGCCGAGCGCGGCTTCAAAGGCCTTCTGGAAATGCTCGGCTGAATCTTGCGATATTGCAACGGCGCGGTTTTTCCCGCGCCGTTTCTCTTTTGCACAAATCCGAGTAACGAAATTGTATGCGGCGGCGGCAACACATCATTGCCTTTTTGATTCGGATGCGGTAAAATCTATAAAAGAAAGATCAAAATGGGGGTTTATAACTGCCGTTTTGACGAAAACGAGGGAAACAGATGCGACAGACAATCAACGTCAACTTCGGATGGGAATTCGTGAAGAACTGCAACTCGGCCTTCCTGCGGGGAAAGCCATTCGAGGAGGCCGAGATCGTTGATCTGCCGCACACTTGTGCCATAACGCCATATGACTATTTCGACGAGAGCGTCTATCAGATGCTCTGCGGCTACCGAAAGCGCTTTTTCGTGCCAGAGGACTGGCGCGGCAAGCGTGTTTTTTTGCGTTTCGGCGCAGCCGCGCACGCAGCGGAGGTGTATTTCAACGGGGAGAAAATCGGTGAGCACCGCTGCGGATACACAGCATTCTCTGTTGAACTGACGAAACACATCACGCCGGGGGAGGAAGCCGTGCTGGCGGTGAAGGTCGACAGCCGCGAAACGCTCGATCAGCCGCCCTTCGGATACGTGATCGACTATATGACATACGGCGGCCTCTACCGTGAGGTCCAGCTGGAAATCTGTGAGCAGAGCTGTATCACGGACGTTTTCGCACGCCCTTCAATTCAGGAGAAAAAAGCCCTGCTTGCACTCTCGGATCGGGAGCAGATGCGTGTCGCTCTGGCCAGAGAGCTGCGAACAGATGCGGCGCTCTCTTCCACTGTATCACTCTCCGGGCCGGTCTGCCGGGACAGCAGCGGATTTGTATTGCGTCAGCGATTACTGGACGAAGGGGAGAATATCGTCGGCGAATCTGAAACGGCACTTGACGGCAACGGGCGCGTCGAATGGGAAACGGAATTCTCCCTTTCCGGCATCGCTCTCTGGGACGTCGAATCCCCGCGGCTCTATGTGCTGGAGACCGCGCTTTTTGAAAGAGATATGATGCTCGACCGCGTAGAGTCGCGCATCGGGTTCCGGCGCGCGGAGTGGCGCCCGGACGGGTTTTGGCTTAACGGGCGCAAACTGCGGATTGTCGGCCTAAACCGTCACCAGAGTTATCCCTATATTGGCTACGCCGCGCCGGGCTCGCTGCAGAGGCTTGACGCTAAGATCCTGAAATATGAACTTGGTGTTAATGCTGTGCGGACCTCGCACTATCCACAGTCGCAGCACTTCATCGATCGTTGTGATGAACTGGGTCTGCTGGTGTTCACGGAGATCCCGGGGTGGCAGCATATCGGGCGAGATGCGTGGAAGGCACAGGCTGTACGCAACGTGGAAGACATGGTGATGCAGTACCGCAATCATCCATCGATCATTCTCTGGGGCGTTCGCATCAACGAGTCCTCGGACGACGACGAGTTCTATAAACAGACCAACACAGCAGCGCGACGGCTCGACCCGACACGGGCGACAGGCGGCGTGCGGTGCAACAAGAAGAGCAGCCTGCTTGAGGATGTGTACACCTACAACGATTTTGTGCACGATGGGAAAAGCGCCGGCTGTGAAAAGAAAAAGGCTGTTACGCCCGATATGGGAAGGGCGTATCTTATCAGTGAATACAACGGGCATATGTACCCGACTAAGGCATTCGACTGTGAAGCGCACCGCACCGAGCACGCACTGCGGCATGCGAATGTACTTGACGCCGTAGCGGCCGAGCCGGATATCGCAGGGAGCTTCGGCTGGTGCTTTGCCGACTATAATACACATCGTGATTTCGGAAGCGGCGATCGTATCTGTTACCACGGCGTACTGGATATGTTCCGAAATCCAAAGACGGCTGCCGCTGTATATGCCGCACGTCAGGATTTCGAGCCTGTACTCGTCGTCAGTTCCGACATGGATGTCGGTGAACAGCCGGCGTCCAACCGCGGACGCGTCTTTGTGATGACGAACGCGGACGAGGTGCGGCTTTACAAAAACGACAGATTCATCCGCAGCTTTACGCATAAGGATTCGCCTTATAAGAAAATGTATCGACCTCCTATCGAGATCGACGATTTTATCGGTGAACAGATTCGGGAAAACGAACGATTCACTCCGCGTCAGGCGGAACTTGTTAAAGAGATCCTGAACTATTCCGCACGTTACGGATTCTCCCGTCTGCCGCCGCAAATCATGGCCAAGGCCGGAGTGCTGATGGCGCGTTACGGTATGCGTTTCGAGGACGCCTATGCCCTCTACGGCAAGTATGTCAGCAACTGGGGCGATGCGGCAACATCCTTCCGCTTCGAGGCGGTGAAGGACGGAAAAACCGTCAAAGTCGCGCGCAAGACGCCAATGACATTGCTGAAACTGCAGGCGCTGCCCAGCGCGACAGTGCTTCGGCCGGGAGCGACCTATGACGCTGCGCTTGTCCGCCTGCGCATGGTCGATCAGAACGGGAATGTCGCGCCATTCTGGCAGGGCGACGTGACGCTCGCCGTGCAGGGGCCAATCGGCATTCTCGGGCCTAAGCGCGCTACGCTGCGAGGCGGACTGGGCGGCGTGCTGCTGCGCACTGCAGGAGAAACAGGGGAGGCTGTACTGCGTTTGGAAACGGAGCAGACGGAGCCTGTGGAGCTCCGATTTACGATTGAAAAGGAAAGCAGGGAGGATAGGCTATGACGGATCGCTCCAGGGTAATCTTCGGAAACGAAATGTCGTCCGGAGACGTACGAAAGGCAGCGCGGAGCAAGGCAAAATTCGCAAAGAAATACGGTGACGACTCGAATGCGGACTATCCGGTACGGATCGTTCCAAATGAATGTTTGGGAGAACTGCTGGGCGTGAAGGACATCCGGCTCGAGGAGGGAGAAGGAGAACCCTTTGACAGAGAGAAAGGCGTCATCGTCGGTAATATCCGCATGGGGTTCGGACATTATCGCATCTCCATGGCGATGGCATCCGCGGCGCATTCCATGGGCTTCACGCCTTACTGGATGGACCTCAACAGCTTTCAACAGACAACCTGCACAAAGGTCATCGGCGCGCAGAACGATCTGTATTCGCTCGGCTCGCGTATTTCGCAGAAATCGAAGCTTTTCAACAAGATCGTTTGGGAACCAATGAATTACGAAGGATTCCGCCGACTCAGCTACAATGCCTCTGACCAGAAAAATGCTGAGCTGATGGCTCCCGTGTTCCGCAACGTGCCCAAAGAGATCCCGGTTATCGGAACACATGTCTGGCCTGCCCAGGCGGCGCTGCACGCCGGAATGCTCCACGTTGTCAACGCCATTCCGGACAACTGGCCGATGGCGCTGCATCTTGCGGAGGGAAGCATCCACACGATCCAGACACACCAGTCCTATATGGGCTACCGCATCCTAAACGGAATGCGTGGGCGTGAAGTCTTAAAGCCGATGCCTGAAGACGCACTTGTCTATACAGGGCACTATGTCGACCACGAGCTGGTCGCCAATATCGAGACGGATTGTGAAGCGCGGCTGCGGCGCAAGGCCGATGGCAAGCCGATGCGCTTTCTGCTCACGATCGGAGGCGCAGGCGCGCAGAGGGCGCTGTTTGCCGCTGTGATTAGGCATCTTCTGCCGGCGGTACGGGGAAAAAAGGCTGTGCTGTATGTCAATGTCGGCGATTACAGAAATGTCTGGGATGAACTTGCAAGGGAGATCCCTGAACTCGCGGACCAAAGTACGCTGCATTTCGGGAACTGGCAGGATACGAAGCAGTTTGCAGCCTCAGCCAATGAAGCTGCGGTCGAGGGAGTTCACGCATTTTGGCATGCTGACATCTTCGAGGCTGTATACTGTACGAATCTGCTCATGAGATCTGCAGACCTGCTGCTTACCAAGCCCAGCGAACTGGCCTTTTATCCCATTCCGAAGCTCTTTCTCAAACGCATTGGCGGCCATGAGAGGTGGGGCGCGATCCATTCCGCGGAGATGGGAGACGGCACACTTGAGTGCGAGGACGTGCCGCATACGCTTCAGATGGTCGATCTGTTCCTCAGAGAAGATGGCCTTCTCAGGGATTTGTGCGGCAACATTTGCACGAACAAGACGATCGGACTTTACGACGGCGCGTACAAAGCCGTCGCGCTGGCGATGGAAAAGCGCCGGCTGAAATAAGGTAGGGAGGAAGAAACACGTGGAAAACAAACAGAGACTTTCGCTCAAGTCAAAGATCTCCTACGGCCTGGGCGCGGTCGGCAAGGACATGGTCTACATGCTCTCGGCAAGCTACGTCCTGTATTACTTTCAGGATGTTCTTGGCGTCAGCGCTGTCGCCGTCGGAATAATCCTGCTGGCCGCACGAATCTTCGACGCATTCAACGACCCGATTATGGGCGTGATCGTGGCGAAGACAAAGACACGTCTGGGCAAGTTCCGCCCCTGGCTGCTGATTGGTACCCTGACCAACGCGGTCGTGCTCGTGCTGATGTTCTCCTGCCCGCCGAAACTCGACGCCGGCGGTCTCGTGGCATATGCAGCCGTCACCTATGTCCTTTGGGGCGTAACTTATACGATGATGGACATTCCGTACTGGTCCATGATTCCGGCTTTTACCGAGGGCGGGAAGGAGCGCGAAGGACTGACTACGCTCGCGCGCTCCTGCGCAGGCGTCGGAAGCGCTATCATCACCATAGTCACTGTCATGGCCGTCCAGTTCCTCGGCAACGCTTTCGGCGGAGCGAATGCGAAGGAAGTCGAGATCCTCGGCTTCAAATGGTTCTCTGTCATCGTGGCCGTGCTCTTTATCGTCTTTACCATTCTGACATGTATCAATGTCAAAGAGAAATCCACTGCGGAAATGAAGACGGTATCCGTCGGGCAGATGTTCAAGGCGCTCCTCCGCAATGATCAGGCCCTGGCAATCGTGCTTGCCATCGTTCTGATTAACTGCTCGATCTATATTACCAGCAATCTGGTGATCTACTTCTTCAAGTATGATTTCGGAGGCACTGACTGGTTTGGCAGCTACACCCTGTTCAACACTTTTGGCGGCGCCATGCAGATCCTTGCCATGATGGTTCTCTACCCCGTGCTGCGCAACGCCGTCAAGCTCAGCAACACGAAGATCTTCTATATCTGCCTGAGCATGAGCATTGTCGGCTATGCCGTGCTGCTGCTACTTGCTTTTGCCGGCATGAGCAACGTATTCGTCCTGTTTATCCCGGGATTCCTGATTTTTGCGGCAAGCGGTCTTCTGAACATCCTTACGACCGTCTTTCTTGCAAACACCGTCGACTATGGCGAACTGAAGAATGGCAGCCGCGACGAGAGTGTGATCTTCTCGCTGCAGACCTTCGTCGTAAAACTGGCGAGCGGCATTGCGGCCTTCATCGCAACCATCTGCCTGTCCATTAACAAACTTCAGTCCGGCACCGAGGTATCCGAGGCGGATAAGCTCGTCGACTGGTCCCTGAACGTCTCCGCGTCCGCCCGTTCCGGACTGCGTATGACAATGACCATCATCCCGATAATCGGGCTGCTCATCGCAATCTTCTGGTTCCGCAAGAAATACGTCCTTACTGATGAGAAAGTGGAGCAGATCGCCTCCGAGGTCAAGGCTCTGCACGCTGCAAAAGGTGAGGCGGAATGATCCGCGTATTTGAAGGAGAAAAACCGGCCTTTGCACTGGATACGCAGCGTACGACCTATGCTTTCCGTGTCCTCGACACCGGCCACCCGGAACATCTTTACTACGGGACAAGGATCCCGATTGAAGAGCCTTCACTCGATGCGCTCGGCGAAAAGCGCGCGTTCCCGACCGGTAACAGCGTATCCTATGACGCAGAGCATCCGGAGCTTGTGCTGGAGAACGTCTGCCTGGAGTTTTCATCGCTCGGCAAGGGCGATTATCGAGAACCTATGCTGGAAGTCATCGCTCCGGATGGCAGCCGTACGAGCGATTTTCTCTATGAGAGCTACATCAAAGACGATGAACAGCCTAAACAGACGCCTCTGCCGGGAAGCTACTCCGAGGACGGGAAGGCTGAGCATCTGTGTGTAACGTTCCGGGATCGGAACACGGGCCTTGTGCTTGAGACACATTATTACGTGTGGGAGGACTGTGACTGCATATGCCGTCGCGCGACTCTTCGCAATGACACTTCTGTGCCTGCCGATATCGATCGGCTGTTGTCGATGCAGCTGGATCTGCCGGAGAGCGGCTATGCCGTAACGAGCTTTCGAGGCGCATGGGCACGCGAAATGGGGAAATACACCGTGCCGCTTCCCGCGGGCAAATTCACGATCGAATCGCGTGCGGGCGTTTCCTCAAGCCGATGCAACCCATTCTTTATGGTTCACGATCCGACGGCAACCGAAACGGCCGGCCGCGTCTGGGGCTTTAACATCGTTTACAGCGGCAATCATTATTCCGCCGTCGAGGTCAGCGCCTATGGAAAGACGCGTATTGTTTCGGGCATACAGCCGCTCGGCTTTCACTGGCATCTGGATCCGGGAGACAGCTTTGAAACTCCGGAGGCCGTGATTAGCTTCGCGGAAGACGGATTTTCCGGCATGAGCCGCAATATGCATTTTTTTGTGCGGGAGCACATCGTTCGGGGGAGATGGAAGCATAAGACCCGTCCGGTGCTGCTCAACAGCTGGGAGGCCTGCTATTTCAACATCTCCGAGAGCAGTCTCCTCTCCCTCGCAAAAGCAGGGAAAGACGTCGGCATAGAACTGTTCGTTATGGATGACGGATGGTTTGGAGACCGAAGCGACGATACGAGAGCGCTGGGCGACTGGGAGCCAAACAAAAAGAAACTGCCGAACGGGCTTGAAGGACTCGGCAGAAAGATCAACGCATTAGGACTGGATTTCGGCATCTGGGTTGAGCCTGAGATGGTAAATGTCAACAGCCGTCTCTATGAAGCACATCCTGACTGGACTATGTCGATTCCCGCAAAGCCGCACAGTGAAGGCCGCAACCAGCGGTTTCTCGATCTGGCCAATCCCGACGTGCAGGATTACCTCATAAGAAAAATGACAGAGGTCTTTTCCTCCGGCCCGATCCGTTACGTCAAATGGGACTGTAACCGGAATATCTCGGACGTGTTTTCCCCGTATCTGCCTGCGGAGAAGCAGGGGGAGACTGCGCACCGCTATATGCTGGGACTGTACCGGGTGATGGCTGCTCTGACTCAGCGTTTTCCGGATATCCTTTTCGAGGGCTGTGCCTCTGGCGGCAACCGCTTTGATCTCGGCATCTTGAGCTATTTCCCACAAATCTGGGCGAGTGACGATACGGATGCGATCGCGCGTGCGGAGATCCAGGAGGGCTACAGTTACGGCTACCCGCCTTCCTGCATCGGGGCGCATATCTCTTCCTGTCCCAATCACCAGACTCTCAGAGATACGCCGCTCGACACGCGCCTGAATGTCGCCGCTTTCGGGCTGCTTGGTTATGAGTATGATCTGCGCGATATCCCTCCGGGCAAACGGAAGAAGCTGAAAGATCAGATCGACGTATATAAGCGCTGGCGTGATGTGCTCCAGTGGGGGGAATTCTACCGCGTCCGTTCAGGAAACGATCGTATATGGTGCAGTGTGTCGGTTGACGGGAAGCGGGCTGTAGGTCTGCTCCTTCGCACGCTGATGGTTCCAAATGCGCCGGACGACCGTTTCTACGCGCGCGGGCTGAAGGCGGAAACGGTCTATCACTTCTCTAACGAGCCGCGACCGGTAGATGTCAAGCGTTTCGGAACGCTTGTGAATACCATCGCGCCTTTCCACATCAAGCAGGATTCGCTGGTACATGACGTGGTCGCCAGAGTTGTCAAGATGCCCGGAGAGCGGGAGGACGCGCATGTTTCCGGAGCACTTCTGATGCGTGCCGGCATTGCCATCGCACCTGCGTTCGCTGCTACTGGCTACGACGAGCGAGTTCGCTTTTTCCCTGATTTCTTCTCCCGCCTTTACTTTATGGAGGCGGAAGAACAGTAACGGTCAATACGCGCGAAAAGATCCGGACACGGATTCGTGCCCGGATCTTTTCGTGCGTAGATTATAGAGATCTTTTCAGCGAACTGAGGTAACGATCGAAAGCGGCATTACCGGACTCCGTGTGCGGGAAGACTGCGCAGTCTTCAAGAACATGTTCGAAAACGCGACCGACTTCCAGTTCAAGTTTCAGGCGCAGTGCGTCACGATCAAGCCCCTCGCATTCGGGAAGAAAACCGCGTGCCCATTCCGCATGTTTTGCGGTGTGTTCGCTCAAGTCCAGATCCGCGCCGGAGAGGATCGCTTCGGCAAGAACGTCGAGTTCCGTGTTCAGACGTGCTGGAAGAACTGCAAGACCCATCACCTCAATGAGACCGATGTTTTCTTTTTTTATGTGATGCCATTTCTCACGTGCATGGTACAGGCCGTAAGGGCGCTCAGGTGTGGTGAGATTGTTGCGCAGCGCGAGATCCAGTTCGTAGGACTCGCCGCGCCGCCGGGCTATCGGCGTTACGGCATTGTGCGGCGAATCTGTCCTCGCGTAAATCATAGCCGATTCGTCCGTATAGCCGTGCCAGTGCGAGAGAACGGCATCGGCTGCGTCGATGAGCCGTTCCGGATCCTTTGCGCGCAGCCGCAGCACACTCAGCGGCCAATGCACCCGGCCGCATTCGACATCCGGATAACCGGGCAGATCGACGGGCAGATCCACGTTCGCCTGCTCCATGGCAAAGCGATAGCGACCGCCTTGAAAATGATCGTGGCTGAGGATCGAACCGCCTACGATGGGCAGTCCTGCGTTCGAGCCAAGGAAATAGTGCGGAAACATGCGGACGAAATCCATGAGACGCACAAAGGTCTGTCTCGTGATGGCCATCGGGATGTGTTCTTTGCGGAGAACGATGCAATGCTCGTTGTAGTAGACGTAAGGGGAGTACTGGAGAGCCCAGTCCTCTCCGCCAAGCGTGAGCGGTATAATGCGGTGGTTGGCACGCGCCGGGTGGCCGACCCGACCGGCGTATCCCTCGTTTTCTGCGCAGAGCTGACAGGCGGGATAACTCTGTACCTTCGCGCTCCCTGCGGCAGCTATGTCGCGAGGATCCTTTTCGGGCTTGGAGAGGTTGATGGTGATATCGAGTTTTCCGTATATGCCGTCATATATCCAGCGTCTGTCGCGCGCAACACGGTCTGTTCTGATGTAGTTGCTGTCTCTGCTTAGTTTGTAGTACCAGTCCGTTGCAGACACAGGAGACTGTTCATATTTTGCCCAGAAAGAGCGCCAGACTTCCGCCGGACGGGGAGTGACGCAGTTCATGAGCTTTGTGTCGAAGATGTCGCGGTTCTCAGACGTATCAGGCAGCCGGCCGAGCGCAACGGCAGCATCCGTCAGTTCTCCGAGGATCGCGGGCAGCGTCTGCAGCGTTTCACGGTGAGCACCGGGCACATAGTCTGTTTCGCCCATTAGATCAAGCAGAAGGTTCCTGGAATAGATCGATTCACCGCTGGGGATCAGGCCGACAGATACGGCGTATTCGACCAGAGCATCAATGGCATCGTAGATCATTGCGTAATCTCCCTTGCGCCGTCGCCGGCGGAGGCGGTGTAGATCTCCGCCCGCAGACCCGTGCTTCGGCTGTATTCTTCCTGAATGGTATTGGTAAAATGCTCTATTTCATTCGCATCGACGATGTTTACTGTGCAGCCGCCAAAACCGCCGCCGGTCATGCGTGAACCGAACACGCCGGGACAACTCCAGGCAATATCCGTGAGCGTATCAAGTTCCGGACACGAGACTTCATAATCGTCTCGAAGAGAGATGTGCGAGGCGTTCATCAGCCGTCCAAAGGCGGAGAGATCGCCAGCCTGCAACGCGTGAAAAGCCTCTTTGGTGCGCGCGTTTTCAAATACCGCATGGCGGGCGCGTTTCCGACAGACGGGGTCGTGAATCTCATGTGCGTATGTCTCGAATTCATCGGGCGTGATTGCGCCGAGTGTGCGTACAGGAAGCACTTTCTGCAGTTCGGAGAGTGCCTTCGCGCATTCCGAGCGCCTCTGATTGTATTCAGAACCTGCAAGACTGTGCTTTACGCCACTGTTGACGATAAGGATGCGGGCAGAGCAGAGATCGAGCGGGGCGTACGCGTAGTCGAGCGTATCTGTATCGAGATAGATCGCGTGATCCGCCTTTCCCATGGCGCTGGCGAACTGATCCATGATGCCGCAGCTTACCCCGATGAATGAATTCTCCGCCCGCTGACCGACGCGGGCAATCTCAACAGGGGATAGGGGAAGACTGAACAGTGAACAGAGCGCCGTACCGGTGAGTACCTCCAGCGACGCTGAGGACGAAAGACCTGCTCCGGCTGGAATGTTTCCATAGAAAACTATGTCTGCGCCGGTTGGAATCATGTGGCCCGCTTCAGACAAAGCGCGCACGATGCCGAGCACATAATTTGCCCAGCTGCCGCCAGGAAGGGGAGTGGCGCGGGTAATCTCTGTCTCCACAAGTCCAGCGTCTTGAAAGTTCAGGGAGAATAGACGCAGTTTTTTATCGACGCGCGGGCGGGCGGCACAGAAGGTTCCCAATGTCAGAGCGCAAGGGAATACATGTCCGCCGTTATAGTCAGTGTGCTCACCGATCAGATTCACGCGACCTGGTGCAAAAAACAGGCGCGGTGATGCGCCGCCCCCGAACAGATGCATGAACGTTGACAGGACTTCCTCGACCATGGCCGTCAAGCCTCCTGCTATTCCCAACTGATAGAAATATTATATACCAGTACCCGCGACGGGGCAATAGAAAACGGGGCGAAAAGCAAAAGCTTTTCGCCCCGTGAGTTTCGGATGATTACTTTGCGGGAGTCACAGAAATGACATGAGGCTGCACGCCTTCATACCAGTAGAGAAATCCTTCGACATCAATCTTGTCGCCGATCTGCAGGCCCTGAACGGCTTTATACACGTCAGAATCCTTGTCGCACAGATAAGACTCGACAGTAAAGGTGTAGACCACATCGTCACGGGAAACGTTGAAGTACAGATCGTCGCCCTCCTGGCCGGAACCATCCCACTTGTAGAGGAAAGGCACGTCGTTTCCGGCATCGTCCTTGCCTGCGGCCGCAACGGTCAGGTCCTTGAAGGCAACAAGCTTGTTCTGATGATTGATGAGATTGTCGCTGGCCAGATAGCTGGTGGCGTTGAAGGGAGTGGCGATGAAGTTGCCCTCTTCAATCTCAAGTGTGGCGTCAACGATCTCGACTTCACCGGACCACTCGGACTTGTAACCGGTGACCTTGATCTTCTGACCGGGAACGAGCTTGTCATAATCTGCCTGAGAGCAAGCACAGTTGTAGATGAAGTAGCCGCCGTCCTTGTCCTGAGTGTACAGGGTCGCTTTGTCTTCCCACCACGACTGTTTGGCCTGAACGTAGGTCTCTACGACGACCTGCGTGTCGAGCTCGGCAGCTGCGTACTCGGCGTAGGTCATAACGCCCTCGCCCTTGACTTCGCCGTCGTTCTCGGCAGGCTTGCTGCCGCCGCCGCACGCTGCGACAGACAGCGCCAAGACCAGCGCGAGCATGAGAATCAGGATCTTTTTCATTTTTCTTCTCCTTTAGCATAATAAAATTCTTTTCTTCTTAATCTTGTCGCACGATTCACACAAGGGGAATTATAGCAACTTCCGACTAACAAATCAAGTGATTTTCAGTGTCGCCGCTGACTTTTTTTCGAACGGATCAGACCGCTGAAGTAATAGACTGCAATGAGAATCCATGCCACGACGAGTACGACGAGCAAGGCTACTGAAGCGTCCGGCAGTGGCCCGAGATCACGGCTTTCCTCGTTCGCGGCGCTTTTGCCGCTGCCGTCGAGACGGAACAGACTCGTCACGTCGCTGAACAGCTTCGACATATAGGCTTCGTCAACCGTCTCCTTGCGTCGGATGGATTTGGCTACGTTTTCGATCATCTGACCGGAGGCGTCGCGCAGAGAGGCAGATCCGTTGAACACGGGGGTCACAAAGGTGTCTCCGGTGTGTGCCAGCAGCAACTCGGAGGCCTTGATCTTGACGTCATAGTAAGTGGAGTTGTCCTCTCCGCAGCGGGAGAGATAGTCACGATAGACCTCACTTCGCTGTGCCTTCTCGGTAACAGGAACATAGCCTTCCGTTTCCGCGTATGCGATCTGTACATCGTTGGTGAGCAGGTACTGTGCGAAGATCCATGAAGCCAGAACTTCCTGCGCATCATTTTTATTGAAGACACAGATTGATGGACCCTGTGAGATCATTTTCGGGTTATCCGGATCAAACTGCGGGATGGGATAGACTACCGTTTCAAACTCCACTACCTTGTCCGGACTGATGTCGCTCAGCGGTGCATTCGTTCCCATCCAGGTTGCGCCTGCAGTAGAATCCACGGCGAAAATGCACTGTCCGGCATTGAGGAAATTGCCGGGATAGCTTGAAATCTTGAACGTGGAAAAGGCGCCTTTCTTCACATGCTCCGCAACAGTGTAGAGCAGCTGCTTTGTCGTGTCGTTGAAGATGAGGATATCGCCGTTAGAAGTCGAGTAGTCGGCATTTTTCTGCTTGAGCATCTGGATCATCATGTTGTCGGTGGACTTGTAGATGAATGGAATCATTACCTTTTGCCCGTTGACAAGGAAAGTGCCTTCTGCATCTTTGGCGGTTGCTGCGTCAGAAACTTCCCATACATAATCCCAGGTGAGCGTTTCCGGAAGAGAATAACCTAACCTTTCAACATAGGTCTTGTTCACATAGCAGGCCTCGGTCGAACGCATGTACGGAATCGCGTAATAGTGTTCAGAAAAACTGCATTCGCTCAGAAACTGAGGTACGATCTCATCTCTCTTCACGGAATCAAAGCGCAGATCACTTCCGCCCAGACCATACCGAGTGTCGTCAAAGAGCCCCTCCAGCGGCACTACACTGTTCTTGCCGGTGAGATAGGTCGCGATATGATCAGGGTAGGTAATACAGACGTTCGGGGTCGTGTTTGTCGGGATGTTCGTAATGACGTCGTTGTAGATTTTGCCGTAATCGGTATACAGGCGAAGATTCACGCTGATGTTTGGATATAGAGCCTCAAAATCCCGGATGGCCTTCTCATAGATGCGGGTCTGCGCCTTGTTTGTGTCATTTTTTGCCCAGAAGGTGATCTCAAGCTGTTTCGTTTCGTCAAAAGACTCCGGAATGAGGAATTCATCCAGACCGCGGGAGCCGTGACAGCCGGAAATCAGAGGCAGACATAGCGAGAGGAGCAGCAGACTGACAAGAACTCTTTTCATCCCTTTGTTCCTCCCCTGGATACACCTTCCATTATCTTCTTGCGGAAGATGAGGAAGAGAATAATCAACGGCACGGAAATCACGACGACTGCAGCCATCATGGCCGGAATGTTCTCGCGCCCGAAGCCGTTCTCACGGATGGACTGAATGCCGTTGGAAACAAGGAAGAAATTCTCTTTGTCAGTGATGAGCCGCGGCCAGACATAACTGTTCCAGCACTCAATGACCTTGAGTATTACGACAGTCACAAGCGTCGGGCGACAGATCGGGATCATGATTTTCAGCAGGTATTTCAGATCAGAGGTGCCGTCAACTTTCGCCGCGTAGTACAACTCATCCGGAACCTGTGCGAAATTCTCACGAAGCAGATAGATATAGAACACCGAGGCGACAGAGGGCAGTATCAGACCCGGAAAGCTGTTTCGAAGGCTGAGATCCGTGATCGTAACGAAATTGGTGATGATGACAAGTTCGTTAGGGATCATCATCAGAGCAAGAAAAAGTGTGAACAGAAGATCCCTGCCGCGGAACCGCAGACGTGAAAATGCGAAGGCAGCAAGAACGATAACGACGAGCATCAGAGCGGTCGTGATGAGCGTGAAAATGAGCGTGTTGAGAAAATATCGCCCGAGAGGAACCGCGGAAAAGGCGTCTGCATAATTCTGCAGCGTTGGTGAGAGCGTAAAGAAACTCGGCACGTACTCCGAATTATAAGCGCTATAGCTCTTCACAGAGGATAGAATCATCCAGTAAAAAGGGAAGAGCACCATGACCGCCCAGAATGCGAGAAGGACATAGACGACGGCCTTGCCGATTTTCGCGCGGATCTGTGAAACGGAACGGATACGAGTATCGTTTTCCATATCCACACGCCTCCTCAATAGTGCACATGCTTTCTGCTGATGAGCAGATTGACGCATGTGATCGTCAGTACGATGAGGAACAGTATAATAGCTGCGGCTGCCGCATAGGAGGGATATCCGCCGCTGTCGCCATAGAGCATGTCATAGACGTAGCCGACGATAGTATTCATCTCGGCGGCGTTCAGATTCGTGCCGAAGAGCGCGACGGCATCGCTGTATGCCTTGAATGCGCCGATGAAGCCGGTGATGACGAGATAAAAGATCATGGGGGAGATCATCGGCAGCGTAATTGAGCGGAAAATACGGCCCTTGGAAGCGCCGTCAACGCGAGCTGCGCTGTAGTAGTTTGGGTTCACAGAGGCAAGTGCGCTCGTGAGAATGAGCACCTTAAAGGGCATTACGATCCAGATCGTATAGAAGCACAGTACAAACATCTTCGCCCAGTAGGGACCGTCAATAAAGTCCACTGCGCCGCCTCCGAACCACTGAATGATAAGGTTGATGAGTCCGTCGGAATAAGCCGTTTTTTTGAAAAGGATCATGAATACGAGACCGACGGCCAATGTGTTCGTCACATAAGGGAGAAAGTATATCGTCTGAAAGAGTTCTTTCAGCTTTTTGATGGAGCTGAGGCCGACGGAGATGAGCAATGCGATGCCTGTCGACAGAGGTACCGTGATAATGACTAGGATGAAAGTGTTCTTCAGCGCCTGAAGGAAATAGGGATCGTGCAGTACGTAAGAGAAGTTGTACCAACCAACGCCGAAGAAGGTTTGAGAAGCGGAGTTGTAGCCCTCTTCAAAGGAGTAGACGACCACGTCAACCAAAGGGTAGACCATAAACACACCCAGAAAGGCGAGCGCAGGGAGAAGATACAGCCAGGCCTTGGCGTTCTTGTTTTCCATGGCGAACTCCTTTCCCGGTCACCCGAGGGTGAAGCGCAACCGCTCTTCCGTCTCCTTGGAGAACAGATGCAGTTTTTCCGGACGGATGGCAAAGCTGACCGTGCCGCTGTCAGCGTCTACCTGATTGGCAGCGTCGATGATTGAGCGGATCTGCGCGGTCTCGCAGGCGGGATGCGTGGAGATGACGCTGATATCACGCCCCATAACCTCCACGCCGACTAGCCTGCAGTGCAGAGCGCCGTCCGCTTGCAGCCGGAAGCCCTCAGGGCGGACGCCTGCCCAGACAGCCTGATCAGGAATGCCTTGAACGGCTAGCACACGGTCCTCGCCTAAGAAGAGATCACCCCCGCGAATCTCGCCTGCAAAGACATTGATGGGTGGCGTGCCGAGAAACTTTGCCACAAATAGATTAACCGGATCATCATAGACCTCCTGCGGCTTGCCGATCTGCTGCAAGACGCCGGCTTTCATTACGACGATGTGATCGGAGATGCTCATGGCCTCCTCCTGATCATGTGTAACGAATATCGTAGTGACTTTCGTTTCTCGCTGAATGCGGCGTATCTCTTCCCGCGTCTGCAGTCGCAGACGTGCGTCCAGATTTGATAGAGGCTCGTCCAGAAGGAGAACACGCGGCGTCTTCACCATGGCGCGCGCAATTGCGACACGCTGCTGCTGACCGCCGGAGAGCTCACTGGGCTTTCGCTCAAGCAGACGTTCGATCTGGACGAGCTTTGCGGCCTTTTCTGCACGTTCGAGCATCTCTTGTTTGGAAAGCTTCTTGTCGCCTTTCAGATTCTGAAGAGGGAAGAGAATGTTTTGCAGCGCAGTCATATGAGGATATAGCGCGTAATTCTGAAATACCATACCGACGCCGCGCGCCTCGGGCGGCAGATCGGTTACATCCTCATCTCCGAAAAAAATGCGGCCCTCTGTGGGACTGATCAGCCCGCAGATTAGGTTAAGTGCCGTGCTTTTACCACAACCGGATGGCCCGAGCAGACCGATCAGCTCACCGTCAGGAATTTCGAAATCGAAATTATTGACCGCTACGACGTCTTCCTTTCCCTTGCTGCGCGAAGGAAAGCGCTTCGTCAGATTCTTGAGCACAACTTTCATGCCGCCACGTTCCTTTTTTGTTAGATTTTCGGATGGGCTGTAAACGTTCATTCTTTATTAAATATAATCCGTGTGCCTGGGCACGTCAATAATTGATGCTTAATTATCAATTCCAAAAAATGCAACTATAATAGTCTGGCTGCTACTGAGAACATTCAAAAAGTTGGACTTGACATCGCATGCGGGTTGTGGTATAAAAAGTGAGCACGCGCGAGTGGTGGAATTGGCAGACTCGCTAGATTCAGGTTCTAGTGCTCACTCCGGGCGTGCGGGTTCAAGTCCCGCCTCGCGCACCAGCAGAAAA
>JAFYCC010000094.1 GCA_017539885.1 Oscillospiraceae bacterium
CTCGGATTCTACGGCCTGTTTATCAACACGAACGTGATGTCGAGAATCGATGCGGAGCATATGCTCGTCTCGTGGCAGAGCGTGGAGACCGATGAGGAGATCAAGCACGGCACGGTCATTACGGTCACGCTCGTCGACAGCGACAGCAGCATGGACGGCCGCTACTGACGGATACAGAAGACAGCTGCTTTGTTTTGGAGGTGGATCCGAGTGAAGCTAAAGGAACTGCTTGAAAATATAGAGGTCGAGGAGTGGAGCGCTTCTCCCGACATGGAGATAAGTGACCTGTGTTACGATTCCCGGCGTGTGAAGCCGGGCAGCGTGTTTGTTGCGATCCCGGGATTTGAGACGGACGGCCACAGATTTATCCCCGCTGCCGCAGAGAACGGCGCTGCAGTCATTCTCTGCGAACGGAAGCCGGAGACGGACGTGCCGTTCGTGCGCGTGCGTGACAGCAGAACGGCGCTGGCGCTGGCCTCTGCCAATCTCTTCGGTCACCCAGGTGACCGCATGCATCTCATCGGAGTGACGGGCACGAACGGCAAGACCACCAGCACCATGCTCATCAAGCATATGCTCGAGCGCTGCCTCGGCGCGAAGGTCGGTCTGATCGGAACAAATCAGAATATGATCGGCGATAAGGCGCTGCCTGCAGAGCGCACGACGCCGGAATCCTATGAGCTTCAGAAGCTCCTTCGCGAAATGGCAGATGCCGGATGTACCCATGTCGTGATGGAGGTGTCCTCGCATTCGCTCGTGCTGGCCCGCGTTGCAGGTCTGCGGTTCAGCGTCGGACTGTTCACGAATCTCACGCAGGATCATTTGGATTTTCACAAGACAATGGACGAGTACGCGCGCGCAAAAGCGCTGCTGTTCGCACAGAGCGAAAAAGGCGGCGCGAACGTTGACGATCCCTATGCGCCCGTGATGCTCGAAAGCGCAGCGTGTCCGATGCTTACATGGTCGATCCGGAAAAATGACGCTGACCTGGTGGCAAAGGATATACGGCTGGCATCCGACGGCGTGCGTTTCTGCGCCGTGAGCGCAGAGGGACTCGCACGTGTGAAGCTGGCGATTCCGGGCAGCTTTTCTGTTTACAACGCGCTTACCGTGATCGCCTGCGGACTGCAGCTGGGGATCCCGCTGGAGACGTGCTGCGAATCGCTTTCCGATGCGCAGGGCGTCAAAGGCAGGATGGAGGTCGTACCTACGGACGGCGATTACACCATCCTGATCGACTACGCGCACACACCGGATGCACTGGAAAACGTGCTGCGTGCCCTGCGGGAGACTACGACCGGCAGACTCGTCGCGCTGTTCGGCTGCGGCGGGACCGTGACCGGACAAAGCGCCCCATAATGGGAAAAATCGCAACCGAAACAGCCGATTTCACGATCATCACTTCTGATAATCCGCGCACGGAGGATCCGAAAGACATCATAGCGGATATCCTCGAAGGCGTCAGCTGCCCGAAAAGCCTGTATAAGGTAATAATCGATCGCCGCGAGGCGATCGCCTGGGCAATCGACAATCACAGAAGCGGCGATGTGATCGTTCTGGCGGGAAAGGGACACGAGACCTACCAGATCGTCGGAAAGACAAAGCACCACATGGACGAACGGGAGATTGTCGCCGAGCATTTAGCCTCGCGCGCACAGACTTGAGAGGGGATCCGCAATGACGCTGAAACTGATTCTCGCTTTCGGGATTTCCTTCTTTGTCGCGGCACTGATCGGCTCGGCACTCGTGCCGTTTCTCCGCCGGATCAAGGCCGGACAGGCAATCCGGGAGGACGGCCCGAAATGGCATGCATCCAAGGCCGGAACGCCGACGATGGGCGGCATCATCTTCATCTGCGGCGTGACAGCAGCATGCCTGTCTGCGGGCTGGTCGGAAATGGCACGCGGGGAATACGGACACATATTCGTGCTCGTTTTCGCACTGATCTTCGGCGCGATCGGGTTTCTCGACGACTTTGAAAAGCTCCGCAAAAAGCAGAATCTCGGCTTGAAGGCTGCGCAGAAATTCCTGCTGCAGCTGGTCGTGGCGATCGCTTTCGTGTTCCTGCTTCGCCGCTTCGGCTACCTGAAGCCGACTCTCTATATCCCGTTCTGGAACATCACCGTGCCGATCCCGGACGTTGTCTATTTCGTTTTCGCCGCCTTTATCATCGTCGGCTGCGTCAATGCCGTGAATCTCACCGACGGCGTGGACGGACTCGCTGCTGGTACAAGCCTGCCGGTGATGCTCTGCTATGCGGCGGTCGCTTACAAGTGGGGCAGATCGTATCTCTCCCTCGGAATATTCGCTTCCGGAATGCTCGGCGGCCTGCTGGGCTTCCTGATTTACAATTTCAATCCGGCCAAGATCTTCATGGGAGATACGGGATCCCTGTTTCTGGGCGGCGCGGTCTGCGCGCTCGCTTTTGCGATGGATATGCCGCTCGTCCTTGTGCCGCTGGGCTTCGTGTTTATCGTGGAGACGCTTTCCGACATTATTCAGGTGTGCTATTTCAAGCTGAGCCACGGGAAGCGCGTGTTTAAAATGGCGCCCTTCCATCATCATCTTGAGATGGGCGGATGGACAGGGAAGAAGTGGAAAGAAAAAGAACTGTTTTTCCTGTTCACGGGCGTTTCTCTGCTTTTCGCCGTCCTCTCGTTTATCGGCGTGGGCGGCCGCTTCAGCCTGTGACGGGCATCTACGCCGGAGAGGAGGTGCGTTTCCATGGAGGAGAATAAGGACGCGGCCATCGGCGCAAAGCTTCGGGATTATACCGCTGATTCGCATATCGGCCGGGGAAGACTCGATCTGCCGTTCGCGCTTTTGACGCTGATACTGCTGACGATCGGCGTGGTGATGGTGCTGTCAGCGAGTTTCGCGCGTGCCTATTATGATCCCACGAATGTGACCAAAGGCAACGCTGCCTACTATTTCGTCCGGCAGCTTATCTTCGCGCTGCTGGGCGTCGCGGTCATGTACTTTGCCTCAAAGTTCCCGATGGCCTTTTATCGACGCTTCTCCTTCCTCGTGCTGCTGGCAGCGATCGCGCTGCTCGTGCTGGTTCCGCTGATCGGAATCGTCGGCAACGGAGCGCGCCGCTGGATCGGCGTGGGATCCATCACGGTGCAGCCGTCCGAAATCGCCAAGATCGGTATTATTCTCGCGTTCGCCACCATGATCTGCCGGAGAAAGGAACAGATGAAAACCTTTCGCCATGGGATCCTGCCCTTCGCGGCGATCCTGGGCGTGATCATTCTGCTGCTGGCACTCGAGCCGCATCTTTCCGCTGCCATAATCATTTCGCTCGTAGGCGCGGCGATGCTGTTTCTCGGCGGCGTGCGGCTGTACTGGTTCGCCGCCGGAGCCGGGGCTCTTGCGGCTTTCGGAGGACTGGCTATCGCCGTGCTCGACTATGCCAGAGAGCGTGTGTCGAACTGGCTGAATCCGTTTGCGGCTGCTTCCGGCGACGGATATCAGATCGTGCAGTCGCTATACGCGGTGGGATCCGGAGGCCTGATGGGACTTGGCCTCGGACAGAGCCGTCAGAAGTACCTCTATCTGCCGGAGGAACATAACGACTTCATCTTCTCGATCGTCAGCGAGGAACTCGGCTTCATCGGCGCGGTGATGATCCTGCTGCTGTTTGCCCTGCTGATCGTCCGGGGCTACTGGCTTGCAATGCACATGCGCAGTCGCTACAGCTGCCTTGTCGTTGCCGGGATCACGACGCTTCTGGCCGTGCAGGTGTTTCTGAACGTCGCCGTCGTGACGAACCTGATCCCCTGCACGGGAATCTCGCTCCCGTTCTTCAGCTACGGAGGAACGGCGCTGCTGCTGCAGATGGGTGAGATGGGTATTATCCTGAGCGCCTCGAGAGACGTACCCGACAAATAGGAATCTGGAACAATCGAGCGATTATGGCTCTGAAACGGAGAAAGCATTATGAAGATTCTCTTTACCTGCGGCGGGACCGCGGGACATATTTATCCGGCAGTCGCCGTAGCGGGGAGACTGCGCGAACTGATGCCGGATACGGAAGTGCTGTTCGTAGGGGCAAAGGGCAAGATGGAGATGGATCTCGTTCCGCGTGAGGGATATGAGATCCGAGAGATCACCGTATCCAATCTTGCGCGCAGCGGCGGCCTCGCTATGATCCGCCACAATGTCGAGGCAATTCGGGATGTCTTCACCGCAACTGAACAGGCGCGTCGCATCCTGCGCGAATTCAAGCCGGACGTTGTTCTCGGTACGGGCGGCTACGTCTGCTATCCCGTGATCCGGGCCGCATCTTCCATGAGGATTCCCACAGCCGTCCACGAATCTAACGCCGTACCCGGCCTGACGACAAAAATGCTTTCGACGGTCGCGGACAGGATCATGGTCGGTTTCCCTGAAAGCGTCTCCGGCTACAAACACGCAGAGCGTGTGAGCGTGACCGGAACACCCGTGCGCGGGGAATTCCTGCAGCACGGGAAAACACAGGCGAAGACGGAACTCGGCCTGCCTGTAAACAAGCCGCTCGTACTGTCTGTCTGGGGCAGTCTCGGGGCGCCGGTAATGAACGAACTGATGGCGGAATTCATTGAGCGTGCCGTGAACAAACCGTTCTTTACCATGATTCATTCTGCCGGCACGAGAGGCTATGCAGCCATGATGGATAAACTCAAGAAAGACGGCTGTGCGGACTGTGCGGAGAAGGGCTTCGAGGTGCGCGAGTTTATTTATGACATGCCTCGGGTGCTTGCCGCGGCAGACCTCGTCATCTGCCGCGCGGGAGCTTCTTCGCTGGCGGAACTTACGCTTCTTGGAAAGCCGGCGATCCTTGTGCCGTCTCCGAATGTAGCGAATAATCATCAGGAGAAAAACGCGCGCGTTCTGGAAGCCGCGGGAGGGGCCCGCGTGCGGCTGGAGGGGCAGTTCACACAGGACAGCCTGCTGGGCGAAGTCTCGGAACTGCTTTCCAATCCGAACGTGCTGCTGGAGATGTCGGCAAGGATGAAGGAACTGGGCGTCCCGGACGCCGTTGAGAAGATCACGGACGTCGTCCTGTCTCTCGCGGGCGTGAAAAACTGACAGGAATCTGTCCGGAGACTTCTTCAGAACGTGTCTAAATAAACACTTTGAGGAGAAGACTTGCGCATTTTGATCGCCGGGATCATGGACGAAATGAGAGCAGCTGCCCGCAAAGATGCAGGATCGTCTGCGTGTTAAACGATGAATCGGGTGCACGCATAACCGGGTGATACAGATCAGAGGCTTTTGTCCTATACAAAAAAGCTGGACATCGCATGCCTCCTGACAGAACCGCTTCCGCAGAGAAGCCGTGCGCCGCGGGAACTTCGCGCGGCGCGCAGATTGAAAGGCGAAAGAGACTGTGATATGATCGCATAAGGCAACACACGTGAAGGAGTACAGCGATGGCCGAGACAAATCCGCAGCGGACGCCGCGGCGTCGAAGAAAACGGAAAAGCGCTCTGTTCACGCCTTTGGCGTTCGTGCTCATCTGTGCGGCGCTGATCTTTGGCATGAGCGTGTTCTTTCGCGTTACGACGATCGTGGTGACCGGTGCCGTGAATTATGAAGAAGCGGAGATCATCGGCGCCTCCGGCATCGAGCCGGGAGACAACCTGATCTTCATTGACCGTTCCGGCGCAGCGAGCCGGATCCGGTCGAAACTTCCTTATATCGAGAGCGTTGCCGTCCGGCGCGTTTTACCCAATACGGTGAACATCGAGATCCTCGAGAGTCGTGCGCTGGCTTATCTGGCGGTAGACGGAGAACTTTGGGCGATCGACCGCAGCTGCAAGGCTCTGGCAAAAACGACGTCTGCCCAGGTGGAGGGACTGATCCATGTCACCGGGATCGAGGCGACAAAGCCGTCGGTGGGCGAGATCATTTCCGGCAAGGATGCAGAGAACTCGAAACTGGAATACCTTGCCGTAATCCTCAGGGAAGTCGCCGCGCGCGGCATGGAGAGCGAAATCAGCAGTATGGATCTGACGAACCTCGCCAATCCGACATTCGACTACGAGTCGCGGTTCCTGGTGCGTCTCGGGAAAAACGAGGACGTCGGCTATAAGCTTGACCGGATGCTCAGCGTGGTCGAGCAGCTCGGCGAGAGCGATGTCGGCACGCTCGACCTGTCCATCGACGACCGCGTGCATTTCAGCCAGGGCTGAAAAGGACAGTTATTCCTTTTTGAAAAGAAGTCTTGACCTATTTCGAAAAACGCGATAAAATCAAACAGATAGTAAGCATACACAGGGCCGGAATGCGATTTTCGGCCGCCAGAGAATAAAAAAGGAGGCAGCGGATATGCCTATCACTATGGAAACCGGCCCGGAAAACGTTGTAACGATCAAGGTCGTCGGCGTCGGCGGCGCGGGCAACAACGTCGTCAATCGAATGGTCGCTTCCGGCACGAAGGGCGTTGAGTTCATCGCCATCAATACGGACAAACAGGTTCTCGCAATGTCCTCCGCCGGCCAGAAGATCCAGATCGGCGAGAAGCTCACCCACGGGCAGGGCGCCGGCAGCGATCCGGAGATCGGCAAACGAAGCGCGGAGGAGAGCCGCAACAATATCGCAAAGAGCTTTGAGGACGCGGATATGGTGTTTATCACCGCGGGCATGGGCGGCGGCACCGGCACCGGCGCGGCGCCTGTCATCGCGGATATTGCTCGCGAGACCGGGATCCTCACTGTCGGCGTCGTTACCAAGCCCTTCAAGTTTGAAGGCAAGCGCCGTATGGATCAGGCCATGGTCGGCATCGAGGAGTTGCTCGGCAAAGTTGATTCCCTGCTCATCATCCCGAACGATCGTCTGAAATATGCCACCGATCAGAAGATCACGTTTGCCAACGCGTTTGAGATCGCGGACGACGTGCTCCGTCAGGCCGTTACCAGCATTTCCGACCTGATCAAGAATACCGGCTTTATCAACCTCGACTTCGCTGACGTGACAACGATCATGAAGAACGCCGGTTTCGCCCACATGGGCGTCGGCAGAGCCGCCGGAAAGGGCAAGGCGGAAGACGCCGCAAAAGCAGCTGTCGCCAGCCCGCTCATGGAGACATCCATCAACGGCGCGCGCGGAGTGCTCGTCAACATCACCGGCTCTCAGGACATGGGTCTTGAGGACGTCGAGGCCGCGGCGAACCTCGTTCAGGCTGCCGCGCATCCGGATGCCAACATCATCTTCGGCGCGACCTTCGACGACGAGATGGACGATGAGATCCGTGTGACTGTTATCGCGACCGGTTTCGATGAGCCGCCCACCGCCGGAAAAACAGAGGAGAAGCCCGCGCAGCAGGAAAAGGCTCCCGCGGACCAGCTGCCGACCGCGACTCGCGAGGCGGCGGCGCCTGCCCCGACCCCCGCGCCGGAGCGTAAGACTGAAAAGGATCCCTTTGAAGATATTCTCAGCATCTTCAGTTCCAGATAAATAAGGACTGGTTTTTCCGTGAGATCGGGAGCGCGCGAAAGCCGCTCCCGATCTCCGTCCGTTTTATGAGTAAACAGTTTGCGCCGCGACGGGCCGTTAAAGGGGCGGAAGCGTCACATGCCCGGGGCGAACACAGACGCGGCAGTTCTGTGCCTTTCGGGCAGATCGTTATACCGTGCGCAGCTCTCCATGCAGGCCGGGAGCCTGCCTTCGGCAGACTTTTCGGGATTGAGCGATCCCGGCGCGTGACAGGGCGGCGAGAATCGCAAAAAAGACTTGCATAGTAATATAGTAAGTGATATAATATATGAGGTTTTTGTAGGATTCATTGGTGTTGGTCATGGAGTGGGTGTCCCCCACTCTTTTTCTTGATTGAAAAGAAAATGTCAGAAACTGGAAATCAGGTGAACTATGAGCAAGATTACTCAGGCCGTTTGGACGCTTGCCCAGCCTGTCGTTGAAAAGCATGGCTGTGAGCTGTGGGATGTTGAGTACGTTACCGAAGCGGGATCGCGTTACCTGCGTGTTTACATCGACAAGCCGGATGGCGTCGTCGGTATAGACGACTGTGAAGCGGTCAGCAGGGAACTGGACGTTCTGCTGGACGAGACCGACCCGATACCGGACAGCTACGTGTTCGAGGTCAGCTCCGCCGGCGCGGAGCGGGAACTGAAGCGCCCGTCGGATTTTGAGCGTTTTCTGGGCTCAAACGTTGAAGTCCGTTTCTTTAAATCGATTGACGGGCGTAAGTCTGTGATCGGCGAACTGACCGGGTATGAAAACGGAGACGTAACCATCCGTGTCGGCGAGAATACGAAAACCTATCTGAAGGCGCAGATCGCACAGGTGCGGCTGCGGATCGTTTGATTTGAGTACGAGAAAGACGGGAGAGGAAAATGAACGCTGAATTTTTTGCCGCGATCGAGGACATCGAGAGAGAAAAGGGAATTCCGAAGACCTACATGATCGAGAAGATCAATCAGGCTTTGCTGGCAGCATTTAAGAAGGACAACCCGGCTGCTGCGGACAACGTGGCCGTTGTCGTGGACGAGGAAAAGAAAAAGATCGACATGTTCGTGCAGAAGACGGTCGTCGAGGAAGTCACGGAGCCCGCGATTGAGATGACTCTGGACGAGGCGAAGCGCTTCTCCAAGCGTGCAGCGCTTGGAGATGTGGTCAATGTGCCCGTCGAAACGAAGAAGTTCGGCCGCATTGCGGCGCAGGCCGCCAAGCAGGTCATCATTCAGGGTATCCGTGAGGCGGAGCGCGGCCTGATATACGAGGAGTTTACATCCAAGGAACACGAGATCCTTACCGGAGTCGTGTCCCGCATCGAGCCTCGCACCGGCGCAGCGCTCATCAAGATCAGTTCCAATTCCGAATTCACGGAGGCTATGCTTTCTCCTAACGAGTGCATCAAGGGAGAAGCGCTGCGCGAAGGCCAGCGCATCAAGGTCTACGTTGTGGAGGTGCGCCGCAGCACACGCGGTCCGCAGGTGCTCATCTCCCGCACGCATCCCGGTCTTGTCAAGCGACTGTTCGAACTGGAGGTTCCGGAAATCTATGACGGTACCGTATCCATCATGAGCATCGCGCGCGAAGCCGGAAACCGCACAAAGATGGCTGTGTGGAGCAATGATCCGGAAGTCGATCCGATCGGTGCCTGTGTCGGCCCGAAGGGCGGACGTGTCGCAAGCATCGTCAACGAGCTCGGCGGAGAGAAGATCGATATCATCAAATACAGCGAGCAGCCGGAAGAGTTTATCGCCAGCGCTCTGTCTCCGTCGGAGGTTATCCGCGTCACGCTGCTCGACGAGGGCAAGAGCTGCCGTGTCATCGTGCCGGATTCACAGCTGTCTCTGGCTATCGGCAAGGAAGGACAGAACGCCCGCCTCGCGGCAAAGCTGACCGGCTACAAGATTGACATCAAGCCTGAGAGCGAGGCTTGAGAAAGACGTAACTCCGAGGAAGGGAGGGAGCAGAATGCCGAAAAAGATACCGATGCGGCAGTGCCTCGGCTGCCGTGAGATGAAGCCGAAAAAGGAACTGCTGCGCGTCGTGCGCGCGCCGGACGGCGGCGTTTCTTTGGATTTTCGCGGCAAAGCTCCCGGACGGGGCGCCTATGTGTGCCGCAGCGAGGAATGCCTGAAGCGCGCGATCCGCAGCAGAGCGATCGAGCGCGCGTTCGAGGTAAAGATTCCGGAGGAAGTCTATGCGCAACTGACTGCGCAGATGGAGGCGGGCGATGGATAAGCTGATCAGATATCTGTCCATTGCGCGCAAAGGCGGGATGCTTGAGCTCGGAGAGGAGGACGTCGGCGCAGCGGTGCGCGGCGGGAAGGCTAAGGTCGTGTTCCTTGCCTCCGACGCTTCGGACAATGCCATGCGGCGCGCGCAGGGATTCGTCCACGGCCGGGACGTTCCGTTGCTGCGGATCGATCGAACGAAGGAAGAGATCTCCGGCGCAACGGGAAAGGGCGGCTGCAGCATGGCAGCCGTAACGGATCTCGGACTGGCTGACAGCATGCTGAAAGTTCTCGCGCAGGAAGATCCGCAGCGCTATGCCGAGACGGCGGCGCAGCTCTCCGCCCGTCGTGAGAAGGCGGATAAACGAAGGGCTGAGGCAAAAGCCCATGAGAAGAACAAGAAGATCGGCAAGAGGAGGACCGCTATATGAGTTTGATCAAATACCGCGTACATGAGGTCGCGAAGGACTTTAATCTGGGGTCGAAGGACATCTCGAATATCCTGACGGAGTATGCGACGACGCCGAAAAACCATATGCAGGTCCTGGAGGATGAAGAGCTTTCGCTGATCTTCGAATACCTGACCCAGCATCATCAGATGCAGGATATCTCGGAGGTATATGCCGTTCCCGAAGCGCCAAAGGCGGAGAACAAGCCTGCCGAGACCGCAGCGCCCGAGAAGAAGGAGGAGGCAAAGAAAGCTCCGGAAGCTCAGGCGGCACCGGAAAAGACTGCGCCTGCTCAGCAGCAGGGCGCGGCAAAGCAGGGCAAACCGGCTCAGCAGCCGCACACGCCCAGGCAGATGCCCGAAAAGCGTGTCATAGATACCAGAGGCAGTTCTCACACGAACCTCTCCAAGTATGACGAGAAGTTCGATCAGATGGCCGGCGAAAAGGGCGGCTTCCACCGCGACGGCGGCGGCAGCGGCGGCAAGAAGCAGATCGGAAATAAGAACAAGCAGAGACAGCAGTCCGCGGTTGCCAGCGCCAAGCGCAGGCAGGAAGAGCGGGACAAGATGCAGCGGCTGCAGTTCGAAATCGCCAAGAAAGCACCGGTTAAGGTCTCCATCCCGGATGAGATCAGTGTCGGCGAGCTCGCCAACCGCATGAAGAAGACGGCAGTCGAGGTCATCAAGCAGCTCATCAAGCTGGGAGTCATGGCTTCCATCTCGGATGTGATCGACTACGATACCGCGGCACTGGTCGCCATGGAGCTCGGCTGCAAGGTCGAGAAGGAAGTTGTCGTCACAGTGGAGGAGCGCCTCATCGATGACCGCGCCGACCGTGAGGACGAGCTCGTGCCGCGCGCGCCGGTCGTCGTCGTCATGGGCCACGTCGACCACGGCAAGACCAGTCTGCTCGACCGCATCCGCCAGGCGAATGTCGTGGCGGGTGAAGCCGGCGGCATCACGCAGCACATCGGCGCCTATCGCGTCGAGATCAACGGCAGCCCGATCACCTTCCTTGATACTCCGGGCCATGAGGCATTCACATCCATGCGCGCCCGCGGCGCGACGGTGACGGATATCGCGATCCTCGTCGTTGCCGCCGACGACGGCATCATGCCGCAGACGGTCGAGTCCATCAACCACGCTAAGGCGGCCGGCGTTTCCATCGTGGTCGCCATCAACAAGATGGACGTTCAGGGCGCGAATCCCGACCGGATCAAGCAGCAGCTGACGGAATATGACCTCGTCGCCGAAGAGTGGGGCGGAGATACGATCGTATGTCCCGTGTCTGCGAAGACCGGCGAGGGCATCGACAATCTGCTTGAGATGCTGGTGCTTACCGCGGAGATGCGCGAACTGAAGGCAAACCCCAACCGTGCGGCGAAGGGAACCGTGATCGAGGCGCGGCTGGACAAGGGCCGCGGCCCCATCATGACAGTGCTCGTGCAGAACGGCACGCTGCATCAGGGCGATGTGATCATCGCCGGTACGGCGGTCGGACGTGTGCGCGTTATGACCAACGACAAGGGCGAGCGGGTCGCGGAGGCCGGACCCTCCATCCCCGTCGAGATCACGGGCATGTCCGAGGTTCCGGATGCCGGCGACGTGTTCAACGCAGTTGAGGACGAGCGCATGGCTCGCGAACTGGTCGAGCAGCGCAAGCAGCAGAAGAAGGAACAGCAGCTTGGCGGCGCCCGCAAAGTCTCCCTGGACGATCTGTTCGCGCGGATTCAGCAGGGCGAGATCAAGGATTTCAACATTATCGTCAAGGCGGACGTGCAGGGCAGCGCAGAGGCTGTCAAGAGCTCTCTGGAAAAGCTCAGCAACGATGAGGTCCGCGTCAAGGTCATCCACTCCGGCGTCGGCGCAATCAGTGAGTCCGATGTGATGCTCGCCGCAACGAGCGGCGCGGTAATCGTTGGATTCAACGTGCGTCCGGACAACGCCGCCCGCGACAGCGCCGCGCGTGCCAATGTCGATATGCGTATGTACCGCGTCATTTACGACTGCATCGAGGAGATCGAGTCTGCCATGAAGGGCATGCTCGCTCCGAAGTATCAGGAGGTCATCATTGGCCACGCCGAGGTGCGTCAGGTCTACAAGGTCTCCAAGGTCGGAACTGTCTGCGGCTGCTATGTCACCGACGGCAAGATCCAGCGCGGCTGCAAGGTGCGCGTGCTGCGCGACAACGTGGTCATCCATGAGGGCGATCTGGCATCCCTGCGCCGCTTCAAGGATGACGTACGCGAGGTCGCGACGAACTACGAATGCGGCATGCAGGTCGAGAAATTCAACGACATCAAGGAAGGCGACGTCATCGAGTGCTTCGTTATGGAGCAGATCAAGCTTTGACGAGTCCGTCCTCCTGAGAGGAAACAACTATGGCATCCAATCGGATCGGCAGAACGAATGACGATATCCAGCGCGTGCTGAGCACCCTTCTGCGCTCGGTAAAGGATCCGCGCGTCAATCAGGGCATGCTCAGCATCACGCGCGTGGATGTCACGGGCGATCTGCGCTATGCAAAAGTGTATATCAGCGCGTTGGGCGAGGTGGATGAGAAGGAACTGAAAAAGGGTCTCAAATCCGCCTCAGGCTGGCTGCGCCACGAGCTGGGCGGCTCGCTCCAGCTGCGTTACACGCCGGAGCTGATCTTTGAGATAGACCACTCCATCGAACGCGGCGCTGAGATCAGCAAACTCATCAGTGATTTGAACGTCGGGGAGGAGGGCGCCGAATGAACGCCGGAGAGATCGCCCGCCTGCTGCTGCAGGAGGACGGCTTCCTCATCGTGACACACCGTCGTCCTGACGGTGATACCCTCGGCAGCGCAGCGGGGCTCTGTCTCGTCCTGCGTAAAGCCGGCAAAACTGCCTATCTGTTTCCAAACGAGCAGGTTACTGAGACGTATCAGCCTTTTGTCAGCAGCTTATACGCGCCGGAGGGCTTTCAGGCAGCCTGCGTGGTTACCGTGGACGTCGCGGACGACTCGATGTTCGCGCAGGGCTTCAAAGGACATGTGAACGTCTCGATCGACCACCATCCATCGAACCCGGGCTACGCGGACCACACGCTTGTGATGCCCGAGAGGGCTTCCTGCGGCGAAATCGTGCTTCTCGTCGCGAGAGAGATGGGAGTCGAGCTCGACGCCGATATCGCGTCCATGCTCTATATTGCAGTATCGACGGATACGGGCTGCTTTGCATACGGCAATACCAATGCCGCAGCGCACCGTGCCGCTGCGGAAATGATCGAGGCGGGAGCCAGGCTGGAAGTTCTCAACAAGATCCTGTTCCGTACTGTTTCCGCCGAGCGTCTGAAGCTTGAAGGCATGATCTATACCGGCCTGCGGCGCTACCGTGACGGTCAGATCAATATCGCCGTCATCTCGCTGGAGATGATGAGACAGGCGGGCGCGACGGAGGACGACTGTGACGATCTTGCGGCGCTGCCCGGACGCATTAAGGGCAACAAGGTCTCCGTGATGATCCGTGAACTGCGTGAGAACTACTGCAAAGTCTCTGTCCGTACGGGCACGGAGGCGGATGCCGCGGCGATTTGCACTGTCTACGGAGGCGGCGGACATAAAATGGCCGCTGGCTGCGAACTGGAAGCGCCGCCGGACGTGGCGGCGGACAAAATGCTGGAGGCCATCAACGAGGTCTGGAAATGACGGGGATACTTCTCGTTGACAAACCGCAGGACTGGACAAGCCACGACGTGGTCGCGAAGCTCCGCGGTGTTACGGGAGAGAGACGCATCGGACATTCCGGCACGCTTGACCCGATGGCGACGGGACTGCTCGTTGTCTTCCTCGGACGCGCGACCCGCGCGGTGGAATTTGCCGAGGCGGACGAAAAGACATACATAGCGGAGATCCTGCTCGGCACGACGACCGACACGCAGGACACGCAGGGAAGCGTGCTTGCCCGAAGCGAAGAGATCCCCGGACGAGAGGAACTGGAAAAGGCGCTCAGGCGTTTTCGCGGTGAGATCGAGCAGATCCCGCCGATGTATTCCGCTGTCAAGATAGGCGGGAAAAAGCTGTACGAGCTTGCGCGTAAGTGCGTGGAGGTCGAGCGCAAAGCGCGGCGCATCACGATCACCGGACTGGATCTCCTGTCCGGAGAAGGAGATCGCTGGACATTGCGCGTCCGCTGCTCCAAGGGAACGTATATCCGGACGCTGTGTCACGATATCGGACAGGCGCTCGGCTGCGGCGCCTGCATGTCCGCCCTGCGGCGTATGAGTGCAGGCGCGTTTTCTGTCGAACAGGCGCATACACTCTCTGAGATCATCAATAGTGCCGACCCGGCCGCGTTCATGCTGCCGGTAGACAGCCTGTTTAAAGACAGACCGTCCTACACGGTTCCCTCGGAGGCGCTCCGCGCTGTGTATAACGGAAACGCAGCGCCGGCACCGGGACTGCTGGACGGCGAGTATCGTGTGTACGGACCGGATGGCGAGTTCCTGCTGCTCGGCCGCGCCGAGCGGAACGAGCTTGGAACCGTTAAGTCTTTTTTCGAACCTCGAGGGTAACGGGAACGGGGAAGATATGACTGTAACAAAAAGAGTTGTAGCGCTTGGATTCTTCGACGGCGTGCATATCGGACACGGGGCGCTCATGAGACGTACCGCTGACCGTGCGGCCGAACTAGGCGTCGAGCCTGCGGTCGTGAGCTTCGATACGCATCCGGATACCCTTGTCAAGGGCGAGGCTGTTCCGCTGATTGGAAGCGCGGCGGACAGAGAGGAACTCATAGAGCGACTGTACGGGATCAAGAGCGTGATCCTGATCCACTTCAACTGGACGATGATGCATACGCCATGGAATCAGTTCGCAGACTATCTGCGCGACGAACTTGGCGCGGTGCATGTCGTCGTCGGTCACGATTTCCATTTTGGCTTCAAGGGTGAAGGAACGCCTGAGAGACTGCGCGAATACTGCAAGGAGAACGGTATCGGCATCGACGTGATCCCGGCGGTGGAGATCGACGGCACGGTCGTCAGTTCCACGATCATACGGCGTCAGCTGCTCGCAGGAGATCTGGAGAATGCGAACCGCTTTCTCGGACATCCGTATATGCTGGGAGACACTGTCCGCGCTGGATTCCGGCTCGGACGCACCATCGGCGCGCCGACCATCAACATGCGCTTTTCAGAGGGTGTGCTGATCCCGCGGCACGGCGTCTATGCCACGAAGGCATATTTCGACGAGCAGGCGCATATGGCGGTCACGAACGTCGGCGTACGGCCCACCGTGGGAGGCGTGGACGCCGTCACGGTCGAAAGTCACATTCTGGATTACTCCGGCGATCTTTACGGCAGACACGTGCGGCTGGAGTTCTATGCTTTTCTGCGCGATGAGGTCAAATTCGCAGACATCCACGAGCTTCAGGCTCAGATCGCACAGGACGAAGAACAGGCGAGGGCGTTCTTCGCGGCCATGAAATAAAGAACGAAACTATAAACAGAGGGCGTATCCGAATCCACTCATCGGATACGCCCTCTGTTTTTTCAGGTATTTCCCGTCTCAGTCGATCGGGGTAATGTCGTACACGACAATATAGTACTTGCCAGTACCTGCGTGCAGGATCAGCGTGTGACCGACGCCGTAGAGCGTCTTGCCGATTACTACGCCGTTACCCGTCATCGTGCCCTCGACCTCGCCGGTGATGTATACGGAGCAGTAGTTTTCCTTGCCGCCGACCGTCATCTCGCCTGTGCGCTGATCATAATTATATGTCTGCGCCTCGTCCACGACGACGTCCGTCACGACGCCGAGATACTGATTCTCGCCCCCGTCCATCATCGGATCGCCGGGGTGCGTGTGCTCCGGCACGAAGCTGCGGCACTCCTCCTCGAAAAAAGTGATGCGGACCTTCTGCGTCGGCGTGGGATCCCCACCGACGTGCAGCAGGCGGTAGGCCACAAAGCCAATCGCCAGGACGATGACGACGATGATGATCAGGTCGATAATATTGAATCTGCCCTTTTTCTTCTCACTCATGATTTTCCAAACCTGCTTCCTTGGTATTGATGAGGCGCGTGCCGGCAAGCAGCAGCGCAAAAACGAACCAGAACATGACCATGACGCGGGGGTAGCTCCAGGCAAAATCGGTCAGCCCGAAGAGCAGCGAGCCGCTCAGGCCGCAGATGCTGCCAAGCACGACACCGCGCAGCCGAGGTGAAACGCCGGATCTGTAGAAGGCACGGCGTCCGGCGCGCAGTGCTCCAAACATGGTGCCGAGAAAGGCGATGAGAGCGAAGATCCCGGATTCCGCCCAGATCTGCATATAGATGTTGTGCGCGTGGATGAACAAAGCCTCGGCCTTGTAGACCTGCGCACACTTGATGGAGTAGCGCAGCGAGTCCGCGCCGAGCCCGACGCCGAAGATCGGGAAGAGACCAATGATGCGCAGCACGCCGGAATAAGTGTAACTGCGGGTGTAGGTGGAACTGTCCGCGAAGTTGAACACGGTCAGCAGGCGGTTGAGGATGTTTCCCGGCAACAGCGGTACAAGCAGAAGACCGACGAGGATCACCAGCGGCACCCAGCGTGGACAGACGAAAAGCATCAGCACGAAGATCGAGAAAGCCAGCGCCAGCCAGCCGCCGCGCGAGTAGGTCATCAACAGGGCAAGACCGCTGACGAGGAATACCGCGAAAAAGGCGATGCGCTCCGGCCAGCTTTTCGAATACAGTCCCATACAGAGCATCAGCGGTGCGAAAAAGACGAGGATGTTTGCAAAGGAATTCGGATTCTCAAAGAAAGAGAACACACGTCCAGGCATGTCCGGATTCAGGGAGAGATCGGTGAAATAGCCGTTGGCGTCCACGCCGACGTGCCGCTGCCAGAGCGCGTAGAGCGAGCAGACCGCAAGGCCAACGGCGCTGAGCCGGATGATCCAAAGAAGCTTTCGCTCCGTGTCCGCGGCAGAGACGAGCAGGAGGACGAGCAGCGCGCAGGTAACGGCAAAGAAAAGAAAACGAGTGCTCAGAGCTCGGGAGTCCGACCAGAACCAGCTCAGAAACGCGAGCAGGAAGAGAAGTACAGGCCATGCGCCGACGTAGCGCAATTCCAGTCGCCGCGCGGTGCCGCTGAGAGAGACGGCAAGATAAAGCGCTAGGATCGCGATGACAGCGATCAAACTGTATATATTGTTCCACTGCTTTTGCGGGATGACGAGCAGCGCCAGCATCATCAGACCCAGCGCAGGAGCGACCAGCCACCCGAAAAAACGCGGAAGCGCGCCGCCGGGGGAAAAGTGCCCGAGCCACGCAAGAAAGCGGACGGGCACATCAAGACACCACTGGAGAGCCCGGTAAGCGAGGCTGTTCGTCCACCGCTCCTCGGTGAGGAAATCCCCGGTGAGAAAACGCCAGAGCGCACCGGAGCGAAAAACCTCGACGAGCCTGGCAATCAGGTGTCCGATCAGACTCTCGGAGAACTTCGCGCAGACCGCGTTCCAGAAGCGCACGATCAGACAGACTATGAAGCTGTTTTCCCAATAGGCCATGTCAGCGATTCCTGTTCTTGAAAGTATACAGAGCGCTCAGCGTCAGAAACAGTTTTCGGCGCAGGAGCGCCGCGACGAGACGCTTGTTCCGGTTCATGCCGGAGGGCACATAGCGGTCGTAGGCGGTCTTGAAGACCGGCAGAGCGCACAGTCGCCGAAGTTCACGCGCGCGGGAGAACAACCCGCCGGGCGCACCCGGCGCGAAGGCATTCGCGGCGGCGATCAGCAGACCAGCCCATGCCGTGTTGTCCCGCCAAAAACCGGGCGCCGGGATGGAGAAGCGTTCAACGAGCGCTGCCTTGGCGTCAACGGTGCGGGAGAAGGTCTCAATGAAATCCGCCTGATAATTGCGCGTGGCGGAGGCGGGATTCTGAAAATAGCGGTACAGCGGCTCATCTACGCAGAACAGACTGCGTCCGGGCGCAAAATACTCGATGAGAAACAGCTCGTCTTCCAGATAGGCGCCAGAGAACCGTATCTTCCGTTCGATCAGGTCGGCGCGCCGGAACAGGCATCGCCATATCGTGCCGAGAATCAGATCCTCGCTGACGCGGTCGCAAAGCAGCGGGAGCACGAAGCCGCGCACGGCGGCGTCTCCGTCATAACCGCCGGCGGGCATCGGCGCGGGCGCGGCAGCTTCTGCACCGTCGGGCCAGACATAGGTAAAGCCGCAGGCGGCCGCATCCGCACCGGAGCGGCGTGCGGCGTCAAGCAGAGCCGAAAGGTAATCCGGCTCATAACTGTCATCTGCGTCAAGGAATGCTATCCACTCGCCCTGCGCGGCGTCAAGTGCGTCATTGCGCGCTGAGGATACGCCTTCATTGGCCTTGTGGATTACCCGGATACGGCTGTCATGCTCAGCATAATCGTCGCAAAGCACGGGCGTCGAGTCCGTAGAACCGTCATCGACGAGCAGCAGCTCCCAGCCTGAAAAACTCTGCCGCAGGACGCTTTCGACAGCGTGGGCAAGATAGGCCTGCGCATTGAATGCGGGCAATATGACGCTGACTTCGGGCAAGGCGCTTCGCTCCTTTTCGCCGGACATTTACTAATTGCGTATTATATATGGAAACGCATCATTTTTCAATAGGATTTCCGTTTTGGGAAAAACGTTCAGTATTCAGCTGACAGCGCAGCGGCGCTTCGTAGGGGATGTCAATTGCAAAGGCGCGCGGCATATGATATTATTCACATTACATTGAATATTCATGCAGGAGGGTTACCATGAAAAAGCCTTTCGTCACGCTTGAGCAGCTGCAGGCATTTTCCGAGCAGTTTCCGACTCCCTATCATCTTTATGACGAAAAGGGGATCCGCGCCAATGCGCGGCGTTTGAAGCAGGCTTTCGCGTGGAATCCGGGATTTAAGGAGTTTTTCGCTGTCAAAGCCACACCCAATCCGACTCTGATGCAGATCCTCCGGGAGGAGGGCTGCGGCATGGACTGCTCCAGCCTCACCGAGCTCATGCTCTGCGAGCGCGTGGGGATCAGCGGCGGCGACATCATGTTCTCCTCCAATGATACGCCTGCCGAGGATTTCCGGCTTGCGGACAAGCTGGGCGCGACAATCAACCTTGACGATATCACGCACATCGACTTCCTGGAGAAGACGATCGGCAAGATTCCGGAGAAGATCAGCTGCCGGTACAATCCGGGCGGTTATTTTGAGATATCCAACACCATTATGGACTCCCCCGGAGACGCAAAGTACGGCATGACCAAGCCGCAGATGTTTCAGGCTTTCCGCCTTCTCAAGGAGAAGGGCGCCAAGGAATTCGGCATTCACGCTTTCCTGGCTTCAAATACAACGACGAACGACTACTGGCCGACGCTGGCCATGCAGCTGTTCCGCCTTGCGGTGGAGCTGAAGAATGATGTGGGCGTGCACATCGGCTTCATCAATCTCTCCGGAGGCGTAGGCATTCCTTATCGTCCGGATCAGCAGCCGGCGGATATCCTGGAGATCGGAGAGAAGGTGCGCCGCGTTTATGAGCAGATCCTCGTTCCGGCAGATATGGGTGATGTTGCGATCTGTACGGAACTCGGACGGTTCATGCTCGGGCCTACGGCTGCCTCGTGACGAAAGCCATCCACCAGAAGCACATCCACAAGGACTATATCGGCGTTGACGCATGCGCCTGCAACCTGATGCGTCCGGCCATGTACGGCGCCTACCATCACATCACTGTGATGGGCAAAGAGAATCTCCCGGAGGATCACCTTTACGATGTGACAGGCGGCCTTTGCGAGAACAACGACAAATTCGCTATCGATCGCTGGCTGCCGCGCGTGGACGACGGAGATTTCCTGGTTATCCACGACACTGGCGCGCACGGACACTCCATGGGCTACAACTATAACGGCAAGCTGCGGAGCGCCGAGGTGCTGCTGTGCGAGGACGGTACGGCGAAGCTTATACGCCGTGCGGAGACGCCGGAGGATTATTTCGCGACGCTTGATTTTTGATCCGGCTGGGATTCGGAAGGAGACACGCTGCAATAGCGCACCAGAGAAAAGAGCACCGGTTCATTCCCCTCGCAAGAGGCTGGCCGGTGCCCTTTGCGTGTCTGGAACGCAGCTTGAAGCAAGCATGCCTGAGGTGAAATATGGTAAGACAAATTGTTCAGGATCCGATCTTTCTCGCAAGGCGTTCGGAACCGGCGACGGAGACAGATCTTGCGGCGGCGCAGGATCTGCTAGATACACTCCGGGCGCACCGTGAGGGCTGCGTAGGCATGGCGGCGAACATGATCGGCGTTGCCAAACGCATCATCGTGTTCGATCATGACGGGAGCTATATGACGATGTTCAACCCGGAAATCGTGAAATGTGCGCAGCCGTACGAAACGGAGGAGGGCTGTCTGTCGCTTGCCGGCGTAAGGAAGACGAAGCGCTATCGAAGCATCAAGGTCAGATATCAGAACGAACAGTTTCAAGTCAGACTGAAAAGCTTCAGCGGCTGGACGGCACAGATCATTCAGCACGAGATCGACCACTGCAACGGCATACTCATTTAAGAAAAAGAATCACGGTCATCCCGGTGTCGGGCGACCGTGATTTTGTTTTGGAGAGCGGGAGAAAACGACTGTGCCGGCTGGACCGGCAGGGTGCGGGGATGACGGAAGGATTCGATCACTCCAGAATAAAGGGACGGGAGGAGGCGGATTCGGTCTCCTTCATAGTGTAATCCGTATCCAAATCGATTTGAAGCACCATGATTTCTGCGAACTGCGGATCGAACTGAGTTCCGCTTCCCTTGACAAGCTCCGCGCGGACTCTGTCCTGCGGCAGGGGGTCACGATAACTCCGCTTCGAGGTCATCGCATCGTATGCGTCCGCCACGCCTATGATGCGGGCAATCTCAGGTATATCCTGGCCTTTGAGCCCGTCCGGATACCCCTTGCCGTCATATCGCTCGTGATGGTGACGTGCGCCGATGCCCAGATTAGGGGACAGATGGATCTGGGAGAGAATCTGACTGCCGTAGAGCGGGTGGAGCTTTATCTGCGCGAATTCCTCGTCTGTCAGCCGTCCGTCCTTGTTGATGATGCTGTCAGCTACTCCGATCTTGCCCACGTCGTGCAGCAGTGCGGAGAAGTAGATCTGTTCGCATTCCTCATCCGACTTGCCGGCGGCGCGCGCGATCATCTGGGAGTACATGGCGACACGGCTGGAATGACCATGAGTATATCTGTCTTTGGCGTCGATAGCACTTGCAAGCGCCTCAGCCGTCTGCTCGAACATATCATGCTCTTTTTCTTTTTCCTGTCTGTAGAAATCTATCTCCATGTTCTTTGCATGTTTCGCGGTTTCGCTCAGATCGATTACCACGAATATGTAAAGAAAGATCGCCATACCCACGACGGTCATGTTTGTAAGAGACACGCCATAGGCGAAGATCTGAATGACCGATGCCACAAGCGGCACGAGCGTGTTCAGACCAAGGGACAGCACGATCATGGGGCGCAGCTGCTTTCGATGCTGCACAATGACTGAGATCTGAATGAATGTGATCAGGAAAGGAGCGGCATAGCATAGAATGTTGGCAGGCGCGCGCTGATAAGTGTTCTGGGCATCAAAGGTGTAATACAATCCTGTGAACTGGGAAATGATCAGCAGCACAAGACCGATTGCAAACAACACCTCACACACATAGAGCCTTTTTGGAAAACTTGTCAGTTTTCCTTCGTGCCTGAACAGATCCAATTGGTAAAGCGTCAGCGCATGGGAAATGTACAGCGTCATGAGATAGACAAGGAAATTGCTGATCCGGACCATCCAGAATCCGAGCAGACTCGGATCCCCCCTGTAGATATACGCGTAGCGATCCGAAAGCAGAAGCAGCATGGCGGCAAATTCCAGAGACGCGATAATATATTTGCGCTTGGGCGACAGCGATTTTGTCGTCAGAGTCAGTATCGCCAATACGAAGCACATACCGCTCATGAACAGCATGATATTGAGTTGATGAGCTTTCAAGAATTCCATCGCACAGCCTCCGGCCTTAATTTTCGGAAGGCGTATGTGCGCTCTCCATTGCTGCGACCGCTTCAATCCGGCGTTTGCATGGTTTCCAGGTGATGAAGAGGACGACAAGCGCCAGCGCCAGGGGCACGCTGCCGCCGAGCAGTACCGCACGATAACTCCCGGCAAAATCAAGCACCATGCCGCCGAGCAGCGGCCCGACGAACAGGCCGATATCCATGCCGATATATAGCGTGTTGCTGGCGACGGCGCGGCGCTCACGAGGCTCCATCAGCACACTCAGCGCCTGCGTTGCCGGATTCGACGTTCCGTCTCCAAAGGATGCCAGAAGTGCGCCGACCAGAATCAGAGGCATGGACGCAGCGCTGCCGATGAGCAGAAAGGCCGCACAGAAAGACAGAATGCTGGGTACCATCATCTTCTGCAGTCCGAAACGATCGGAGAGCCAGCCGCTGACCGGGCGGATCACCAGCATCGCGCCTGCAAAGACAGTGAAGAACAGGCCGATGTTCTTTATGCCGAGTTCTTCGCCGAGCGGCACCATGTAAGCGTTGAGAATGGCGAAGGACATCATGAGCAGCAGAACGATCAGCGCGGGCGGGAGTGCGTGGCGGGAGACTATGCTCCGGTACCATTTTTCCCGCACGGCGGGATTGTTATCCGTGAGTATCTCCGCTTTTTCGCTTCGCAGCGAACAGACCGGGATCAGCGCGAGCAGCATCATCAGCACACTGAAGAGAAACAGCGCGGAATAACCGAAGTCCTCGCCGCCGCGCGCGGCACCCCAGGCGCGGAGAGAAATCCCGAGCTGCGGCGCAAAAGCCTGCGCGACAGAACTGCTCAGACCGTAAAAGCCCATTCCGGAGGCAAGTTTTGCACGCGGCACGCTATCGGCGGCCACAGTCATGCACAGAGAGCCGAAAAACGCATATTCCACGCCGTGCAGGACGCGGAACAGCAGAAACAGAGGAATCGTATGAAACAGCGCGTAGCCTGCATTCGCCACGCAGCCGAGAACATATACGAGAATCAGCAGCTTTTTGTGATCCACGCGCGCCTGAACCGGCCCTGCGATCGGACGCATGGCCAGAGAGATCCCGTAGAACATCCCCGTCATCAGCCCCATAAGGGTCGGCGCCGCGCCGAGAAAAGATGCGTAGGTCGACACGAGCGTGTTGGTGGAGAAGTTGGAAATCTGCATCAGGAAATTCGCCAGCAGAATACAGATGTAGTTTCGGGTCCAAATGGTTTGTCCGCTCTGGATTCGCATGACAGCACAGCCTTCAGATAATGAATTATATTACATTGTAACACGGATATGGGTGCCGCGTCAATCGACATCAACAGGATTCGGCCCTTGCGGTGACATAAGAAAATAGTATATACTCATATTTGAAGACTGAAGGAAAGGCGGCGGCGGAGATGACAGAAAAAACCTATATTGCGATCGATCTCAAGAGCTTCTACGCCTCCGTCGAATGCAGGGAACGGGAACTGGATCCGCTGACTACCAATCTGGTCGTTGCCGACATCAGCCGCACGGAGAAAACGATCTGCCTGGCCGTCACGCCGTCGCTCAAAGCTTTAGGGATTTCGGGCAGGGCGAGACTGTTTGAGGTCGTGCAGCAGGTAAAGACCGTGAACGCAAGGCGTCTGGCAAAAGCGCCGGGACATGTATTTACCGGAAAATCATGCGATGCGCTCGAGCTTGCGCGCAAGCCGGGTCTGGAACTGGATTATATCGTGGCGACGCCGAGAATGGCGTTCTATATGGATTACAGCACGCGGATCTACAGCATATATCTGAAATACGTCGCACCTGAAGATATACACGTGTATTCCATCGACGAAGTGTTCATTGACGCGACCGCTTATCTTCGAACGACCGGCCTGAGCGCCAGAGAATTCGCCATGCGCATCATCCGGGACGTGCTGCTGACGACCGGCATCACGGCCACGGCCGGGATCGGCCCGAATCTCTATCTCTGCAAGATCGCCATGGACATCTGGGCGAAGCACATCCCGGCGGACAGAGACGGAGTGCGGATCGCGGAATTGGATGAGAAGACCTATCGGAAACATTTGTGGTCGCACACGCCGATAACGGATTTCTGGCGCGTCGGACGCGGTTACGCGCGCCGCCTGAAAGAGCACGGGATGACCACGATGGGCGATGTGGCGCGCTGCTCTGTGCAGAATGAGGAACTGCTGTACAGACTCTTCGGGGTCAACGCGGAACTGCTGATCGATCACGCCTGGGGCTGGGAGCCGGTCGGGATCGCGGACATCAAGGCCTACAGGCCGGAGAGCAACAGCCTGAGCGTAGGACAGGTGCTCGCAGAGCCGTACAGCGCCGAAAAGGGAAGGATCATCGTCCGCGAGATGGCCAACGGACTGGTCATGGACATGGTGGAAAAGGGAATGGTCGCCGATCAGGCGGAGCTCACTGTCGGTTACGATGTGTCCAGCCTGACTCCAGAATTCGCAGGTACGGTTGTAACGGACTGGTACGGCAGGAAAGCGCCAAAAATGGCACACGGAACGGAAAACCTCGAAAGGCAGACATCCAGCACGAGGATCCTCGTTGACGCGGTGCTTCGCCTGTATGACCGCATCGTGGATGAGAAACTGCTTGTCCGGCGCATGTATGTCGTGTTCAACCGCGTCGTACCGGCCGGAGAAGCAAAACGGGAATCCTTCCGGCAGTTGGATCTGTTTTCGGACGGTGAGACCGCTCAGGAAGAGGAGGACGCTGCGATGGAGAAGGAGCAGCGCCTGCAGCAGGCCATGCTGAGCATTCGGAAGCGCTATGGGAAAAACTCAATTCTGCATGGAACCAGCTATCAGGAGGGCGCGACGGGACGGGACAGGAACCGGCAGATCGGAGGGCATAAAGCATAATGACAGAGACACATCTTTACGATGACATCATCGATCTGCCGCATCACGTCTCCGAGAAACATCCGCCGATGGCCATGCGTGACCGGGCGGCACAGTTTTCACCCTTTGCAGCGCTGACCGGCTACGGCGCCGCTGTGGACGAGACAGCAAGGATCACGGACAGCCGGATAGAGCTTAGTGACGATGCGATCGCGGGCATAAACGATGTATTAAACAATTTGATGCAGGGGGATACGGTGCGGCTGGAATACTTTGTACCGGATCATCGAAAAGCGGGAGGCACATACGTAATCTCGGAGGGGAGGATACGCAGCCTCAGGACGCAGGAGAGAGTGCTTGTCCTGACTGACGGGAATACCATCCCCTTTGAGGATATCATCGCAATTGAAAAGGCTGCGGAAGAAGCGGCACGCGTGGAGGAATAGAGAGTGAAACAGAGCATAGACCTGCAGGAACATATAGCCAGAGGTGTTGACAGAATCGTCGCCGATACGCTGCGGGCTACGCTGCGTGACCCGAAGGAAAGCGCCTTCATGCTGAAGTTCGCGGCTGCTGCGGCAAAAGCGACGAAACGGCGGCTGGAACTGGAAAAGGAAGGGCTGCATGTTCCCTCGTTTCTGATCGCGAGCATCACGAGCAAATGCAATCTTCACTGTGCGGGATGCTACTCCCGCTGCAGCGAGGCTACGGTGGATGCCGCGCCGGTGAGACAGCTGAACGACGAGGAATGGAAACGCATTTTTGAGGAGGCGGAGTCTCTGGGCGTCAGTTTCATCATGCTGGCGGGCGGAGAGCCGCTGCTGCGTCCGGATGTCGTAGAGACTGCAGGACAGATGAAGAACCTGCTGTTCCCGATATTCACCAACGGCACATTTATGGATGACGGTACTTTCGCTCTCCTGGACAGATGCCGAAACCTGATCCCGGTGCTGAGCATTGAGGGCGACCGCGAACTAACCGACAGACGGCGCGGCGCAGGGGTATACGACAAGCTGATCGCCGCGATGGGAAAACTTCACGAGCGCAGCCTGCTTTTCGGCGCTTCGATCACGGTGACGACCGAGAATAACAGACAGGTCGTCTCTCCGGAGTACGTACAGGGCCTGGCTGATCTCGGCTGCAGGCTTGTCATCTATGTCGAGTTCGTGCCCGTTACGCAGGAGGCAAGGCAGCTAGCGCCCGGCGACGATGAACGAAGGTATCTGCTTGAAGCGACACAGACGCTGCGGGAGCGTTTCCCCGAACTGATCGCGCTCGCGTTTCCGGGTGACGAGAAGGCGGACGGAGGCTGCATGGCGGCAGGAAGGGGATTCTTTCACATCAACTCCCATGGCGGCGCGGAACCGTGTCCGTTTTCGCCGTATTCGGACGTCAACGTCCGCGAACTCGGCGTTCGCGGCGCGCTGCGTTCGCCGCTGTTCCTTGCGCTTCGGGAAGGAGGGGCGCTTGACAATGATCATGTGGGCGGCTGCGTCCTGTTTGAGCAGCGCGAACTGGTGGAACGTCTTCTGGCGGAAGAACCGGCAAGATAAGAGACGAGGATCCTTTCCGTTGCAAAAATCAAGTCAGAGAGAGCTGGACAAATGAGCGTCAACCACCCGCCGCTTAACCTGACGGTATGAAGCGAGGGCTTGCTCCCGAAAACGAGAGAAGCCTGGTTGACTACCCTGAGTGCTTCGGGCACTACGTTATCTGAGTCATCACACCCGTGGACGTCCGCCCTAATCTGCGGCTCTGTGGCACAGGATCAAACAGTTCTGAGGGGTAGGAACAGCGTCCTGTGCGTAAAAAGCTCTC
>JAFYCC010000095.1 GCA_017539885.1 Oscillospiraceae bacterium
CGTGCTGGAGATAGGCGAGCTTGCTCTTCGCGCCGGTCATCGAGTCCTTAAAGGCGGTTTCCCTCGCCTTGTCGCGCTCCTCCACCGCCTTGTTCTCCCAGCGTTTCATGGACAAATGGTTCACCAGCATTGCGGCAAGGGCAATGACGAACAGACCCGTGATGACGACCGTGGTGAAGGTGTCCGTCCGGTGGATCTGCCTGAGCTGGTTCTCGATGTACTCCTCCTCACTAAGTGCAGAGGCGCCGTCTGTCTCAGCGGAGGTATAGTATTCCTGCACCGCATGAACCGCATCGTTCGTGGTCTGCTCGTCCACGCGCCCCGACCAGATCATGGCCATGAACACGACCAGGGCCAGCATGGCGATCCAGACAATGATCGCCTTGCCGAAGCGGCGGGCGTGGTCCTTTTTGATGATATGGCGGAAGAAGATGATGCCGATGATCGACCACGCCATGAACAGGATATAGGTCTCAGTTTCCAGCATGACGTCCCCAAACAGATTGGGGAACAGCAGATAGAAAGCGAACACGAGCATCACCGCAAAGCCCAGAAAGCCGGTGACCGTTTCCCTCCGATCCTTCAGCTTTCTGGCGGTTTTGAGCGTCGCAGCGGACACGAAGCCGTACAGCATCGTAGCGCCCAGCGTTGTCACGTCCACGATCCAGCCGATGGCCGTCCTCCCGACGAAGGGGGTCACCATGCTGATCCCGGCGATCAGAAGCATGGCCTTCGCGGGGATATGCTTTTTGTTGAGCTCGGCAAACTTCTCGGGCAGGATATCGTCCCGCGCCGTCGCGTAGAACAGGCGGCTCAGCGCCCGCAGATTCCCAATCAGGCTCGTCAGCACAAGAGCCAGCAGAGAGGCCATCAGCACGCCTACGCCGAAGCTGCCCATATAGTGCTGCGCGGCGTAGAAGGCGGGCAGTCCCTCGATCCCGGAATACTGATCCAGATTGCGGATATAGTCGAGCCAGCTGGCACAGCCCTCCGGGTAGGCCGAAATGCTCAGCAGCGTGACGAACACATAAAGCGCGGTGGTCGTCAGCACGGAGACGACCAGAATGCGGTGCAGCTTGTCCCGCTTGAACCGGAACTCCTCTGCGGAATGCGTAATGCCCTCAAAGCCGATGAAGGCCCATGGAGAGATAAACGCGATCCGCAGCGACTGGAAGATCGCGCTCCGTTCCGGGACAAAGGCCGGAGCCCAGCCGCCCTTGTTCGATACGGCGGCGACAATGAAGCAAAGGGTGATGCCCACCGTGAAAATGGCAACCAACCCCACCATCGCATGGGCGGCAGCCATTTTGCTCTTGATGCACAGAAGGGTCACCAGCGCGATGGCAGCCATCGTCAGCAGCGCTTCGCCCAGATACACATCATAGCCGAAGACTGTAAAGAGGCGCCCGACGCGGAAGGTATCGCCGATGAAGAAGCGCGCAAACAGGGGCAGGCTGGTTGCGTTGGCCCAGAACATGGCGATGTAGGTCAGGCTGAGGAACCAGAACGCCAGAAACGCCCGGTCATAGCCGAACACTTCCTTGGTATAGTCGTAAACCCCGCCGGCACGGGGATACTTCCCCGCCATGTAAAAGAAATTCCGGCATATGATCAGCATCAGCAGCATGCCGATCAGCAGACCGAGAATGCTGCCAAGGGGACCGGCCTGCGCCAGATAGGTATTGCTGGTCACGACCAGCGAACCCCAGCCTACGCTGGTGCCGACCGCGAGCGCCCATGCCGCCGCAGGGGAAAGATAGGGCTGGAGCCTGCCTTCGCTTTTCGTTGCCTGCGTCATATTGTCCATAGGGAATCACCGCCTCTTATACGTTTATACGTTTCGATTTCCCATTTATTATTATAGTCTGAAATGGGTGTGATGGCAAGAAATATCAACACCATTTCGACGGTTTGTGAAATCGCTTTTCCCTGCCAGGAGGCAGAATCGCATATGCAGAAGATTCCCGCAATGCCGGGTGAGACACTGGGGAATTCTCCAAGCATAATTGTATGCTTTTCTTCAATGAACCCGTATTTCAAGCATATTTCCACGCAAAAACGCGCCCCGCGCTCATCGGTTTTCAGGGGTACGCGACAGATTTGCTTGGGAGAGCGCTTGAATGGCATTCAAGAGGTCAGCGGTTCGATCCCGCTTATCTCCACCATCAATCGAGGAGATTGAAATAAGACCCGCTCTCCTCGGAGAACGGGGCGTATGTATGATTCACATATCGAACTACGAAAAGGAGTTCAGCAAATATGAGCGCAGTCCTTGATACTCTCGCTGCCGAATACCCGCAGCTGTATCTGAATCCCGACAGGGACAAACAGGAAACATACCGCCGCATAGTTCTGCGGGGCGAGGATCCGGATGTCAGGAACACGGACCACTATATCGGAGACGAGCACGACTGTCTTGAGACCGTCGAAACGCCCGCCGGATCGGTGCCGGTGGTCACGCTTGGCAGCCGCCACGATTTCGAGTACGTCATACGGGGCCTTCTTGCTGCGAAAAAGGGTCCCCTGGATCCGGTACCCGAAAGCCAGGGCGCAGCCATGCTCACAGTATTCAACTGGCCCCGAATCCGCGCTCATCTGGCGCATTTTCCGGAAGAGGAGCAAAGTGCGGAATTCAAGCGCTTCACTTCGGTCAGGGAAAACTACCTCGACATGCTTGTCGTGCTTTCCCGCGGCCCCTACAGCGGTATAAAGGCTGAAGCGATCGGCTGCTCGGAGGATGAATGGCTTGCCTTATCCGATACGATCCGCCGCTTCCACGAACTGACCCACGTGATATGCCGCCGCCTGTATCCGGACGATATCGATCCAATACGGGACGAACTGATTGCCGATGCGGTCGGCCTGTATGCGGCGTATGGACGCTTCGATCCGGAAAAGGAAAAGCTTTTCCTGGGAATCCGCGACGGCAGTTATACTGGCGGGCGGCTTGGAAACTATACTGACGAGCCTGAAAAGTTGGCTGTCTCTCTCGGTGCCGAGCTGGACCGGATCAAGGCAGTCACGGACGCGCTTGCCGGCGCTGAGCCGTTTGACCTGATTCCCGCACTGTTGAAAGCAGACAAGAATTGAAAAGGCTGTATCTGTGTTTATGCTGCTCAGTTCAAAGAGGGCCGAAGCATACACAGCTGCGCCACTCCGGATGACCGCTTGACTGCAAGTCGCACTTCCGTGCCGAAAAAGGCGGTGTGAGAGCTTATGTTCCAGAGCTCTTACACCGCCTTTTTCATGCCCGCAGGCTATCTGATTTCCAAGAAGTCGTAGTAATAGGCGCCTGTGATCCGGCTCTTTGCGCCCTTGAGCAGCAGCAGGTATTCCTCCGTCTCCCGCTTACCGTCAAAAACATCCTTGACGCTCTTCCAAAGCTCGTTATCCTCGTGAACGATAGCTTCGACCCATGCCTCGTTCACTTCTTCCACGGTCTCGATCTCACCGTAAAACTCCGCCGGCGTATCCGCGAAATAGATGCTGAAAACCTTCGCTCCGCTGTAAGTATAGGAGTAAAAGAACGCGACGGGATAACCTCTGACGCAGACCGATCTGCCCAGGTTTTCCTCAACGGTCTCGAGCGCCGCCTGCACGCTGATCGGCTCCGGAGTCTCCTCCTGCTTTCCGCCGCAGCCGGACATACAAACGGCCGCAACCAGCAGCGCAGCCAGAAAACAACGGGATTTATGCATTATGTCAACCTCAAGCGTAAGTCTTGCCGCTTCCGCGGCCACGTTTCTTTCTTACAAAGGATACCACAAACGCCGCCAACGTGCAATAGAACAAAGCGCCCGCCTTCCCTGACGGAAAGCGGGCACGCTCAAACTCAGTATTCTCCCTGCCAGCGCGGAGGCGCGGGCACGACCCTGCCCGCAGCGAGGCTCTTCTGCACGTCGATGACGCGCTGGTTGGCGCTGCCCCGGAACACGAGATCGAGACTGCGCTGAGCGAGTACGAAGGGGCCGTCCACGAGCACATCCAGAAGGGATAAGAGTTTCTTCTGCTCAGGCGAACCTGTGTCGCGGAGCTGCTCGAAGGTATAGCCTGTGAAGCTGGCGATCTCGTAGCCATCCTTTTTCAGCGCCTCCGCCAGTTCCGCAAAGCCCGCGGCCTGTGCGAAAGGCTCGCCGCCGGAGAACGTAACGCCGCGGCAGAGCGGATTCTCTTTGGCAATACCGGCGAGCGTCTCCGTGTCCATGGGCGTGCCCACGCCGAAAGCCCAGGTCTCCGGGTTCTGGCAGCCCTCGCAGTGGTGCGGACAGCCTTGCGAGAAATAGACGGTACGGATTCCGGGACCGTCGACGATCGAGTCGCCGACGATCCCGGCCATGTCGATGTTCATTATTTTGTAAGGCTGTGCTTGACGCGGTCGCGCTCCTCGGCCTTTTTCGCGTCGTTCCACTTGTCCATGGTACCGACGAGGTAACCGGTGATGCGGCGGATGCGCTCAAAGCCCACACCCTGTCCGAGTTTGCTCTGTTTCGTTGCGACTGTCATTTTTTATTTCCTCCTCTTCTGTGCTTCAGGCGATTCTTTCGTTATTCGATTCCGACGAAGGATTTGATCTGGGGATACTTCTTGACGAGTTCTTCCATACGCTCTTCGGAGAGCGCCTCTCCCTCATGCCGGCCGCAGCGGGGGCAGACATCACCGATCACGCCGACATAGCCGCAGATTGGGTCGCGGTCGACGGGATGGTTGATGGAGCCGTAGCCGATGCCGCAGTCGTGCATGCAGCGCACGATGCTCTCAAAGGCTTCAACGTTCTTTGCCGTATCGCCGTCGAGTTCGACATAGCTGATGTGACCGGCATTGCAGAGCGCGTGATAGGGAGCTTCGATCCTGATCTTGTCATACGCGCCGATGGGATACCAGACCGGTACGTGGAAAGAGTTGGTGTAGTACTCGCGATCGGTGACGCCGGTGATCTTTCCGTAACGCTGGCGGTCCATGCGGATGAAACGGCCGGACAGGCCCTCTGCAGGCGTTGCAAGCAGGGTGAAGTTCATGCGCATCGCCTTGGACTTGTTGTCGCAGAAATCGCGCATGCGCTTGATGATCATAAGGCCCTTCTCCTGCATGGCGGGATCCTCTGCGTGATTGTGACCGTATAGCGCCGTAAGTGTTTCGGCAAGGCCGATGAAGCCGATCGAGAGCGTGCCGTGCTTGAGCACCTCGCGGACTTCGTCGTAGGGGCCGAGTTTGTCCGAGTCGAGCCACACGCCCTGCCCCATCAGGAACGGGTAGTTGTAGACGCGCTTCTTTGCCTGGATCTCAAAACGGTCGAGCAGCTGCTGTGCTACGAGCTCAAGCATATCGTCGAGCTTGCGCAGGAACAGCGCCTCATCGCCTTTGCTGTCCAGCGCCAGACGCGGGAGATTGATGGACGTGAAAGACAGATTGCCGCGGGAGAAAGCGATCTCCTGTGTCGGATCATAGACGTTGCCCATCACGCGGGTACGGCAGCCCATAGTGGCGACCTCAGACTCGGGATGTCCGGGCTTGTAATACTGGAGGTTGTAAGGGCTGTCGAGGAACGTGTAGTTCGGGAACAGGCGCTTCGCCGAAACCTTGCAGGAGAGTCGGAACAGATCGTAGTTCGGATCTCCCTCGTTGTAGTTGACGCCTTCCTTGACCTTAAAGATATGGATCGGGAAGATGCAGGTCTCGCCGTGACCGAGGCCGGCGTCGAGCGCCAGAAGGATGTTGCGGATGACCATTCTGCCCTCAGGCGTCGTATCCGTACCGTAGTTAATGGAAGAGAACGGCGTCTGCGCGCCGGCGCGGGAGTGCATCGTGTTGAGATTGTGGACGAAGCCCTCCATTGCCTGATAGGTCTCGCGCTCAGTCTGTTTCTCCGATCTTGCGCGGGCACGCGCGATCAGATGCTCCGCCTCCTGCTGACCGACGCCGAGCACCTCGAGCAGGTTCTTTGCGACCAGAGCATCGAATCCCTCCGCGGGCTCGAGCGCGTTCGGTCCGAGCACGTCCTCCGCCGCATCCACTGCGCGGTCGACTTCCTCGCCAAGTTCGTCCCGGTCCAGATAGTCCTCGACGATCTCGGTCAGCTTCTTGCGGTACTGCTTGCGGAAGGTTTTGCCGACGCCCTGCGCCATTCCGTAGTCGAAATTCGGGATGGACTGACCGCCGTGCTGGTCGTTCTGGTTGGACTGGATGGCGATTGCCGCCAGCGCCGCATAGCTGCCGATCGACTGGGGCTCACGCAGGAAGCCGTGACCGGTGGAGAAGCCGTCCTTGAACAGGCGGATGATGTCGATCTGGGTGCAGGTGGTCGTGAGCGCGTAGAAATCGAAATCGTGGATGTGGATGTCGCCCTCGCGGTGCGCCTTTGCATGCTCGGGCCGAAGCAGATACGCCTCGTTGTAAGCCTTCGCGCCGGCTGCACCGATCTGCAGCATCGCACCCATGGCTGTGTTACCGTCGATATTGGCGTTGTCGCGCTTGAGATCGGACAGTCTCGCGTCCTTGCTGGCGATCTCATCGATGGTCTTCATCAGCGTCGTGCGGGATTCGCGTGCGCGCGTGCGCGTCGCGCGGTAAAGGATGTACGCTTTCGCCGCGCCAAGGAATTCATGCTGCATGAGTTCCTGCTCGACGATATCCTGAATGACCTCGATCTGCGGCGGCTCGGACCCGCAGCGGCCCTCGAGCGTGCTCTCTACAGCCTCGGCCACGCGCGCGGCGTCCGCGACGGTGCCCTCCCCCGAGGCCTTCATGGCGCTCAAAACAGCCAGAGCGATCTTTTCACGGTCGTAGGGGACGATGCGTCCGTCCCTCTTGACGATCATCTGTATCATCTTGGCTCCCCTCTCATATCTGTTATCTATATCTTGTGGTCGATTTTCTCGGTGCATCACTAAATGTAGCATCCTTTTCACTCCTTGTCAAGGGGTTACATAACATATTTACAGCATTCCGGCAAAAAACCAGCCGTTTCCTTCCCGTCTATATATTCCGCAGCATCCGGACATATATGCGATTTTGCCACAACATATAGTGGTTCTCTCTTTTCGGCTGGATTTCGCCCGCGTCTCAAAGCGCTTCGGTGTCTGCTCCCCCGGCAGGGTCCCCGTCCGTCGCTGCGGTCCAGCGGGCAGAAAAAAGCGCATTCTGATATTGAAAAATCCCTGAATTCGTGTAAAATAGTTATTGTGCATGCGGAAGGCTCTGGTCTTTCGGATTGGAACGGACACATCATTACTTACAGGAGGCAATACATATGGGTCTTATTCAAGCAGCATTGGGCGCCGCGGGCGGCGTACTTGCGGATCAGTGGAAAGAATACTTCTACTGCGAAGCTCTGCCGGAGAACGTTCTTGCCGTCAAGGGTAAAAAGCGTGTCGGCGGACGTTCCAGCAACACCAAGGGATCTGATAACATCATCACCAGCGGGTCCATCATTGCCGTTGCCGACGGCCAGTGCATGCTGATCGTCGAGCAGGGCAAGGTCGTCGAGGTCTGCGCCGAGCCTGGCGAGTTCACCTATGACGCCTCCACTGAGCCCTCCATCTTCAGCGGCAAGCTGGGCGAGAGCATTCTTGAAGTCTTCAAGAACATCGGCAAGCGCTTCACTTTCGGCGGCGAGCCCCCGAAGGATCAGCGCGTGTACTATTTCAATACCAAGGAACTCATCGGCAACAAGTACGGAACGCCTTCCCCGGTTCCCTTCCGCGTCGTGGATCAGCGTGCCGGTATCGACATTGACATCGGTATCCGCTGCTTCGGTGAGTACAGCTACCGCGTGTCCAACCCCCTGCTGTTCTATACCAACGTCTGCGGCAACGTCACGGACGACTATGTCCGTGAGACGATCGACGGTCAGCTCAAGACTGAACTTCTGACCGCTCTGCAGCCCGCCTTTGCAAAGATCTCCGAGATGGGCATCCGCTACAGCGCGCTGCCCGGCCACACCATTGAGATGGCCGATGCGCTCAACGAAGTTCTCTCCAACAAGTGGCGCGATCTGCGCGGTCTGGAGATCGTATCCTTCGGCGTGAGCTCTGTCAAAGCCAGCGAAGAAGACGAAGCCATGATCAAGGAACTGCAGCGCAATGCAGCTTTCCGCGATCCCACTATGGCCGCTGCACATCTTGTCGGCGCGCAGGCCGCCGCGATGCAGAGCGCCGCAGCCAACGAAGGCGCGGGTGCCGCCATGGCTTTCATGGGCATGAATATGGCCGGAAACGCCGGCGGAATGAATGCTCAGAACCTCTACGCGATGGGCGCTCAGCAGCAGGCAGCTCCCGCTCCTGCCGCTCCCGCTGCCCCCGCCGCCGGCAGTTGGAAATGCGCCTGCGGCGCGGTGAATACAGGAAAGTTCTGCGCCGAGTGCGGACAGCCGAAGCCTGCTGAGCCGGAAGGCTGGAAGTGCAGCTGCGGCGCGGTAAACACCGGCAAGTTCTGCTCCGAATGCGGCAAGCCGAAGCCGGCCGCCGCTCCGAAGTGCTCCAATTGCGGCTATGAGCCGGCTGACGGAGTCGCCCCCAAATTCTGCCCCGAGTGCGGCAAGCCCTTCGCGGGCTGATATCCTGAAGCGATGAGGCAAGGGGATACCTCTCCCCTTGCCTTTTCCCTTGTATGTATGTAAAGGAGGCATTCCATGCCCTCTCAGATTACCAATTACCAGTGTCCGAAATGCACAGGTCCTCTGCATTTCTCCAGTCAGACCGGCAAGCTGGAATGCGAATACTGCGGCTCCTCCTTCGACGTAGCCGAGATCGAAGCTTACTACGCTGCGCATGACGAGCAGGCCTCGCAGAGTTTTGTCGACCAGCAGAGCAAGCCGCCCGCCGGGGGCGATATACCGCCGGAATACCTCGGCGAGATACCTCCGGAGCAGGCCGCCGCGACACTCTCTGACTCGAAAAAGGAAGAATATTCTCACAGCCAGTGGGACGGCTCAACGATCTCTGCCGACTGGGGCGAACTGGGTGCCAACGTCCGCACGTTCAACTGCCCGAGCTGCGGCGCGGAGCTGATCTGCGATGTTACGACCGCGGCCTCCAGCTGTCCGTACTGCGGCAACCCGACCATCGTGCCCGGTCAGTTCCACGGAACGCTCAAGCCGGACTATGTCATTCCGTTCAAGCTTGACAAAGCTGCAGCCGTGGCCGCACTCAAGGCGCATTACCGCGGAAAGCTCTTCCTGCCGAAGGCGTTTACCGACACGAACCAGATCAACAAGATCCAGGGCGTTTACGTGCCTTTCTGGCTCTTCAACGCAGATGCGAACGCAGAGTGCTATTTTGAGGGCCGCACCTCTTCAACCCACCGCGAGGGCGACTACCGCGTGACGGTCACCAACCACTACGATGTTCGCCGTTTCGGAACGGTCAGTTTCCGGCGCGTACCGACTGACGCCTCCAAAAAGATGCCGGACGAGCTGATGGACTCCATTGAGCCCTTCGATTACACGGAGCTCAAGCCCTTCTCGGCGGCTTATCTTCCCGGCTATCTGGCCGACATCTCCGATGTCTCGGTGGAGGACAGTTCCAGCCGTGCGGATCTTCGCTGCACCAATTCCGCGGAGGACGTTATGCGCTCCGACGTGAACGGCTACAGCGAAGTCGTCACGAGAAGCAACAACGTGTACATCAATCGCGGAAGGGTCGAGTATGCGCTGCTCCCTGTCTGGATCCTGAAGACGAAATGGATGAACAAGGACTATCTGTTCGCGATGAACGGGCAGACAGGCAGACTTGTCGGTGACCTGCCCATCTCGAAGGGCCGCTTCTGGGCGTGGCTTGGCGGTCTTACCGCCGCGCTGACGGTCGTCTTCTATTTTGTCGGCTTCCTGTTCCGGGGCGGCTTTTGAGAAGGGGGCGGTGTGAAATGAAAAGAAATATCCTCTCTCTCGCGCTCGCGCTCCTGCTCTGTGTTGCTTTGAGCGCAGCCGTTTTCGCAGCGCCTGATATCAGCGGCCACTATGACGCGACAGCCTGCGAAAAGGACGGAAACCAGTACAGCTACGACAACGAGTACCTTGAACTCAAATCCGACGGCACCGGCGTCATCACTTTCGGCGGCACGCCTTACCGGATCGAATGGACGATCTCCGGCAGCCGCCTCCACCTTGAGGACGAGGAAGGCTACGAGATGGACGGCGTCTACCGCGACGGCGTCATCACCGGCAACTACGCCGGCTACGATTTCACTTATGAAATGGAATCCGGCGCGACGCCTGCGCCAGCGCAATCAACCGCTCCCACGGCCGCGCCGGCGCCCTCTTCCTCTGCCGCTCCTGCCGGGCAGACCGACCTTGGCTCCTATGTCGGCGTGTACCAGGCGATCAGCTGCGAAAAGGACGGCGCTTCTTATCATTGCGATGAGGACGCGATCGAACTGTTTTCCAACGGCACGGGCACAGTCGTTTTCAACGGCAAGTCCTATGCCATGGAGTGGTCTCTCTCCGGTGAAGACTTCGCGTTCGCGGACGAGGACGGCGACATCATGGAAGGCCGTCTCACCGGCGACAGGATCACCGGAAAATATGCCGGCTATGACTACGTGTTCGAACGCAAAGCCGACGCTGTGCTGCCGGGCTGGGAATATGACGGCGTCGTATACGGCACCTATTATCCCGAAACCGTGCTGTTTAACGGCTACAGCACCAGTGCGAATACGGAGTACCTCGTTCTCAACGAGGACGGCAGCGCCATGCTCGTCTTCTCGGGCTGCGCCTTCCCCTCGAAATGGGAACTCAGCGGCGATAAATTCACGCTGCGCGACAACCGCGGCAGCGTCATGAGCGGAAAGCTCTCCGATGGCATACTGGAAGCCACGTACGCCGAGTATCAGTATACCTACCGCAAGGGCGACGACGCGCCGATCATGTCTCTCGCGCCGGACAGATGGAACAGCGGTCTCCCCTACGTCGTCGATCAGGCCGGTCTTTTCAGTTCTTCCGAGGTCAGCTATCTGCGCGATACGGCTGAATCGATCGCTTCAAAGTACAACTGCGGCGTATACATCGTCACGCTCGATGACATGGGCAAATTCAGTCCGAGCAACAACCAGTATACCTGTGCAGAAGAGATCCGCGTCGGCTATGACCTTGGTCTCGGAAGCGACAGGAACTGTATCCTGCTGCTGATGAGCATGGCTGACCGCAGCTATGATCTGTGCGTTTACGGGCCGAGAGCCGACGAGGTCTTCAATGAATACGCGCGTTCGACCATTGAGGATGCCATGCTGGACGATTTCCGGAGCAACGACTGGTATTCCGGCTACAGGGATTATCAGTCTCAGTGCGAAAAGCTGCTGGATACAGCAGCTACCGGGCGTCCGATCAGTGCGACGAACAACCCTGCGGCGCATGCGCGTCATGTGCTCGTCCCCCTTGTCATCGCGTTTATTGTGGCGCTCATCTTCTGCCTTGTCAAAAAGGGTAAGATGCGCTCCGTAAAGCAGCAGCAGCGCGCCATGAATTACATTCCTGACGGCGGCGTGAACATCGCATTCCGTTATGATCAGTACACCCATTCGACGCAGGTGCGTGTGTATGACCCGCCGCAGAGTAAATCCTCTTCCGGCGGAGGCGGAGGCGGACACAGCAGCAGCGGGCACTCTCACTCCGGCGGACATTTCTGATCATTCATTATTTCGATTGGCGGAACAGCCAGCTTATTCATTCGCAAAACAGGACCGGCAGGATATCAATTGCCCGCCGGTCCTGTTTTTTTGCTTCTGTTCATTCTCTGCCGTGCAGCAGCCCAAGCTGATAAAACGCCACAGCGCTCGCAGCCGCGACATTAAGGCTGTCCACTCCATGCGACATGGGAATACGTACTGTCCAGTCACAGCGCGAAATGGTCTCTGCTGCCAGTCCGTCGCCCTCAGTGCCCAGTACGACGGCCAGCTTTTCTGTCGCCGCGAGCCTCGCATCCCAGATTGGCAGGGAGTCCTCCCGAAGCGCCATGGCTGCGGTCTGGAATCCCATCGCGTGCAGCAGCGTCTGCCAGTCCTCCTCCGGCAAATACGTCCAGGGTACCTGAAATACCGTTCCCATGCTTACGCGGATCGCGCGCCTGTAGAGCGGGTCGCTGCCCGCACTTGTTAACAGGACAGCATCTATGCTCAGCGCGGCCGCGCTGCGGAAGATGGCGCCGATATTTGTAGGATTCATCACATTTTCCAATACGGCAATGCGTTTTGCCCCGCTGCAGATGTCTTCCACCTCGCGCAGCGGCGGGCGCCGCATAGCGCACAGCATGCCCCTCGTCAGGTGAAAGCCCGTCAGCTGTGTCAGCACATCGAGCTCCGCGGTGAACACCGGGATCATGTCCGGACAGCGTGCGAGAATCGCTTCCGCTTTCCCCCTCGCGTGACGTTTCTCCATCAGGAAGGACACCGGAAGGCAGCCTGCGTCCAGCGCGCGCGAAATCACCGTAGGACTCTCTGCGATGAACAGAGCGTTCGCCGGATCCGCGCGATTGACCAGCTGATTCTCGGTCAGCCGAGCGTAGATGTCCAGTTCCGGAGCAGAAAAATCCGTTATTTCCTGAATGACCGCCATGCTCTTGCCCTCGCTTTCCGACTCATCCTATCACCAGAGACAGGGAATGTCCAGCTTTACAAAACCCGTTGCGTCGATTAGAATAGTATTAAAAGGAAGCTGACCGCCAACCGTGACAATGCAAGGAGGATGTTAAATGGATTTTTTGGAACTGGCCGCCGCGCGCTACAGCGTCCGCAAATTTGACGACAGGCCGATCGAGCAGGAAAAGCTTGACAAGATCCTTCACGCCGGACTCATCGCGCCAACGGCTAAAAATCAGCAGCCGCAGCGTGTGTTTGTGCTTCGCAGCGCCGAAGCGATTGAAAAGCTCAAGACCTGCACCCAGTGCGTATATGGCGCCGGCACGGCCCTGCTGGTCTGCTACGACGTCGGCGAGAGCTGGAAACGTCCTTTCGACGGCAAGGACAGCGGCGATGTGGACACGAGCATTGTTCTCACGCATATGATGCTTGAAGCCTGGGAACTGGGAATCGGCTCCGTATGGGTCATGTTCTTCGATGCAGCCAAGCTGCGCGAGGCATTCAGCCTGCCAGAGAATCTCGTTCCCGTGAGCCTTATGCCGATCGGCTACCCGGCGCCTGACGCCGCGCCCTCGCCGCGTCATACTGAGAGCAGGCCGGAATCTGACCTGGTCAGTTATCTTTGAGCCGAACAAACGATGAGCGCTGCCCCCTCCCCGGCGGAGCAGCGCTCATCGCTTTCGGTTTCTGCAATTCAAATATCCGCCAATCGGAAAAAAGGATTGCATTCCGCACGAAACCTGTTATAATGGCATCAACAACCGCATATCGTGTCTTCAGGGCAGGGTGAAATTCCCGACCGGCGGTATAGTCCGCGAACCACTTCGGTGGCCGAATCGGTGCAACTCCGATACCGACAGTACAGTCTGGATGAAAGAAGATGTGTTGAAATGATAGATACACGGGTTTATTTTGACGCCTGAAAGACATGTCTTTCGGGTGTTAATCTTTTCTCGGAGGTATCTGAACATGCAGGAAGTCAAAAAGCAGTCGTCCACGCAAAGTCTGACCCGCAAAATCACGGTCACAGCCATGCTCTCGGCGGTAGCCGCAGTGCTGATGATGCTGGAATTTCCCGTTCCGCTCATGCCTGGTTTCATTAAGCTCGACATTTCAGAACTGCCCGCACTGCTGGCCTCGTTCAGCCTCGGCCCGGTTTACGGCGTGGCGGTGTGCCTGGTGAAGAATCTCATTAAGCTTCTGACCACGAACACCGGCGGCGTTGGCGAGCTTGCCAACTTCACCATTGGTCTGTTCTTCGTGCTCCCGGCCGGGCTGATTTACAAGTTCCGCAAATCTCGCGGCGGTGCGGTCCTTGCCTGTCTTGTCGGTGCGGTAATCATGGCCGCCGCCTCTTTGCCCATCAACTACTACATCACATATCCGGTCTACACAAAGTTCATGCCCATTGAAGCCATTGTCGGCGCCTATCAGGCCATCCGTCCGGGCGTCAACGGCCTGCTCGAATGCCTGATCACCTTCAACATTCCTTTCACATTCGTCAAGGGGCTGATCGACGCGATCCTCTGTTTCCTGATCTACAAGCCGCTCTCCCCCATTCTGCATGGCAGAAAGCGCAGCTGATCGTCCCAAATAAGAAGTCCTGCGGTCAAACCGACCGCAGGACTTCTCTTTTGCTATAAGCGTCGTCGTACGTTTACTCCGCCTTGTCCTCGTCTGCGGGCGCATCGCAGCAGCATGCGCCATCATCGGCCTTGGGCTCGTCGCAGCAGCACGCATCTTCGCCGGCCTTGGGCTCGTCGCAGCAGCACGCATCTTCGCCGGCCTTGGACTCGTCGCAGCAGCACGTATCCGCCTCGGGCTCCCCGCACTCAGTGACCTCGACCTCGACATCGGCCGCGCCGCTGAGTCCGTTCTCCTTGATATCGGCGATCTCCGCTTCCTTCGCAGCGATCTCCGCGTTGGCCACGGTGATCTCATCGCACAGCTGTGCGAAGAAGCCGTCCGGGTTGTCACGGTTCATCTCGTAATAGAGCTTGCCGATCTCCAGATATGCTTTCTTGATGCTGTCCTTTTCGGCGTTGATCTCCATGGAGAGCTTCGCGATACGTGCGGCACTCTTCGCTTTGTCAGCCGCCTTTCCGGCCAGCTCCTTGGTGGAGTCGGCAACCGCGCCCAGCGTGCTGATCACTTTTTCCTTGATTTCGGTAAAGTCTGCCATTTGAATTACCTCCTTGTGTCTTGTTGATGATACGGTCAGTTGGTTTTGTCTTCGCTTCCGGTCTCAGTCTCCGGCTCATCGCCGGCTTCGCTCTCCGACTCGATTTCCGGCTCGTCACCGGATTCGGTCTCGGCATCGGTTTCCAAAACGCCGTCTTCCCCACGAGCCGACTCATCCGGGCATTTCTTGCGAGTCTGCGCCGTCTCGTCCTTCGGCCGTCTCTCCGCCCATAATACGCGGTTCTTCTTTCGTCCGAAGACGACCAGCAATACTACGGACACGATCAGCGTCACCGCAGCGAGCAGCTGCGAGATGCGGATCACGCCGGGCACGAGCCAGAGGCTGTCCGTGCGCAGGCCCTCGATCAGCATCCTGCCAAGGCCGTACCAGGCCAGATAGAGCAGAAAAACCTCGCCGTCAAAGCGACGTCTGTGCCGTTTCGTCCAGAAATGCAGTCCCAGAAAGCCGATCACATTCCAGAGCGACTCGTACAGAAAAGTCGGATGCACGTAGAAAGTCTCATAGCCCGGCACAGTCAGGCCCATGCGGCAGAACAGTTTATCTACGTTTTCCGACCAGCCGTAGGCTTCGCGGTTCGTGAAATTGCCCCAGCGTCCCACAGCCTGTCCGATCAGCAGACCCATGCCGCCGCAGTCGACAAGCGCGCCGAGCGAGATCTTCTTGCGCCACGCTGTCAGGATCATTCCGAGCGCTCCGCCGATCACGCCTCCGTAGATCGCCAGTCCGCCCTCCCAGATTTTCAGGATGGATACCGGATCCTGCAGATAGGGATTTGCGCCTGACGCGTCCTTAAATGTGAGGCAGTAGTAAAGCCGCGCTCCTATGATCCCCAGCGGAACCGCTGCGATCAGGGAGTCATACAGGTCGTCCGACGACACGCCGAAGAGCTTGCCGCTGCGCCTGACACTGTACAGGATGGCGAGGAAAAAGCCGACGGCGATGATCACGCCGTATAGATAGATCGTTCTTCCGAACAGCTGGAAGGATGCCGGCGGACAGACGGAAAACCCTTCTCCAAACATGGGAAAGCTGATCGTTGCCTGCCGGAGCTGATCCATTGTAAATTGCGATACGCTCAAAGTCAAGCCCTATACCTCCTCGCGGGGTTTCACAACGGAAAGCGCAAGCTTTTCCGCACGAAGGACGCTGCCCAGGAACGCCGCCGCTTCCTGCGCGGTGATTTCCCGCGCCGCAGCAAAAGCGTCCAGGGCGCAGTAACCCGCGAAGCAGCCCTCCGCCAGATCGCTCGCCAGATCGCCGAAGTAGCCCAGCGCGCGCAGGCGCATGCCGTAATCCGTGCGGCGAACACGCTCAAAGAGCGCCGCATCCAGTCCGTTCTTCGCGGCATCTTCCGCCGCCGCGGAGATCTCCCGCATCACCTTCTCGGGATCCCGGCTCTCGCCGGAAACGACTACGGTGCCGATACCTCCGGAGTAGACGGCTTCGAAGTCGAAACTGTTGTTGATCAGTCCCTCTGCGTAAAGCCGGTTGTACAGCGGTGAGGAATCCCCCAGCAGGCAGCTCAGCGCGAGATCTGCCGTCAGACGCTGCCGCATCATTTTTTCTCCCTTTTCTGCCGGCTGGAAGGTCCCGCCGAACGCGAACAGCGGCATGGACACCTCCATCACCTTTTCCGCTCTGCGGCTTACCGGCAGCTCGGCTTCCTCCGGACCGTAATCACGCTCCGGCTGCTCCCCCGCCTCGGCAGGCAGAATGCGCAGGGCAGCCTCCCGAACCCGCTCCGGATCAACGTCGCCCACGACGCACAGAGTCATGTTCGAGGGATTGTAAAAGACCCTATGGCAGCCGTATAGCGTCTCCGGCGTTATGGCGGCGATGCTCTCCGCAGTGCCCGCCACATCATCGCGCACGGGATTGTGCGCGAGCAGGCACTTCAGCAGTCCATAATACACGGCGAAATCCGGATTGTCATCCGTCATGCCGATTTCCTGTCCGATGATGCCCTGTTCCTTCTGCACGCTCTCCGGCGTAAAATAGGGCGTGGAAACGAATCTCAGAAGCGTATCCAGATTCTCGTAGAACCCCTCCGTCGAGGAGAAATAGTAGGCTGTCATCGCCGCGGACGTGAACGCGTTCGGATCCGCGCCGTTGGCAGAAAGGATGCTGAGGGCATTGCCGTCCGGCATGTCGAACATCTTGTGCTCAAGGAAATGCGCAACGCCCGCCGGTGTGTCGATCCACTCTCCGCCGAGCTTGAACCGGCGGTCCGCTCCACCATAATCCGTCGCGAAAAAGGCGTAAGACTTCGCGTATCCAGGTTTCGGCGCCACGTAAAGGCGCAGGCCGTTTGGCAGCACGTCCGAATACAGTGTCTCGCCAATCTGCGGATACTCTCTCTTTTTCATTCCTCCTCCGCCTCCTCTCCTTCGGGAAGTCCGCGCAGGAAATAGACCGCATCGCAGCAGCAGCTCTGCGCAACGGAGACGACCTGCTCCTTCGTCACATACTCACACAGCGAAGCCAGTTCCTCCGGATTCCAGTCCCATCCGCCGAGCGCCTGCGTGAGATAGAAGTTCTCCAGGGAGCCCGGACTGTCTGAGACCGTTCGCAGTGAAGAGGCCACGTAGCGTCCGGCGTATTCAAGTTCCTGATCCGTCACATCGCCGTTCTTTACTGCTTCGAGCTGGCGGAAGATCTCGTCCTTCGCCTCGTCGTACTTATCAAACTCGATACCGCTCGACACGACCATGACGCCCTTCTGCACATCGGTCATGGAACTGGCAAAATAACAAAGAGACAGCTTTTCGCGGACGTTCTCGAACAGCTTGGATGTCACCGCGCCACCGTAGACGGCGTTGAACACGCGTATGGCGGGCACGTCCGGTTCCTCCATGCAAGCGCCAAGCCGCCAGCCGATGGCGAGCTTGCCCTGCGTTACGTCCAGTTCCTCGGTGAAATACCGCGTCTCGTCCTCCAGTGTGTTCATGCGGATGTCGGTCCCGATCTCGTAGTCGATCTCGCCCCGCGGCAGATTCATCAGCGCCTCGCGCAGCACGCGCTCCACCTGCTCCGGCTGTGCGCTGCCGCAGTAGAAGCACTCCACCGGCGATGTCGCCAGCAGCTGATGATAATGCTTTGTGAGTTTCTGATATCCGATGTTTTCCGCTTCGTCCTCACTGCCGATGCTGCTCACGGCGAAATCCTCTCCGAAACACATCAGCTCAATAAGACGGTGGATGGAATAACTCCGCTTCTCATTGATACGGCCACGGATCATGTCCAGAAGCTTCTCCCTCTCGCTGTCCACGTAGGCCGGCAGCAGAAGGCCGCCGCGCGTAAACGGGGAAAGCAGCATCTCGCCGACGAGCGCGCCGACGCCCTCAAGCTGCTTCGAGCCCTCCGGCAGGAACTTGTCGTCTGCAAAATCCGCGTAAAAGCCGATCGCCTGAACCTCCCCGATCTTGCGTACCAGCGGCTCTATCCTCGCGCCGTACAGCATGTCCAGTTCCGCGGAGATAGCTTCCATATCCGGAAGGCGGGAGGTTCCCCTGCGCAGCACCATAGGGATCAGCGCGTTTTTCGATGCATTTTCACGGCTGAGCTGCGTCAGCAGGTTCACGCTCAGGCAGCCTGTCTTGAATTTGTCCGTCTGCAGACACGTCAGCGTGACGCCGGGCAGCAGCTCAACTCTCACGGCATCCATACCGCATCCCTCGTTTCTTCACATACTCGTTGGAGCGCAAACTGCTCCGTTTATTATTTTACCACAACTTGCGCGTGTTGGAAATGCTAATTTTGTTTTTTCGCCCGTACAGCCGGTCTGTTACGGGGATTCGCCGGCTTCTCTCGCTGCTCGATTTCCCCCTTGAAAATAGAATAATCCGTCGCCGGAACTCCCGACAGCGGATTACCCGTTATTATGCGATTCTGGATTATTAGCTGAGATCTTTCCGCTCCAGCTCGTCGTTACCGGTGATCTGCGCAGGCATTTCACTGGTTTCGAAGTTCAGACCGCATAAAGCATCAGAATCGTTCAAAGGCGCCTCTCTGCCGAAAGCTTCCGATTCTGCACACTGCCCCATTCTCTGTTCTCGCACCAGTATACAGACCTCTCCTCCACGTCGAATACCATGGAGACAACAGTCGGACAGACCTCCTGCGACGCGGCGCGCAGGACCTTAAAGCAGTCCTCCACGCCGAAATCCCGCGGTGCGACACGCAGCAGGGCTTCCGCCGTCCTGTACCTGTCCAGGCCCATCCACGGATGCGTCTCCGCATCCCCCTTCATCGGGGAAAAGTTGGTCAGGATGCTGAATTCCGGTTTTTCATAGTACAGACTGCCCTGCCCGGGAACAATATACAGCACGTTTCCCTCCGCGTCGGACAGTGCGGACATAAATGTTACCCCCGGCTCGCTGAACACCGGCCGCGTCCGCGCGATCTCCCGGATCTCCTGCAGGGTCTTTTTCCGAAGGAGAAGATCGATATCCAGTCGGATGACGTTCTCTCCGTCGCCATTGGGATCGCTGCGCGCATCAAAGGGCCAGCAGGTCGGCATCCCCACGAAATCGCCCCGCACGTTCGCGCCGAAGAGCGGGAGCCAGCCGGCAGCCTCGTCACGGATCTCTACATAGACGCCGTATTCCGCCGGCCGGACCCTGTGCTCCATATCGAGCAGGTCCAGATTCCATCCTACAATCGTTTTCTCCTTATTGACCACAAGACTCGTGCACATATGCTTCTCCCTATCCCGACAGCATTCCTACCGCCCAGATGACAGCGAACGGACAGCTGAATACAAGAGTGCGGCGGCAGGCACCGATGTCTGACCATTCCGTCATATGTCCTTATGACGCTCCGATTCTGCGCATCGCTCGGACTCAGATCCGCTTTGAGCAGACGACCTTATCCGCATGAATCTCGCCATGCACGTCTGCGCAGCTGACATTGTCCCCGGCTGTAACGCCGCCGCCAACATTACCGCACCGCACACTGTCGCCCGCGTCGACATTTCCGGCCACGTCTCCGCAGGTGATGCCGTCGCCCGCGGTCACATGTCCGAGAACGCTGCCGCAGTATACGCCGTCTCCTGCCTGCACGTTTCCGCCTACGTCACCGCACCGGACGCCGTCGCCCGCAGTCACGTCACCGCCTACGCCGCCCTCTATGCTTACGCTGTCTTCCGCATGTACGCAGCCGGTCACCTCTCCCTGCACGGTGACGTCAAACGCAGAGTGGATGTCCCGCACGCTGCCGGAATAGTGCAGGATCGCATCGCTGCCCCGGCTGCCGAAAATGACCGCAGACGGGCGTTTACTGATCTCTGCATAGTCTGCGAGCCTGTGACCTACATAGCACACCGCCCGCAGATCCCCGTCGTCCGGCCATGGCAGTCCCTCCAGAACCGGCCCGGCTTCGGGGGCGGGCATTACCTTTCCTGCACGTCCGAACAGTTCGTCTATGCTGACCTCAAAGGTATCCGCGAGCACGGGCATCAGCATGATATCCGGGCAGCACTGATCCGATTCCCACTTGCTCACCGCCTGATTGCTGACTCCCAGCCTCTGCGCCAGAGCTTCCTGTGTCAGCCCGTGCGCCTTTCGCATCTGCGCGATCCGCGCGCCGAAATAGATCTGTTCCATCGTTTTCGTCCTTTCCGATTTGATGCCGTCGCGACTGTATTCAGCATAGAAACCGCGACGCGGAAAAGCAAGTCTTTCGTGGTTGGATTCGCTTTCCAACCTGCGGTTGGAAACATTCGCGGCAAAAAACCGCCCGGATACGGGCGGTTTCTGCACTCAGGCGTTGAGCGCCTTGATAATCTCCGGGAGCTGCGCGTCGACCTTGTCGTTGTCGAGCTGGCAGGTACCGGCGTTGCGGTGTCCGCCGCCGCCGTAGCGGAGGCAGAGCGCGCCGATATCGACTTCGGAGCCCTTGTTGACTATGGACTTGCCGATCATGACGGCGGTGTTCTGCTTCTGATAGCCCCACGCGACGTGGACGGAGATCTGCGTTTCCGGGTAGAGCGCGTAGATCATGAAGCGGTTGCCCGCATGGATGACCTCTTCATTCCGAAGATCAAGCACCACGACTTTGTCGTAAACCTTTGCGATGCGCTTGAGCTGCGCCTCGAACAGTTCAGACTGTTCGAAATAGAGGTCGACGCGCTCCTTGACGTCCGGCAGCTGCAGGATCTGGTCGATGTCGTGTTCGAGGCAGTAGTCGATCAGTTCCATCATCAGCGCATAGTTGGAGATGCGGAACTCGTGGAAACGGCCGAGTCCGGTGCGGGCGTCCATCAGGTAATGCAGCAGCACCCAGCCGGTCGGATGCAGGATCTCATCCAAGGTGAAGTCCGCGCTGTCGCCCTTGTCCACAGCCGTCATCAGATCCTCCGAGATACGCGGGAAGGCCTTCTCGCCGCCGTAGTAGTCGTAAACGACGCGCGCCGCGCTCTTTGCCTTGGGATCGATGATGAGCTTGCCGCCGGTCTCGACCGCCTTGAGCCGCTCCTCCTCGGACTCGTGGTGGTCAAACGCGATGCCCACACGCGGATCATAGGGCAGATTCGTTGTGATATCGTTTTTCGTCAATTCGATCTTGCCGTCCTGCACATCCTTGGGATGCACGAACTTGATCTCATCGATGAGCTTGAGTTCCTTGAGCATCATGGCGCAGGCCAATCCGTCAAAATCGCTGCGGGTGACAAGTCTTCTCACTTGCTGTTCCATATATATTCCTCCAGATAACGGATTTCGGTCGGCATTGATTATAGCACAGGCGAACGGTTCTTGTAAAGCGACAGTATTCAAGCTTTGGGGGCCGTTCCGTTCGGAACGCCCCCCAAAGTCGTTACTATGAGATTCAGCGGACGATGAAATCTCCGGATACATATTTCGGCGGGATGACCGGGATCTGCAGATAGGACTGGTACTGTCCGCCCGTGTGGAACACGTGCAGGCCATCGCCGTTGTCGTCCTGGAAGTCAAAACGGCTCTCCTGATACCAGCCGCTGAAGGGGAAGTTTCCTGTGATCTCGACGGTCAGTTTCTCGCCCTTGTGCCAGATTCGGCTGTGCGGCCAGATCTCGATCTCTACCGGATACACGACCCCCTGCTCCATCGGCTCGTCCTTCCTGTGTGCCTGCACAGGCTGGAAGTCGCTGCTCCATACCGGATCCAGTTCTCTGCGCGCGCCGCGGAAGTAGCCCCATGCGCCGCGGTAGGGCTCCTTCATGACATCCACCGGCACATAGGTCCCGTCGGCCTTGAATTTCTTGACCCAGATGAACATGTCCATGTTGTCGTAGCCGCGGCATTCGATGTTCATATGAAGCTTCAGATATCCGGTGACCTCCGTGTCCTCCTTGAAGGTATAGGTAAACACTGCCGTGTCGTCTCTCGGCTGCGTGACCAGTTCTGACTCGGATGCAACTTCTTCATCCTGCATCGTGGCGCTCGCCGCGTCCAGATACAGCTTGCGGTACTCGGTCCGCTTGATCGGAAACTCGTTCTCCTCCTTGTTGTGGATGAGATCGAATCCGTATGCGTCCATCAGATCGTAGCGAACGCGTGGCGTGAATTCCCAGCCGTTGCGCACGCCGCGGAGATACCGGTCGTAGAAGCGGCGCAGATCCTCCAGATTCTCCGGATTGTAGGTATCCGGCCACTCCATGTCGCGGTGGATGCGCAGCCACTTGCGCATCGAGCGGATACGCCTGAAGCCCTCCAGAGAGCCGCGCAGATGGATATGACACCAGCCCGCGCAGACGTAGGCCGGCACGCGGATATCTTTCCACTTCGGGATCTTGTCCTCCCAGTAGGCATCCATAAACGGATGGAGCGCCAGCATGTTGCAGGCGTCCTCCAGATAGGTGTCACAGGCGACCGTCTCTACGATGCCGGTGTTGAAATAGGGATTCGGGATGCCGCCGCAGGCCATGCTCTCACGGTAGTGGTCTCCGGTGCCTTCCCAGACGGCGATGCAGGTCAGGTGCTCAGGCTGTTCTGCCGCGATGCGCCACTGCACCATGCCCACGCCGGAGTTTCCGAACAGGCCGACGCGCCCGTTGCACCAGCTCTGCACAGCCACCCACTCGACGAAATCCGCACCGTCGCGGCCGTCCTGCGTGCCCCAGGTGTATACGTTGCCTTCACTGTGGCCGACGCCGCGCGGGTCTACGTTCGCGACGGCGTATCCGTGGCGGCACCAGTAGCCGGGGTCGGCGGATTCGAACTTTGCCATCGTGGAAACCGTCTGCGGTGGAACGCCCATAAGCTTCCAGTCGTCCATGCCCTCGCTCGGGCGCTTGCCGAACGGGCCCCAGGAGATGATGACCGGCACAGGCTCGTCCGTCTTCGGGCGGTAGATGTCCGCATAGATCCTCGTGCCGTCACGCAGCGTGACGCACTCGTCCTGCATGCAGAGGATACCGTCTCCGCAGTCATAGGTCCTGTGATTCATCGGACCGCAGATGGAGAAGTTTTCGACTCTTCCGCCCTTTGCGCGGATCTCGTCACACTGTTCACGGGTAAGTCCGGGATTCCCCTTGCGGAACAGCACGTCGATCGTCTCGCCGCCGAAATCCGTCGGGATGACCTTGAACCGGTCCTTGTTTTCCTCATTATAGGGCAGGATGCGCGGATACTCCTTGAGTTGCTTCAAAAAAGATCCACTCCTTTGATTTCTAGATCGGGGTCTGTCGTTGAAAGGGGTGTCCCGGGAGGAACACCCCTTTTTTCGTTTTAACGTTACCGGACCGTCAGCGGATGACGAAGTCGCCGGACACGTATTTCGGAGGCACGACCGGGATCTGCAGGTAGGACTGGTACTGTCCGCCCGTGTGGAACACGTGCAGGCCGTCGCCGTTGTCGTCCTGATAATCCTGATGCCCGTCCTCATACCAGTCGGTATAGATGAAGTTGCCCGTGATCTCGACGGTCAGCTTCTCGCCCTTGTGCCAGATGCGTCCGTGCGGCCAGATCTCGATATCGACCGGGTACACGACGCCCTGCTCCATCGGCTCATCCTTCCTGTGCGCCTGCACAGGCTGGAAGTCGCTGCTCCACGTCGGGTCGAGCTCTCTGCGCGCGCCGCGGAAATAACCCCAGGCGCCGCGGTAGGGCTCCTTCATGCAGTCGACCGGCACATAGGTCCCGTCGGCCTTGTACTTCTTGACCCAGATGAACATATCCATATTGTCATAGCCGCGGCACTCAATGTTCATATGGAGTTTCATGTAGCCGGTGACTTCCGTATCCTCCTTGAAGGTGTAGGTGAACACGGCAGCATCGTCTCTCGGCTGCGTGACCATCTCGGACTCGGTGGCGACCTCCTCGTCCCCGATCGTTGCGCTCGCGGCATCCAGATACAGCTTGCGGTACTCCGTGCGCTTGATCGGGAACTCGTTCTCCTCCTTGTTGTGGATGAGATCGTAGCTGTGGGCATCCATCAGGTCGTAGCGTACGCGGGGCGTGAACTCCCAGCCGTTGCGCACGCCGCGGAGATAGCGGTCGTAGAAGCGGCGCAGATCTTCCAGGTTGTCCGGATTATAGGTATCCGGCCACTCCATGTCGCGGTGGATACGCAGCCACTTGCGCATCGAGCGGATACGCCTGAAGCCCTCGATGGAGCCGCGCAGATGGATGTGGCACCAGCCGGCGGCGACATAGGCGGGCACACGGATGTCCTTCCACTTCGGGATCTTGCTCTCCCAGTAAGCATCCATGTAGGGATGGAGCACCAGCATGTTGCAGGCGTCCTCCAGATAGGTATTGCAGGCGACCGTATCCACGACGCCGTTGTTGAAGATGGGATTCGGAATACCGCCGCAGGCAAGGCTCTCGCGGTAGTGGTCGCCGGTGCCTTCCCAGACGGCGATGCAGGCCAGATGCTCCGGCTGCTCAGCGGCGATGCGCCACTGCACCATGCCCACGCCGGAGTTTCCGAACAGACCGACGCGGCCGTTGCACCAGCTCTGCGCGGCAGCCCATTCGACGAAGTCCGCGCCGTCGCGGCCGTCCTGCGGGCCGAAGGTGTACACATCGCCCTCGCTGTGGCCGACGCCGCGCGGGTCGCAGTTGGCGACGGCGTAGCCGTGGCGGCACCAGTATGCGGGGTCGGCGGACTCGAACTTGGCCATCGTGGAGACCGTTCCGGGGGGCACGCCCATAAGCTTCCAGTCGTCCATGCCCTCGCTCGGGCGCTTGCCGAAGGGACCCCAGGAGACGATGACCGGCACGGGCTCGTCCGTCTTCGGGCGATAGATATCCACATAGATCTTCGTGCCGTCACGCAGCGTGACGCACTCGTCCTGCATGCAGAAGATGCCGTCTCCGCAGTCGTAAGTCCTGTGGTTCATCGGGCCGCAGATGGAGAAGTTTCCGACTCTGCCTCCCTTGGCGCGGATCTCGTCGCACTCTGCGCGGGTCAGGCCGGGATGCCCTTTGCGGAACAGAACGTCCACCGTCTCGCCGCAGAGCTCTTCCGGGACAAATTTAAACAGGTCCTTGTTCTCCTCGTTAAAGGCGGTGATATGCGGGAATTCCTTCTGCTGCTTCAAATCGAATCACTCCTTTGTCTTAAGCTCGCGTACTATTATCACTGCAGGCCGGTCAGATCGGACATGAACTCGGCCGCTTCCTGGAAGGTCTTGCAGCGCTTGAGCGCCATATAGGGCACCTCGATCTCGTACTCATCCTCGAGCGCGGCGCTGAAGCGGACGATATCCGTGCTCTTGCACTGGAGATCCTCCTCAAAACGCGTCTCGCCGCTGAGCGTGCTGGGATCGACGCCGAGAAGCGCGGCAGCTCTGTTCTTGAGCAGTTCGATGACCTCTTCCACAAAACTCATTGCTGTGTTCTCCTTTCAATCATCATATCCGAGAGCATAACGACAGGCGTTCTCGCCGGCAATCCTGCCGGAGTTGACTGCGAAGCCCATTGTATTGCCGGGCAGATAGAAGTAATAGGTGCCGTTGTAGATGTCGCAGACGTCGCTGCCCGCGCCGTAAAGGCCCGGGATAGGCTCGCAATCCTGCGTGACCACCTGGAAATCGTGATTGATCTTGATGCCGCCGAGGCTGCCGTAGGCGCCGCAGATGATCCGGTATGCGTACAGCTTGCCTTCGAGCGGGCGCAGATAGCGGTGCGCCTTGCCGAAGTCGTCGTCGTAATTCTCGCTGCAGACCTGATTGTAACGCTTGATCGTCTTGACAAGATTCTTCACCGGGATCCCGATCTTCTCGGCGAGTTCTTCAGGCGTATCCGCCGTATAGCAGATATCCGGGAAATCCGCAGATGCCTTCTCCCAGACATTCTCGAAATCGTCGGTCGGATCTGCGTCAAACACCTCCGTCGGGAAGTCGATGCCCTCGGCACGGAAACGGTCGACTACGCTCTGGGAGATGATCGAGAAGACCGCCTTCCCCGGCTGGTAGTCGACGATGTTGCCGGCCACGGAGTTGTTCTGCATGACGCTCTCGTCGCAGACGCGGTAACCGTTCTTGTTCACGACAAGGATGCTTCCCTGCTGGAACAGACGGCCCTGCGGGTACTCGCCGTAAGAAGAGCCCGGCAGCGGCAGATGCGTGATGCGCTCCATCTCCATGCGGCCACGGCCGGCACCGGCGGCCCAGGCCATTTTGATGCCGTCGCCCACGATGCCGGGAACCATGAAGTCGATCATGTCCACACCCGGCCTGTACTCGTTGTTGAGCGTGTAGTTCGTATAATCCTTTACCATCTCCGGGTTGGAGCCGAAACCGCCGGTGGCGATGACGACCGCGCCGGCGAAGACCTCGTACTCCTCGCCGTCCGCCTCGCTGCGGGCGCGATAGCCGACGACCTCGTCGCCGTCCTTGAGGATCTCATAGACCGGGGCGTCGAAATAGAACTGTACGCCCAGCTCCATCGCGCGTTCATAGAGCACCTTGTTCATGGCGCTTGCGCAGCGCGCGCCTGGCTTTCCGCTAGGCGGCATGACGACGTGCCAGGTGGCTTCGGACGTCGGGAAGTTCTTCATCGCGCCTGCGAACTGAACGCCCATGTCCTCCAGCCAGTCGATGGTGCTGCCGCTTTTCCAGATGTAGTTGTGCACCAGCTGGGCGTCAGCCTGCCAGTGAACGTAGTCCATGAAACGGCGGAAGACCTCTTCCTTGGTGATGCCGATCATGGTGCGCTTCTGGAGCTTGCTCTCCACGCCGAACGGGCCCATGCCCATATTGGCTGTGCCGCCGAAAGTGGACGCTTTCTCGAACACGATGACCTCCGCGCCGCCCTCCGCCGCAGCTACCGCGGCGCACAGTCCGGCAGGGCCTGCTGCAACGATGGCGACATCCGCTTCGAGTTGTTTCATGGTTTTCCTCCTTTTACAAACGGATACTGTCTTTCTATCCCCCGGGTCAGACGCGTCGGGGGCTGCATTTCGCGTTCGGACGATACGGCCCGTTCACCAGTGTCAGGCCGCCCGTTCCAAATCCATTATACATAAAAATTATAACGCAACTTTAATGTTCTGTAAAACATTTTTTCACTGGAATCCTCTGTTTTTTCAAAAAGAACCGGCGAACGATCCGCGATCGTCCGCCGGTATTCCTTTACTGCTGGAGTTCATATAACTTTTTATAAATACCGTTCATTTCCAGCAGCTGCTGGTGCGTTCCGCTCTCGCGGATGCGCCCCTTGTGCATCACGATGATGTTGTCCGCGTGCTGGATCGTAGAGAGCCGGTGCGCGACCATGATGGTCGTGCGTCCCTCCATCAGAGTCTCCAGCGCGCCCTGAATGAGCTGCTCGGTCTCCGTATCGATGTTCGCCGTAGCTTCGTCCATGACAAGGATCCGCGGTTTATAGGCCAGCGTTCTCGCGAAGCTCAGCAGCTGGCGCTGTCCGGCGGATAGCGTCGAACCGCGCTCCGTGACAGGCTCGTCATACTGTGCAGGCAGGCTCTCGATGAAACGGTCCGCGTTCACCGCATGCGCCGCGGCACGTACGTCCTCATCCGTAATGCTTTCGTCCGAGAGCCGGATGTTGCTCTTGATGTCGCCGGTAAAGACGAACACGTCCTGCTGCACCTGTCCGATGGCGCCGCGGATCTGCGACGTGGAGAGTTCGCGGATGTCGACGCCGTCGAGGAGGATCTGACCCTTCTGGATGTCGTAGTAGCGGCCGATCAGGTTCAGTATGGAGGATTTGCCGGCGCCGGTCGCGCCGACGAACGCCACCTTCTGGCCCGGTTCGATGACGAAGCTCACATCGCGCAGGACATAGTCCTCTCCCTCGTAGGCAAACCAGACGTTTTTGAATTCGATCCTGCCCTTGACAGAAGGCAGAACCGTGGGATTCTCGGGCTCCTTGATGGGATTCTCCTCGTCAAGGATCGTAAAGATCTTTTCCGCAGAAGCCAGCGCGTTCTGCAGTACGGAGAACGTCTCCGCCAGATCCTGGATCGGCTCGAAGAAGGACCGGATGTAACTGGAGAACACGTAAAGTGTGCCGAGGGTCAGCGTGCCCGCAAGCACGCTCACGCCGCTACGCCAGAGGATGACGGCAAGTGCAGCGTTGGACAGGAAGGCGATCACGGGACGGAATACGGACATGACCTTCAGCTCGCGCATCTGCGACTTGTACAGGTCGCCGGTGCGCTCCTTAAACTCGTCCGCCTTCACGTCTTCGCGGGCGAAGAGCTGTATGAGCTTCATGCCGGAGATGTTCTCGGAGAGGAATGTGTTGAGCGAGGAGACCTTCGTGCGCACGATTCGGTAGACCTTTCGCGCGAGCTTGCGAAACCACAGCGTCAGCACGAAGATGACGGGCAGAAACGCGAAGCACAGCAGCGCCAGACGCCAGTTCTTGCCCAGCATCACGATGGCGTAGCCGAGGATGAGCACGGAATTGCTGAAGAGATTGATGATCACCTGCGTGTACATCTGGTTGAGCGATTCCACGTCGTTGGTCACGCGCGTGACGATGCGCCCGACCGGATTCGTGTCAAAGAAGCGCGCGTGCAGCGTATGGACGTGCTCAAATACCTCCTGCCGGATGGTAAAGATCACATCCTGACCGAGCTTCTGCAGCAGATACTGCCGCGTCAGGTCGCAGGCGACCGTGATGAGCAGCACGATCGTATAAATGAGAGCGATGCGTTTGATGCCGCTGTAGTCGCCGCGGCGCAGCGTGACGAGTTCGTCATGGCTGAGCAGCCTGCCGCGGTATTCGCTGCCGGACGGCAGCCGGACGGTGAGCGTCCCGTCAGAGACGGAGACGTCCTCAAGCTCTTCCGCGGCGGCGGCGGAGAGCTCGTCCTTCTGCGCGGGATCCAGATCCCGGACGAGGTAATACTGATCCCCGTAGTAGACCATCAGCGCCCAGGCCTGCGCCTTATCCGCGTCATAGTGTCTGGACAGGTACAGCCCGTCGAACTCGAATTCCGCGTCCGCCGCGTCGACGTAAGCATAGGGGTGGTTGTAGCCCTCGATGTAGTCGTCGATGGCGTCGCCGATCAGGATCGGACGGTAGAGATTGAACGCGGTTGAGAGCAGCACCAGCACGAGGCAGAGCGCCGCGACGCGCAGATGCGGCTTCATATAGCCGAACAGCCGCTTGAATACGTTCCCGTGGTAAGCGGTCTCCAGAACTTCTTCCTGCATTCTTGCCAAGTTCCGTCACCCCCTTACTCTTCCAGCTCAAGCTGACGCTCGAGCTGCTGCTTTTCCGCCATGGTACGGAAAATGCCGTCGGGGATCGCCATAAGCTCGTCGTGGGTGCCGTATTCGACCATGCGGCCCTCTTCGAGCACAAGTATATGATCCGCGTTCTGCACGGTGGAGACGCGGTGGGCGATCATGATGGTGGTCTTCCCCGCGCGCATGCGTTTGAGATTGCCGAGGATCGTCTCCTCGGTATCCGTGTCAACAGCGCTCAGGGAGTCGTCGAGGATCAGGATCGGGCTGTCCTTCAGGAGCGCGCGCGCGATGGAACTGCGCTGTTTCTGCCCGCCCGAGAGCGTAACGCCGCGCTCGCCGACGACAGTCTCGTATTTGTCCGGGAAATCCATGATGTTGTCGTGGATATCCGCAGCGACGCAGGCCTCCTCGATCTCCTCCGGCGTCGCGTCCAGACGTCCGAAGGCGATATTTTTGCTGAGCGTGTTTGAAAACAGGAAGTTGTCCTGCGGCACGTAGGCGATGCCCTCCCTCAGCGTACGGAGCGGGATATGCCGCACATCGTGACCGTCGAAGAAGATTTTTCCTTCGGGCACTTCATAGACGCGGCACAGAAGATTGACGAGCGTCGTCTTGCCCTCGCCCGTGCGCCCCATGACGGCGAGCGTCTCACCTTTTTCGACATGCAGCGTCAGGTCGCGGATCTTCTCCGGCAGATCTTCCCGGTAGGCGAATGTCAGATCCCGGATCTCGATCTCGCCCTCGAGGCAGTCTACGTCGTCCAGCTCTGCGCCGTCAAAGACCTCGGGATTCTCCTCGAAGACCTCGTGGATGCGGTCGAGACCGGCGTAGCCCTGCGAGAAATAGGTAATGCTGTCGCCGAGGGCCAGCATAGGCCAGACGAGCGAGCCGATATAGGAGTTGAAGGCAACGAACTTGCCGAGGGTCATCTCTGCCGTGATGGTCAGATAACCGCCGTAGATGATGGCAATGACATAAGTCACGCCGATGAGGAAGCGCAGGATCGGGCCAAAGGCCGCGTCCATCTTTACTACGTTCATCGTCGCCCGTCTCTTGCCCTCGTTCACCGCACGGAAGCGCTCGGCCTCCCGCTTTTCCTGAACGAAGGCTTTGATGACGCGCTCGCCGGATACGCTCTCCTGAACCTGATCGCTCAGTTCGGCAAAAGCTTTCTGCATCTTGGCATAGCGCTTTTCAATGGCGTCGCCGAAGAAGTATCCGAACACGGCAATCACGGCCATCGGGATCAGGGTATAGAGCGTCAGCTTGACGCTGACATAGGTCATCATGCGGTAGAGCACCATGATCGACATGACCACGGAGTCGAATGCGGAGACTATGACCGGTCCGACGGCCATGCGGATGGCCTCCAGATCATTGGTGAAGTAGCTCATCAGGTCGCCGGTCTTGTGGGAATGGTAGTAGTTCTGCGAAAGTGTCTCGAGTTTTTCGAACATCTGATCGCGCAGATTCCGCTCGATCTTTCGCGCAGTACCGAAAATGAAATAACGCCAGCAGAATCGTCCGAGCATGACAGCAGCGCCGCACAGCAGGATCTTGCCCGCCAGCAGCAGTATGCCCCGTGCGTCGAGCACGTGCGCGGCAAGCCCGTCCGTGATCTCGCCGGTCAGCTGCGGGATGAACAGGCCGACCCAGTCCACGATATACAGCATGGCGATGCCGAACACGTAGCGCAGCGCATACTTCTTCAGCAGCGGCCTCAGTATTCCTTTCCGTTTCAGTATTTTCTTCATAGGATCTCCCTTCGGGGGCAAAAAACATGCGTACAGTGGCAATTATAGCGAATGCTGTAAGGAAATTCAATGCCCATTTTAGTGCATAAAGAAACCGGCAGACTCAGCATCTGCCGGTCATCCTTCGTCATATCGAAATCATTCCAGTGTCCATCCGTAATCGCCGTCTCTCAGGATTGATTCCGCCGCCGGATTGGAGAACACACGCTCGCCTTTCCCCTGCAGCGTCCACGCCGCGGCATCCGGGAATCCGGCTGCGCAGGTCTCTGCGTCCGCCTGGTCGGTACAGGAAAAGAGCCGTAGGCTCTCATAAGCCGCACGGACAGGCTCACCGTCCGCACAGCGGACGGCACACGAAAGCAGCACGCCCGGATATTCTCCGGTGGCCGGCACATTCGGATGACGGAAAAGGATGCCGTCCTCCGTTTCCGACACGTAATAGCCGTAACTTCCCTCCTCCGGCGCGAATGCAAGCCGAAGGCTGCAGGCTGACCCGGCATCGAGGGGAAAAGCAGCGGCAGTCTCGCGGAATTTCCCGTCGAAACCGATAAGACTGTATTCACCGCCGCTGTGGCCGGAAAGCGAAAGCGTGACGCCGCTCGCTGCGGCCAGAAATCCGTTCGCGTAGCCCTGCTTCTCGAGATCCCGTGCGATCAGACGCAGAAGATAGGCATCGTGCAGCAGATTCAGGTCAAGGATCGGACATTCCATTTCGAACTCACGCATACAGGAGAGCACTTCCTCTGAGACGTCGAATCGAACCGTATGCTTCTCGGCGTCCACGATCTCGAAGGTAAAATTGTCCAGATCGTTCACAAGTTCGGAAAGACGAGCGATGCGTGCGGCCTCGTCGGTGTTCCGTATCGGGTCAAAGGGCTCCGGATTCTCCAGGATCAGTATGCTGTTCCACTCGGCGTAAAGCGGGCCGGCAAAAAGATTGTAGCCCTGCCTCTCCTGCGTTTTCGCATATGCGTCTGTGAGTGTCTCGAACAGCTCATCGCTCAGCGATATATCCCTGCCGAGATTCGCGTTCAGTTCCGCCGGATTGATGACGCCTACGTAGGTGCTCGAGGGATCGAGCAGCCTGCTGCAGCGGCGCAGGGATGCGCCGTAGAGCGCCTGCAGCTGTCGAAGCTCCGCTCCGATCTCCGCGTTGCTGCCGGAAAACAGGTACTGGAAATTGATCCTTCCGTTCAGGCGCAGCAGCTCTTCATCCTCCGTTGCCTCCACGCGGTAATAGCCCGGCTTTTTCCTGCCGAGTCCCGTAATCCCGTAGGCGAAGGCGCCGACGGCGATGAGCACCGCCAGCACAAAGACCGTCACGCGCAGCGCGAGGTGCTTGGATCTGACGCGAATATCCTCTCTGTCTGTGTCTCTCATAGGCATAAAGACGGAAAGCGGCGGATCGCGGTGTCGCGATCCGCCGTCTTGCCCGAGTCAGTTCTGTCCGCCGAAGCGGATCTCCTTGTATTTCTCGATCTCGGCCTTATTGCCGAAGACCATGTGACCATTTCCGATGTCCACCAGCTCCGGCTCGTCTTTGGAATAGTCGTGCATATCGGGGCTGTAGATGAAAAGCTTCTTCTTCTTTTCGATGATCGGGTCAGGAATCGGGATGGCGGAGATGAGGGACTTCGTATAGGGATGGAGGGGATAGGCAAACAGTTCTTCCGTCTCCGCGATCTCCATAACGCGTCCCTTGTAGATAACGACGATTCGATCGGAGATGAACCGTACGATGGACAGGTCGTGCGCAATGAACAGATATGTCAGGCCGCGCTCGTTCTGGAACTTCTTGAGCAGGTTGAGCACCTGCGCGCGGATAGACACGTCAAGCGCGGAGATAGGCTCGTCCGCGACAATAAACTCCGGCTCCATGACAATGGATCTGGCTATGCCGACGCGCTGGCGCTGGCCGCCGGAAAACTCGTGCGGATAGCGTGTCAGGTGCTCGGGCAGCAGGCCGACGTCACGGATGACCTTCTCGATCTTGGCAATACGGTCCTTCTCATCCTTGTAAAGATGGAAGTTGTACAGGCCTTCGGATATGATGTATTCGATGGTTGCGCGCTCATTCAGCGAGGCGGCCGGATCCTGGAAGATCATCTGGATCTTGCGGATAACTTCGCGGTCATCCTTGCGGGAAAGCTTGCCGGATATCTTCTTTCCATCGTAGTAAATGGCGCCGGCAGAGCAGGGATTGATGCGCACGATAGCACGTCCGATAGTGGTCTTTCCGGAACCGGACTCGCCGACCAGCGAAAGGGTCTCTCCCCTGTAAATGTCGAAACTGACGTTGCTGACCGCCTTGAAGGCCTTTTTGCCGCGGCCGAAAACGACGTCCAGATTCTGGATCGACAGCAGGACTTCTTTCTTGTTCTGATCCATGTTGCCGCCTCCTTACAGGTCGAAATCGACGTAGGTCCGCTGGACCTTCTCGTGGAGATTCTGAATGATCTCCGGCGCCTCGGTCTTCGGAGCCCTCGGATCGAGCAGCCAGGTCTTGGCGAAGTGCGTCTCACTAACCTGGAACATGGGCGGCTCTTCCTTCAGATTGATGGCCAGCGCATACTTGTTGCGCGGCGCAAAAGCGTCGCCGATGATCTTGTTATACAGGCTCGGCGGCGTACCGGGGATTGAGAAGAGGTCCGTTCCGCGCTCGGAAAGCTGCGGCAGGGAACTCAGCAGCGCCCATGTGTAGGGATGCTTCGGGTCGTAGAAGATCTCCTCTACGGTACCGATCTCCACGATCTGTCCGCCATACAGCACCGCCACGCGCTCCGCGACGTTTGCGACGACGCCCAGATCGTGCGTGATGTAGACCGTCGTGAAACCCAGTTCACGCTGCAGATCTTTGATCAGCTCCAGGATCTGCGCCTGGATGGTAACGTCCAGCGCCGTGGTGGGCTCGTCGCAGATTAGGATCTTCGGCTGGCAGGACAGCGCGATGGCGATAACGATCCTCTGGCGCATACCGCCGGAGTACTCGAACGGATAATCGTCAAAACGCTTCTCAGGGTCGGGAATACCGACCTTGCCCATGATGTCGATGGTGCGCTTCCGCGCCTCTGCCTGCGAACATTTCTGATGCTTGAGAATGACCGTCATGATCTGCTTGCCGATCGGGATGACCGGGTTCAGCGAGGTCATCGGGTCCTGGAAGACCGTTGCGATGCGGCAACCGCGGATCTGCTGCCAGTCATTGGTGTACTTGACTTTGGCGCAGTCAATGATGGCATAGCCGTGCAGGATGCCTGCCGCCTCGTCGATGGAGCGGTACTCCACACGGAAAGCAACAGCTTCGAAAATGCGGTTGAGAACGTCGGGATCCTTCAGATCCTCGCCCGCCCGCATCGCATTCCGGAATCCCCGGGTGAGCCTGCCGATAAACCGGATCTGGTCCTTGAACAGATAGCGTCCGATGGACAGCAGGACCTCATAACCGATGATCTTGTTCCGCTCGATCACGGCATCGCTTAGGCCGTAGGGATTGCCCTGCTGGTCAGGCGTCCCGATCTTTCTGCGCATCTCGGCGTAAAGTTCGTCGAGCTGTTTCTTGTTCTCTTCGGCCAGTGCCGCGTTCCCGCGAACCTCCGCGCCGCGGCGCCGGATGAGGTCTTCCTTCTCCCGCTCGATGGCATCGCGCTTGGCGCTAAGCGTTTTGATCTGCTCGCTGGTCTTCGCGTACTCCTCGGCGTCAGATTTCTTGCTCAGCGCGAGCAGATAGTTATTGCGCTCGACGATATCGTCGCCGACTTCCTTGATGCGCGCGGCAAAATCTGCCTCTTCCTCGACCGTAAGGCCTCTTGCGCGCTTGATGGCCGCCTTCTTTTCAAGGATTGCGCGGTATTCCGCGGCTCCGCGCTCAAGACGGGAATCCTTGTTGAGACAGTCCGTAACATACTTGAGCGTACGGCGATTGCGCGCCGTAAGCTTGACGTCCGTATAGGAGATCTCATCATCTGAGAAGATGATGCTGCCCTGCGGGATGAAGCCGTTGGAGTCGAGCATTCCGGCGAAAGTCTTCGTCAGGACGGACTTGCCGGAGCCGGACTCGCCGACGATGGCGAGCGCCTCATGCTCGTATATATCGAGGGAGACATTGCGGATGGCGGTAAGGATCCTGCCGCGGACGTTGAACTTGACCTCCACGTTGCGCAGGGAAAGCAGGACCTTCCTGTCTCTGGATTCGTTCATCTGCCCGCCTCCTTACATGTGCGTACGCGGGTCGGACGCGTCTGCGAGGTTCTGACCCATGACGTACAGGATGATGGTGATCGCGCTGGCGACGGCGACCGGCGGCCAGAAGGCCCACGGGAATGTCAGGAACGCGCTCTGCGCCTCCTGGATCATGCGGCCGAGGGACGGCACGTCCGCGCTCAGGCCGACGCCGATGTAGCTGAGGAACACCTCCATGGAGATGTAGCTCGGCAGCTCGGTAGCCAGCAGGGTCACGATGACGCTCGTAAGGAACGGCAGGATGTTCTTTCCGATCACGCGACCGAGCGGCGTGCCGAGGCAGCGTGAGGCCAGCGAATACTCGCGGTCACGGATGATCATGACCTGCGTGCGGAAGAAGTAGGCGATGGACAGCCAGCCCGTGACGGTCAGTGCAAATACGAAGCTCCAGAATCCGGAGCCGATGATATACACCAGAACCGAGATGAGCAGGATATACGGTACGTTTGCGATGATGTTGTAAATGACCAGCATGACGGCGTCGAACTTCTTGCTGTAGCCCCAGAGCGCGCCGATCAGGATGCCGACCGTCATATTGATGGCTGCGCAGATGACTGCCAGCAGCAGGCTCGTGCGGGCGGAGGCCACGATGCCGTAAAAGATCGAGTTGCCCAACGCGCCGCTGCCGAGCATCCACTTTAGCGAGAATCCGCCGAAGTAGCGCATGGCCTTGGCCGGAGACATGTTGAAAGTTGCGGCGTTTGTGACGTTCTCCATCGGATCGTAATGCCAGACGCTCGGCATGATGAACGCCACGATGACGATCAGCGCAAGCAGAATGAGCATGACGATGTTGATCTTCTTGCGGAAGAACACGCGAAACACGCTTCTCCAGTAGGAGTAGCGCGGCGCGACGATCTTCTCCGAGGCGATGGCGTCGCTGTCGATGAAATGGAACAGATCGTCGTTTCCGTCACTGACGGGGATCTTCGGCTCGTTGCTCATCGTCCGCCACCTCCTTCCTCGGAGAGGGAAATTCTCGGATCGTATTTGGCCAGCAGCAGATCGCCGAGGATCAGGGAGATGATGGACAGCGTGGTGTAGAACACGGTGCAGGCCACGATGATGCCGTTGTCATGCGAGTTGATGGCGCGTGTCAGGAGGTTGCCGACGCCGGGAACGGAGTACACGCGCTCGGTGATGATGGCGCCGATCAGGCAGCCGAGGATGCTACCCGGAATGCCGTGGACCAGCGGGATCATGGCATTGCGGGAGATGTGCACGCGGTAGATCTCCTGCTCGCTCAGTCCCTCGGCGCGGGCGAACTTGACATAGTCGGAGTTCATCTGGTCGATCATGTAGCGCCGCATCCACTTCATCAGACTGCCGATGCTGGGCAGCGACAGTGAGATAGTAGGCAGCACATAGGCGAGAATCTTCACCTGTGCATTCGCGAATTTATACGGCAGCTTGAAGATCGACGTGCCGAAGGCCGCAAACATGAAGATATAGGCCAGGCTCGGAACAGCCATGATGAAGATGATATACAGATTGCCGATCTTGTCCGCGAGCCGGTCCTTGCGCCGCGCCATCAGGATGCCGAGCGGAAGGCCCAGCATATACGCGATGGCAGTGGCGATCAGGCCGATGACGAAGGAGTTCTCCAGCATGGAGAAGCCGTAACGGAAATAGGCGCCCGTTGTATAGTTGTCCGGATAGAGTTCCATATCGCCCTCGCTGACGTTAGTGGTGTAGCGCAGGGTATGGAAGTTGATCGCGGACTCGTCCCACTGATCGGTGCCGAGCATCGCCGGGAACTGCGTGCGGCGCGGTTTGATATCTCCTGTAGGAGTAGTGATGACCGTGGCGATCTCCTGACCGCGGTAAGACGTGAAACTGACGCCAAGATTGATGTGCAGCCAGTTCTGGTGGATGAAGGGGAAACGGTTGTCGAAATACAACAGGTATTTATGCGTTGTTCCAGACCCTACTATCGCAAACAGGCCGGAATAGGGATCCTTCTCAAATCGAATGTAACGCATGTCGTCCGTGAGCGCCTCGTCCTGCACGTCGCTCTTCTTCTCAATGGTGATGAAGTTCTTGATGTAGTCGACAAGACGCAGAAGGGGATTCTTCTCATGCACGGCCAGCAGATAGCCGGTCCCGCCCGGCTTTACACGTCCGGACTTGAAGGTCTCCGGCTCGAGATACTTGATCTCATAGCCTTTTTCGGAGTACATTTTGATGAACTCCTGTACGGACTCGTTGTCCAGATACTCATCCTTCTTCTGGATCACGTTCTTGTCCTTGACGAAGGCCTTGTCCTTGGTATACTCCTCCCCCGCCGTTTCCTTGTATTTGCTGGCAAGGAAGGACATGTAGTCCGTGAAGCTCACATACCCGTATTTCTGGTACATGGTGTACTCATAGATGCTGCGGTCGTTTCCGCTCTTCTTATTCCATGTGTCATCCGTCTGGAAAATGACGCTGCGGTTGATCAGCGTATAGACCAGCAGCATGACCACCATGACGACCACGAGGAGGGAGAAGATCGAGAACAGGATCCTCTTGAGCATGTATTTCTTCATAAGCCGTTGCCGCCGTTTCACGCGCATGCGCGCGTGAAATGGCATCCTCCTTCTCCTTGGATTTCCGCTCTCCCGAATCAACAGATAATAACAAAAAGTTGAGTCTTTCCTTCAAAGCCAAGTGTTTTTGAGGGAAAAACTCAGCTTTTCGTTACAGAATCAATTTCCGCAATAATGGTCGTTTGAGATACACAGGGAGACGATAGGTCTCCCCGTGTATCTCAAACAGTTCAGCGATCAGCCGCCGAAGCGGCGGATCATTCGCTTAGAACAGGCCGATGACCTTGGTCATGTAGCCGGCGCCCTCACCGAGGAAGGTATCCAGGTAGGTGGAAGGATCGCCGTAGTCCGGGCCCCAACCGGAGCCGTAGAACAGGTCGAAGTTGCCGGCCTCGCCGTTGGAGGCACGGTAGCCGCTGGCGTAGTAATCCTCGGGGGTGGTGGCCTCAACGAGGTTCACGACGACGTTCTCAGCGCCCAGAGTGGCCTCCATCTGCTGCTTGACAGCCTGAGCCTGCGCGGTCTGCGCGGCGTTCGGGGAGTAATAGCAGATGTCGATCTTGATCGGGAAGGTGACGGTGTCGCCCAGCTCAGCCTTGGCAGCCTCAAGAGCAGCCTTGGCGGCAGTCGGGTTGAACCAGCCGTCGCACTGGTCAGCAACGGTAACAGGGCAGCCGAGCTGATCGAGGTAGTACTGAACCATCTCGCCGTAGAAGGTACCGGCCGGGAAGGTGTGGCCCTCGACGGTGGTATCGTTCGTGATGGAGACGAACTCAGGATGCGTATACATGTTGCGCAGGTTGGTGTACTTCAGATCCTCGCCGCGGGAGACCGCATTGTAGGTGCCCTTGTCGAAAGCGAACAGAACGGCCTTGCGGAAGTTCTTGTTGGCAAACGCGGTAACGGTGTCGATCTTCTCCTGCTCGGTCTTCGGGGAAGCAACAGCGCCGTTCTCAAGCGCGAAGGTACCGCGGTTGAGGTTCAGGCCGCCGAAGTAGGTGGTGGAAGTGGTCTCGGAGATGTAGGCGTACTTGTCGAAGTTGCCGTCGTCCTTGGCAAGCTTCAGGGTGCCGGAAGCCTCGCTCAGGCCCATACCGGCATAGACGCCGGCGACGACGTCGTTATAGGTGGCCTGCGGGTTCTCGCCGTTGTCGAAGACCCAGCGGACGGACTCGAGGGTGACCTGGTCAGCCTTGTAGTAGTTCGGGTTCTTGACGATCAGGATCTCGCTGTCGCCCTGCAGCTGACGGAGCAGGAACGGGCCGCAGTAGACCTGGCTGGAGACGTCGGTGTTCTTACCGAAGGTGTAGGTGTTGGTGTCCGCGGAAGCGGTAGCAAACTCCTCGATGCCGTACACACCGCCCTGAGCCTCATAGAAGCTCTCGCAGATGGGCAGGAAGCAGGAGTAGGTCAGCATGGTCATGAAGTAGGAGGTGGGCTGGCAGAGGGTGATCTCAAGAGTGTACTTGTCGACTGCCTTGTAGCCAACCTCGTCCCAGGTGCCGCCCTCATAGAGGTACTCGCCGGCGCCCTCGACAACGCCGTCGACCAGCCACTCAAGGCCGGCCTGGGTGTCGAGCATGTGATGGAAGCCGGCCTCGAAGTCGGCAGCGGTAACCTCGGCATACTTGGTGCCCTCGGAGGTGTACCAGTTCACGCCCTCACGGATGTGGAAGGTGTAGGTCAGGCCGTCATCGCTCAGCTCCCAGCTCTCGGCCAGGGCGGGCTGCATGCGGTTCATGCCGTCGTACTGGACGAGGCCGTCCACGCAGTTAACGGTGATCTCGGTGTCGGACTGGGAAGAAGTGTTCAGCCAGTCGATGGTGACAGGAGCAGTCTGGAAGGTGGTGGTGTAAGTGTTCTGGATGGTGTGGCCCTTCTCGATCAGGTACGCGGCCGGATCATAGGGGACGCTCTCGTCCAGGACGGACTCGTTCCACAGAGCGAACAGGTCGGCGCGCTCATCGGGGGTCAGGAACTCATCGGAGATGACCATGCCGAAGAGACGGTCGTCGTCGTTGCCCCACTGAACATAGGGAACGGTACGGGGAGCGACACGGCTGATGGTGTAAGCGCCGCCCTGAGTGGTGGTCGGGATCATAACAGCGCTGTCGAGCAGGGAGGCCTCCGCCATGGCGAAGTACACAAAGCGCTCGTCGATGCTGTCGGCGTTCTTGGCGCGGTCGAGCATGGCGCCGTAGTCGCCGAGGATGCTCTCATAGACGTCCTCGTCGTCCTGACGGACGTACTCGGGCTCGGGCTCGGGCTCATCCTGAGCCGGAGTCGGGGTTGCGGCCGGGGTCGGGGTGGGGGTCGTTTCAGCCGGGGTCTTGCCGCCGCAGGCAGCCAGAGCCAGAACCATAACGAGCGCCATCACGAGGGCCAGAAGCTTGGTGAGTTTGCTCATCGTTTCATTTTCCTCCTAAAAAGTTGTATTACGCACACCATATAAGGTGTTCATAACCGATATGAAACTCCATGGTTCAGCAGGTCACGTGTCCCATGAATTTCCTGCCGGACCAAATTGCATTTTATTCTAACACACTCCTTCAAGAATGAAAAGCATTTTTTCTGTTTTTTTCATGAATATTTGCAAAGTCCATAAAAACGGCCCTCTTTCTCCTTCTTTCCTTTTGAAAAAAGACGAGAACGGCGATTCATTTTTACATTTGCGCGCTCCATACGTTCATCATCTGGTCGCTGCGCGCAACCGCAGCGACCGCACACAGAGCCGACGGGCACGCAGGTGAAAGGACGCCGGCCAGACCGGTGTTGGCTTCGCCGGGAAACGGACTTCTTGAAACAAGCGGATCAGGCTCTCACCTCTACCTTCCTCCTGTTCCCCTCCCCTGCCGCGCTCAGATGGCCATTTCCGTACGGCGGATCAGATCGTCCTGAGAGTCCTTGAACACTTCGACAAAATAGGCTGAGAAACCGGCTACGCGCACCACCAGATCCCGGTAGTTCTCCGGGTGTTTCTGCGCGTCGCGCAGCGTTTCTGCGGACACGATGTTCAGCTGCAGCTCCATGCCTCCGCTTTCGAAATAGGTCTTCATCAGGCTCACAAGCTTCTGAAGGCCGTCCGCCGCGGCCAGCGATGTCGGGTGGAACTTCATGTTGCAGAGCGTGCCGTTGCCGAAATCCGTGCAGTCCATCTTCAGCAGGCTGTTGATCGTCGTGGCAGGACCCCCGCGGTCCATGCCCTGCACGGGTGAGATTCCGTCGGAAAGCGGCTCGCCCGCCTTGCGGCCGTCCGGAGTCGCCGCCGTGAAGCCGCCGAACACCACATTGAGCGTCACCGGGTAGCAGCCGGCCGCATAGTGGTTGCCGCGCGGTCCGGTGCAGCGGTTGATGGCGTCGGCATAGGTCTTAGCCGCGAAAGTGAGGTATTTGTCGCATTCCGGATCTGCGTTCCCGACGCGCGGGATCCTGCCGTTGATGATCTGGCGCAGTTCCTCATAGCCCTCCCAGTTATGCATGATCGCGTCATAGAGCTCACGCGTCGTGGCGATCTTCTGCCGGAAGCAGACCTGATCGATCACGTTCAGCGAATCGGCCACGTTGCCCAGTCCGATGCAGGAATTGCCGGTGGAGTTGAACATCGCGCCGCCCCACTGCACGTCTTTTCCGCTCTCCATGCAGCCGCCAAACGTACAGGACACCATCGGCAGCGGCGTGTGGAAGGCGCTCATCGTCTCCCAGACGTTCGTGCAGTTGGCGTGCCACGGCATCCAGAACTCGAACTGCGTCCTGACTGCCGCGAGCACTTCCTCCATGGTATTCATTTCATAAAGGTATCCTGTCGCCGGGCCTTTGCGCGCCTGTGTCTTTCCGTCACGCCCGGGGAGCGGGTTCACGCCGTTGTTGATCGCCATGAGGAACGCGTTGACGATGTTGATGTACGACTCCGAGCCGTCGCCGCCCGGCTGCGCCCATTCGTAGCCGCCCACGGAGGGCTCCACGCAGCCTTCGAGGCTGTAGTTGCGCGCGTACTCAAGCGGGATGCCGCGTTTCATAAGCGTGGGGATGATGGTTCCGTCGTATTCGAAGGTGGGGATTCCGCCGCAGACTTTGGTGCAGGCGATCGCAGTCTCCCAGAGCTTCATGGGCGTACCGGGATGGACGCGCAGAGCCTGCGGCGTGATGAGCTTAAGACGGCGGCTTGCCTCGAGGAACATATAGGTGACCGGATTGGAGGCGTCGTTGCCGTCCTTATCCACGCCGCCGAGCGTGATGAGCTGACCGCTGGTGTAACCCGGATTGGACTTGGTCGCCCTCTCCGACCAGATCTTGTTGCACTCTGCCACCTTCAGCAGGAACAGATCGACGAGCTCCTGCGCCTCCGCCGGCGTGATGCGTCCGGCCTCGAGGTCGCGCTGATAGTAGCCGCCCAGATAGCTGTCCATCCGCCCGAAGCTGATGCCGTGGAGCTGACCGTCAAGGCACATGGCCAGCTGATAGAGCCAGATGCACTGGATGGCGTCGCGGAAGTCCCGGCAGGGGTTCTCCATGATCCAGTCGAGCGTATCCGCCATGCGCAGCAGTTCCGCCTTGCGCACCGGATCGGTGCACTCCGCCGCCTGACGCTCCGCCTCGCGCGCATAGCGTTTCGACCAGTGGATGATGCCCTCGCAGACGATGTCCACCGCGCGGTAGAAATGATACCGGTAGACGTCCTGCCCGAAGAGACCGTTCTCCTCAAGCTCCTGAAGTTTCTGTCTCGCCTCGTCGCGGATCGATCCGAAGCCGCGCTGCGTCGCCGTCCAGAAGTTGGCGGTAAAGTGTCCGACCGGCGCGCCGGCGTTCCCGTGCGCGTTGAAGGAGATGACGCCGCTTCCGGTCAGTTCGTCGCGAAGCTTGCGCGGGATGTATTCGTCGAAGATGGCGCTCATGTTGTTCTTAAGCCAGAAATCGCCCGTCTCCAGCAGATAGGCCTCATCCTCTTCGGACAGTTCATAGGGATCCACGCCGCGCGTGCGGATGTTCCCCGCGCGCAGCTCTTTCATGAACCAGTCCCAGGATGTCTCCGGGTAGAGCGGGCAGTCCCGGTAATGCGTGCCCTGCCAGCCCACGATCAGTTCGCCTTCGTTGATAAGCGTCGGCATATTCTCGAAGAGGTTACGCAGGTTCTTTGCCCGCTTCAGGATGCCCGTCAGCTGCGGATTGTCCCGATAAAACGCCGTCACCAGCTTGTAGCGGCTCAGGTCGATCCTCGGTTTCGTCGCGCGGCATTTCTCGCGGATGGCCTTTACTCTGGGCGTGACCGGATTGTTTTCAGTCATTGTGCTCCCCTCCCTGAGATCTGTTGATCGGTTCCCATTTTACTTAGTGTGCGCACGGCTTGTCAAGTGCGCGCGGGCCGAAAACGCCAGCGTGCCCGACGTCATGCCGGACACGCTGGATGTGTTCTGTCTTCTGACGGAATGCGGCCGTCAGGAACGTCCTTCTCCTTTGACGCTGTCCGGATCGAAGGCGCTCAGGCCGGTATCGGAGAAATGCGCTTTCCAGTTCCCTGCGGGGCAGTAGACCACGCAGCGGTCGCAGTTCCATCGCGGAAAATGCTCGATGCCAATCTCGCTGATCGGTTTTTTTGCGATCGCGGCCTTCAGCTCCTCGGCGGTGGGATCGTCGCTCGTAACGAGATCCGGACCGGGCATCATTCCGGAGTACTTGCCGCGGTAGGCCAGCGCGGCGACCGCGCAGGCGTTGGGTTTGATGTCCGAGACGGTCTGCGATTTCCCTTCGACCGCGAGCGTCTTTGAGCAGCCGCCGCAGGGCTCGGAGATGGCATGCGTTGGGCAGACCTTCGCACAGACGCCGCAGGTTTCCGGATCGCAGAGCTTTTCCCCTGCGTAAGGCTCATCCGGCTCGATCTCCAGCGTGGTGAGCACGGCGGCGAGCATCTGCCGCGGGCCGTATTCCGGCGTGAGAAAACGGTTGCTCCAGCCGAATTCGCCGAGTCCGGCCGCCAGCGCGGCCTTGTAGATGTTCAGCGGCATGCCCTGCCCGTAGGGATCTGCAAAGTATTTGCCTGGCGCGTAGTCCCAGACCATGCTCTGCAGCACGTTGAAGGGGCACGGCATGGCGAGCGCGCGGTAGCTGTCCTCCAGCCAGCAGCTGATGTTGAACGCGTCGTTGATGAGCAGAAAGTTTGGGGCGAGCTCGTCGCAGTAGGATCCGTAGTCGCCCATCGTCATCCCCTTGTGTTCCTCGACGCCGCGGAACATCGCCTGCACGGCGCCGTCCGAGAAAGCGCGTCCGAAAACGAGGATGCTTTTTGCGCCGGGCAGCAGATCCTCAGGGCGGTGTCCTTCGGGCTCGTTCCTGAGCGCGGAGGCAGCTGCGATGCCGACCAGATCCATGTCGAAACGCGTCCGAAGCTCTTTTTTGATCGTTTCCGAAAACTTCATTCTGTTTCCTCCCGCCGTCAAAGCAGCCCGTTGGCCCGGTCGACCCGCAGGATCATAAATCCGAGATCCCGAGCGGAAAGCACCTCGCCCCGCTCGTCCGTCTCGATCTCCTCCACACGGCCCCAGCGTTCTTCGTTCGTCCAGTCGGTGACGTACTTCTCATCGCCGAGCGACTTGATCCATGCGCCGTTGTCCAGCAGATAGTAGACAGCCATGCTGGGAGGAGGCGGGAACATCTGCTTGACTTCCCGCGTGCGGACGACCTTGCAGATATGCTCGCCCTTGTATTCCCGTTTCGCCTCCGGATGAAAGCCGGCGTGCACTATGATTTTTTTCACTTGCAGCTCGCCTCCTCAAATCGGGAAAGTCCGGTGTCCCTGAAACGCTCCTTCCAGTTGCCCAGCGGGCAGTAGAGTCGGCATTTATCGCAGTAATAGCACGGGAAGTGCCCCAGCGACCACGAGGAAAGCGGCTTCTCCGCGTACGCCTTCTTCAGTTCCTCGTCGCTCGGATCGTCGCCAAGGATCTGATCCGGCACCTCCGGCTTCCAGGAAAACTCCTGCCTGAACGCCATGGAGGCAACAGCGCATGCGTTGAAATTGACGCGGCCGGTCGTGTAGCTCTTATCCGCAACGGTAAAGGTCTCCTCCGCTCCCTCGCTGCCGGGCGTCGGGACGGCATGCGTCGGACAGACTCTGGCGCAGACGCCGCACTTTTCCGGATCGCAGATCTTCGGCCCGGAATAGGGCTTGTCATATTCGAGCTCCATATTGGTCACGACAATGCCGATGCCTACGCGCGGCCCGTATTCAGCCGTGACGAAAACATTGTTCCAGCCGATCTCGCCGAGGCCGGCAGCGACGGCGGCGCGGCCGGGATGGATGATATACGCGCTCTGCTTCGCGCCGACAAAAACGGGAATGTCGGTGTTTACCGGCGAGACGCACTGCATCGGGCCGGAGGACACGGGTACGGCGGCAAAGCCGAAATTGCGCTCGATGTACTGCGCGATGTTGAACTGCGTGAAGAACAGGCTCATGTTCGGCGTCAGTTCCCGCCCGTAGGCTGCGTAAACGCTGTAGGCGTCCCGGTTGCCGTCCTCCTTGCAGCGGAAGGCAGCCTGCGTGATGCCGTCCGGCACGTGTTTGAGGAAGACGATGACGCTTTTTGCCCCCGGGAGCACGTCTTCCGGCCGGCGGCAGACACGTTCGTCCTCAAGCGTCTCTGCGGGCGCTATGCCGACGGCGTCCATGCCGCATTCGCCGAGGATATACTGGCGGATCGTTTCCGTGAAGGTCATTTCGCTTCGCCCCCTTTGTCCTCTTCCCCGTCGTCCTTGTCGATATACTGATCCACGTCCGTCTTGCAGATGCCTGTGTCGCGGAACCGTTCATACCAGTCTCCGACCGGGCAGTAGGTCAGGCAGTTGCCGCACTTCCAGGACGGGCTGTGCTGCATGTACTCCTGCCGGGGATGCGCGCCGTAATACTTGCCGACCGGACCCATGACCTCGGAGCCGATCGGATCCTCCAGATCCTGCGGAATGATATCCCCGCCGCTCTCGTTGAAGTCCTTGCCGGTGCCGTGGCACATGATGCGGCACTTGTTCCAGTTGATCTGGCTGTAGCAGATCTCCTTGCCTCCCGTGCACACGATGCGGCCGGTGCCCTCTTCATACGCGGGGATCGCGCCGGTCGGGCAGAGCTTTTCGCACACGTGGCATTTGGCCGGGTCGCAGAGCTTAGGACCGCTGTACATGGGGTCGGCCTTGAGTTCGGCAGTCGTGAGCACGGCGCCGAACCGGTTGCGCGGGCCGAATTCCGGCGTGAGCATCAGGCTGTTCCAGCCGAACTCGCCGAGTCCCGCGGCAAACGCGCAGTGGCGCAGGCTCATCATGATGCCGGCATGCGTCGGTCCCGCCGGCTCCGGAGTCGCGACGCAGCCGGTGAGTTTCTCCACAAAGCGGGCGATCTTATAGTTGGCAAACATCAGGTTGTAGTTCGGCGCACCGGAATACCCGAAGGCGCCGTAGATGCCGTGGACATTGTAGTTGAGATCCTCGAAAGCCCGGAACGCCGCGTTCACCGCGCCGTCGGGCAGGCGGATGCAGAATGCGATGACCGACTTGCATCCCGGCAGGAAATCCGTCGGATGCTTGCCTTCGGGAGACTCGTTGAAGCGGTCGATGCTCGCGATACCGACCTTGTCCACCCGCGCTTCGGTCAGGGCGTAGTTCTTGATCTGCTGTTCGATGCTGGTACTCATCCAAATCACCTCTGCGAACGGTTCGGCCCGAAGCCGAACGGCTTTTTATTTTCCCTGATACACTGACGTATACTGCTTCATACTGTAATCGTACAGCTCGTCCTCCATAAGATAATAGCTGTCTTTCCAGTTGCTTTTGAGCACCATTACGGCGCCGGAGCCGGGGTTCGTGTGGGCGCCGAAAGTATCCACCAGATCGTGGATATGCGCCACGAGCTGCTCGTCGGTCGTCTCGTCGTCGAAGACGATCTCGCTCTTCGGCATGATCTCAAGCAGCAGCCGGTCACCGTACTTCTGCATGATGCCCTTGAGGTCGTTGATCTCCTGGATCTCCACGGCGTCGACGCCGATCTCGTCCACGAGATACGGGATGAAGACGTCCACCTTGCCGCAGCAGTGCGCCAGGAACTTGCAGCCGCGCTCGTGCACCGCCTGCACGAAACGGCGTGTCGGCTCAAGCAGGAGATCCTCGAACACCGCCGTTGAGAAGAACGGCGCTCTTGCCGTGCCGTAGTCGTCGGCGGCCACGAGGTAGTCCAGCGGGAACAGATCCGCGTGGATGTTGAAAAGCTCGATCTTGTAGTCCGCGATGCGGTTGAACAGGTCGCGGCACTCGTCCGGCTCGATGAGCAGATCCACAAGGCACTGCTCAAAGCCCTCGAAAGCGTGCAGTCTCTCGAAAATGCCGTTGGAAAACCGGGCGCAGACGGCCTTCGTCTCGTCGCGGACGAAACCGTCGGCGTCATGCGACCAGTCGATGGCCTTGAGGTCGGGAAATTTCAGCTTTTCCCGCCACTCGGTGACGTCATCGAAAACGCCTCCGGCCGGCATATTGATCCCGGCGGTGTCGGAATAGACGTAGTTCGTGCCGAACCAGTCTTTTCCGGCTGCGCCTTTGGACGGCGCCATGTCGTGGTTGCTTTTGCAGCCGACGAACTGGGAGGATGCCGCGAGCAGGGGCATGAACATCGGCTTTTTGTGGTTGAACGCGAGCATCAGGTTCTCACGCATCGTTATGGGCGTCTCCCGCGGTCTCATCGGGAAAAACGGCGGCATGATCGGTATGTTGCAGGCCATGGCTCAAGCTTCCTTTCTGGTATCTGAATACTTCTTCTAATCTGAATCAGGGCGGGCTCAGAACATCTTTGCGCTCATCTCATTGATGCATTTGGTGACCTCTGCGTATACTCCCGGATAGGTGCTGCTCGGGCCGCCGGCGGTCATGCAGGGAATGAAGTAGTGCTTTCCGCAGCTCTCACAGGTCTCGCGCACCACGCGCTCGATCAGTTCCGGCGTCCAGTCATGTACGTCGACGATGCCGTTGTTGAGGCCGCCCATGAAGGAGATCTGCCCGCCGTATTTCTTTATGAGCGACGGGATGTCATTCGTGTTCAGGACGCCCTGCCAGATGTCGATGCCGACGTCGATCATGGCCGGCACCAGATTCGCGCAGTAGGAATCCGCATGGTGGATGATCAGCTCCACGCCTCCCTCGCGCCACGCGCCGTACACGCGCTTGTAGATCGGCACGAAGAATTCCTCGAACATCTCCGGGGAGAAGAAGCTGTTGATCTGGCTGCCCCAGTCGTCGTGGTGGAGCAGCGCGTCGGGATGGATCCGCCTGCAGTATTCCTTCGCGTAGGCGACCTCCCAGTCGGCGATGTAGTTGAGCAGCGCCTTATACTCCTCCGGCTCGGTATACATGGCGAGCATTGCGTCCTCCATGCCCATGAGATAATGGCTGCGCTCGAAGATGCCGGGCGCCATCATCACAGTAGCAAACGTCTCGCTGCGGTCGATCGGATCGGCGAACTTCTCCTTGACCGCCTGCCAGGCGGCGTCCGGGACGTTCAGATTCGGCGCGTGCACCTTCTGCCGCCACTCGGACAGATCCTTGAGCACCTTATGCTCGTCATCCAGGAGCGGAAACGGACCGGGCACATTTTCAGGGAACGAAAACCAGACGCCCCAATCATCCATGGACGGTGCTCCGCCCTTCTGAACACGCTGCCTTCCCGCAGAGATCGGATTTGCGAAGATCGAGGAAATATACTCGAACTGATTCACGAAGCGATCCGGTTTTCCGCCGTGAATGGTCTCGAGAAGATTCTGTCTTTTCGTAAGCATATGTGTCAGCCCTCCGTGTGTTTTCCCGCGAAGCCGGCACCCGGCTGCGCATAATACTCCCAGCTTGATAAGAGTACTAAAATAGTACCCCCGTGCGGGTGGCTTGTCAAGTGATTACAGCGCGCCCGGAACCATGGACATGTGCTAAATAGCCGGCCGTTCGGCGCTGCACCCCCCATATATTGTGGTATCAGGCAAAGCAGGCAGCCGCTCAGGCGTTAGCATGAAATACATAACAGTTTCCTGTTTTTCTCTCTGCTCTTGTATCTTTTACCAATCCGTGTTAATGTTTATAATAGGAATGGATCCTGCCGTGTTTGTGCGGCATGAAGGATCGTACGCTTCCGAAAACAGCATGAAAGGAAGGAACCTGCATGAAACTTACTGCATTCTCCGCCGGAAGACCCGGCGGCAACTCGGAGATCTATCTGAAGGAAGCCCTGATGGCCGCCGAGGCCAAGGGCGTTGAAGTCGAGCTCATCCGCCTGACCGACTGCGACCTGCACAACTGCCGCGACTGTTCCCCCAACTTCTGCCTGGCGCAGACGGACGTGACGAAGTGCCCCTACGGCAAGGATGACTGCGCCTGGCTCGTCGAGAAGTTCCTCGATTCCGACGGCTACATCATCGCCGCCCCTGTGTTCTCCCTCACTCCCAGCAGCCTGCTGGTGACCTTCCGCGACCGTGTCTTCGGGCCTAAGATGGACGTCGCCTCCGCCGATCTCGGCATGCCTGAGCCCGAGTTCGTCAAGGGCCGCTTCAAAGCCCGTCCCGGCGGACTGATCAGCGTCGGCGGCGCTCTGACCGAGCACTGGACCTCGCTCGGCATCCCCACGCTCTACACGACCACTTTCTCCGCGCAGAC
>JAFYCC010000096.1 GCA_017539885.1 Oscillospiraceae bacterium
CGCACTTGCATGCGAGCCGCAGAGCTCTCGCATCTCCTCGCGGGACCCTCCGGCATATACTGGACATAAAGCAAAGACGACATCTTGGATGATGTCGCCTCTACCGTTTGCAAGTTTAAATTCCAGTCCGTCTTTGCAAAAGTAAATTCCAGAAGGTGCATTGCGCCGACTGGAATTTACTTTTCCAGTTCAGCTTTGTGAAGTGTGAAATACAGCCGGGAAGGCCGCGTGATCCGTAATCACGCGGCCTTCCCGGCTGTTCTCTGTCATCGTGAAGCTGCACGTTTGAGAGAGCGCGGCTCTTTGCCAGAGAGGAGATATTCAGCGACGCGCCGAGCCAGCTCGCCCGGATCGGCGCCGGTTGCGTTAACCGTAAGCGCGTAACTTCTTGCATTGCCCCAGTTTCGATTACCGATCCTATAGTACCGAGCGCGGGCGCTGTCAAGGTGCTTGAGCTGACGGCGTGCGGCGGCTGGCCCCAGATTCTTTTCTTCCGCAAGGGCTGCTGCACGCATCTCGAAATCTGCGTGGACGAACACGCGCAGACAGCGCGTTCCTTCAAATGCGGCGCTTCCGAATCTGTCGAGCAGCACGCACGGCCCTTCTGCAGTAAGCCTACGACACGCAGCGAGCTGGGCGGAAATCATCTCGCCGGTCGTCGGCAAACGCATATCGGCGGTATCTGCCGCCGCGAGGTCGTAAGCCGCTCTTACCTGGCGTCCGTCATAGCGGTGCAGCGTCTGTTCCGGAATACCGCTCAAATGCGCTGCAGCTGTGAGGATCTCCTCCCCGAAGCAGGGAACGCCCAGCTCCTCAGCGAGCGCTGCCGCGAGTTCCTCGCCGCCGGAATACAGCTCTGTGTCTACGGCTATTACGCGAGGTCTCTTATCCGCTACAGGCAGGCACATGAGCCTGATCGCTTTTGCACGTCTGCCAACAGCCAGCCCGACGGCGCAGCACAGCAGCGAGGCTCCGACGCCGAAGAAGAGCGGATCCGGTGCGCTGGGCAGCTTGATCAGCGTTCCGAAAAGCAGCACCGTTACCGGCCCTAAAACGATTCCGGTCATAGCCCAGCTGCGGTTGACCTTGCCGGGAAGCCAGAGCGCGCAGAGCATCGGCACGAATACGACTGCGCCCCGCATGCCCATGGACATGAAAGCGAAGCTCAGGATCGTATCACCGAGCGGCCCCGCCGAGAGTGCCACGCCCAATGCGAGGATCAGCAGGATAATGAACCTCGACAGGATGAGATTGTTCTTCGCATCCGTCATCCGATCTGAAAAACGCTGAAAAATGTCGCGTCGCAGTACGGTAGATATGCCCATGGCAAGCCCGGCGCCTGTGCCGACGACGGCAATGAACAGCGTTCCGAGCAGCAGGCCGCTTAGTACGGGCGGCAGATAGGTCGTTGCAAACAGTGTCAGCGCAGTCTTGGCCGCAATTCCCGGAAAATGGGCTCGCATGAACAGGCCGACCAGGATACCGCCCGCGCCGATCGGCGGGACAAGAACAGCGCTCAGCAGTGCGCCTCGGCGGGCGGCGGCGTCACTTTTTGCTGACATGACCGCCTGTGCATAGGTCTGTGTGGTCAGAACGCCGAGGACCAGTGACAGCCCGGCACCGCCGTCCTTGCTGATCCCTCGCGCGAAAACGCTGCCAAAGCGTATCCCCTCGGGATTCGGGATTGCCGCTACCGTTCCCAGAAAGCCCCTCGCGCCGCCGCACAGATGCAGCACCATCGCGCCGCAGCCGAGCATGGAGACATAGAGCAGTGCCAGTTTGAGGATGCCGACGGCGCCTGCGCCCTGCGTGCCTCCGAAGATTGCGTACAGCGCCATGAAGCCTGCTGTGATCAGGAGTGCCGGGACCAGCCCAAGCGAAGGGGCGACTACGGCAATCACTGCGGTTCCGGAGATAAGCTGCGAGAGGATATTGATAAAGGTACCGACACTGCTCAGCAGCGAAGCGGACAGGTCTGCGGCGGGCCCAAACTCTTTCCCGATAATCGCGATGAGCGTCATGCATCCCGACTTTCTCCATGGCACGACGAACAGCAGCGCCAGCACGAGGCAGGCCAGCCCGCCGCCGAGGGTGAACCACCAGGCGGACATCCCGTAGCTGTAAGCAAGCTGTGCGGTGCCGACCGTTGAGGAGCCGCCTACCAGAGTGCCCATGATAATCCCAGCGACGATTGGACTGCCGTTTACATTTTTATAGGTCTGAGGGCGTGTTCCGGAATACACCGCAAGTCCTGCGATCCCCAGAAGGCTGATCAGAAGTCCGATCAGCTGCGGAGCAGATAGGTCCATGGATAACAACTCGATTCTGTGAGATGATTCTCGACTGCTGAGAGCACGGTCAGACCGCCTTGCTCTCGCTGTGCTCGACGAGCTTCTCGCCGGTAATACTCTCCACAAATCCCAGTACCGTTCTGGCCATGGCTGCAACATCCGCGTCGGAGGCGTTCACGCTCAGATCGTAATTCTCCGCGTTGCCCCAGCCCTTGTAGCTGCCGCGGTAGTATCCGCGGTAAGCGTGGTCGGCCTTCTTCAGTTTCACCTCCGCGTCCTGCGCAGTGACGTGCATATTGGATGCGAAAACCTGCACGCGGTCGGCGAAGTTCGCGTGCACGAAGATGCGCACCAGATCTTCCCGGCCTTCCAGAGCCATAGAGGCGTGGTGATCCACAAGGATGCACGGACCCTGTCCGGCCAGTTCTTTGCACGCGAGTTCCTGTGCGATGACGAAGTCTGCAGCCTTCGGCATCCGCAGCGCGGAGACGTCCTCTGCCAGAAGATCATAGGCGGCGTGGACAGTGCGCCCGTCGTAGCGGTGCAGAAGTCTGGCGGGTATTCCGCTGAGTTCGGACGCCTTGTCCAGGATCTCTCCCGCATAGCAAGGGATGTTCAGCTGCTGTGCCAGTGCACGGGCGACTTCCTCGCCGTTACTGCCGATTTCCGTATCGATCGTGATAACCATGTTGTTTCTGTTGATTTTCATTGTTTTTCTTTCCTTTCTTTTTCTTTTTTCTTGCATGACATGTTACCTCTAATCTTCAGCCGCGTCCTTGCGCACGCTCTCCGGCGAGCTGCCTCCGATAGGCGTCCAGATAGATCAGGTTAGCGCGTTTTATCAGGCGCTGCGCTCTCGCGCCTGCGTAGGGTGGACAAGCTGCTCCCGGCTTACCGTTTCGATATAGCGAACGATATGGTCAGCCAGCATTTCCGGGGCGGCGCTGTCTGCATTGACGGTCAGGTCATATCCGGAAGCTTTTCCCCATTTCGCGGATACGCTCCGAAAGTAGCGGCTGCGCGTCCGATCCTCCTTCGCAAAGGACTTTTCGGCCTCCTCGGGGCAAAGTCCCTTCTCCTCGGCATAGCTGTTGAGCCGATGTTCCCGGGAAGCATGGATGAACACGCTGACCTTGTCATCCATGCCGGTGAGGGCGACATTGCAATGGTGTTCCGTCAGCACACAGGCTCCGCGGGATGCGATCGCCCTGCAGGCGGCAAATTGAGCCGCCAGGAAATCCTGCGCGGCAGGAAGACGAAGCTCCGCCTCATCCCTGGCGGACAGATCGTAGGCATGGCGAACAGGCTTTTCTGCGTAGCGGCTCAGCAGCCTCTGCGGGATGCCGCTGAGTGCTGAAGCCTCCCGCAGGATGTCCTCGTCGTGGCAGGGGCACCTGAGCAGTTTCGCCAACGCCGCAGCGATTTTCCCTCCCCCTGCGCCGAGTTCGCTCTCCACACAGATCACAAGTTTTTCCTTGTTGATTTTCAAGGCTTTTCTCCTTTCTTTCCTTTTCCAAAACAAAAAGCCGATATATCGTCGAACATCCATGATTGGATACTTCTCTGATACACCGGCTTACGGTTCGATTCCCGCGTCTTTTTGGACGCCCTCGAACGGAACGGTTTGTTTTGTTTACTTCTGGCTTTCGGCCAGATAGTCCTGATACTTGTTGAAAACCATCCGCATGGCGGTCTCCAGCGCCTTCTTCGCGTTTCCGTGGTAATAGGCTTCGAAGTCCTGCATGAGTTCGTCAGGCCCGTCGTTGAGATTATAACCAACGAGCAGGTCCGCGATGAAGCTTTTGGCGATGTTCGTGACCATGGATGCCTCCGCCTCAACGATGATGCCGCTTCGCTTATCGAACAGCACAGCGACTGCCAGCGTTTCATAGACGCTCTCCGCCGTGATATTGTTCGGCAGTTTGGCGTACCCGGACAGAAGAACGATATTTCGATCGTGCGTGTTTCCCACTCCTTTCGTTCGATCTGACTCATTTGCGGTAATCTCGAAAAAAAAACGGCAAAAGCAGACTCTGGCATGACGCCCGTCTTACCTTTACCGGCTTCCTCCCGGATTTCCGATGCGCTTTTGGCGACCGCTCCGAAAGAAACGACTTTTCGATTTCGTCTGCATTATACGCTGGGAACGCAGAAATGTCAAGCGCCATTTTGAACAAATGATACCTTTTCTTTCCATGCGTTTTCGTGAAAGTAATCTTTGCGCTGTCTTGACAGACTGGTTTATTCATGATAAACTTGCGTTGTGGTTTATCGTTAGTAAACCCACATGGAGGTATGTCTATGAATGAGATCCGACTTGGCGTCGTGGAGTCGCGCTTTGCCGAACTGATCTGGGAGAACGAGCCCATAGCTTCGGGCGCGCTGGTGAAGCTCTGCGAAAAGGAACTGTGCTGGAAAAAGCCGACGACTTACACTGTGCTGCGCAAGCTCTGCGAGAAGGGCATCTTCCGCAACGAGGGCGGCGTCGTCACCGCCGTACTCTCCCGGGAGGACTTTCGGGCGCTGCAGAGCGAGCAGTTCGTCTCCGAGACCTGCGGCGGCTCGCTGCCTGCCTTCATCGCCGCCTTCACCTCGCGTCGCAAACTCACGCCGGCCGAGGCGGACGAGATCCAGAGAATGATCGACGCAGCACGCCGGGGGGGCTGACCCATGTACGCGCTGTTTCCCCGGATTCTGAATATGAGTCTGGCCGCAGGCGTGCTGGTGCTCGCGGTGCTTCTGCTTCGTCTGGCTCTGCGGCGCGCGCCGAAGTGGCTGCGCTGTCTGCTCTGGGCTCTGGTGGCGGTGCGCCTGCTGTGCCCCTGGAGCCCGCAGTCGAGTCTGTCCGCCTTTTCACTGCTGCCCGTGCAGACGACCGCGCAGGGCGATCTTGAATACTTTCGCTATAACGGCAGGACGGAAAAGCCGCTGCTCGAATTCGAGCTGCCGCGCGTCGTCTCCCCCCCGGACAGCGGGTCGGTGACAGCGGACGCTCCGACCGTCACCATGCATACGTCGAGCCGCTATCTGCCCCCACTGGAGACCGTCTGGCTCGCGGGCATGAGCGTGATGCTGCTCTACGGCGTGGTCAGCTATCTGCTCCTGCGGCGCCGTGTGCGCCTCGCCGTGCCGCTCAGCGGCAGGCTCCGTCTGTGCGAGGAGATCGACTCTCCCTTCATTCTGGGCGTGTTCCGGCCTCGCATCTATCTTCCTGCCGGACTGTCCGACGCAGCGTATCAGGCTGTCGTGGCCCACGAGACCGCGCACCTCGCGCGAGGCGATCATTTCTGGAAACCGCTGGGCTTCCTGCTGCTGACGGTGCACTGGTTCAATCCCCTGCTGTGGCTTGCCTGGGCACTTCTCTGCCGTGACATCGAGCTGGCCTGCGACGAGAGGGTCGTGCACGACATGGAGAAGCCTGCGCGCGCGGACTACTCCGAGGCGCTGCTCGCCTGCAGCACAGGCCGGCGTCTGGTGCGGGTGTGTCCGCTCGCCTTCGGAGAAGGCGGCGTCAAGGGCCGCGTGAAGGCTGTGCTGAACTACAAAAAACCCGCGTTCTGGCTTGTGTTGGCCGCGGTGCTCGTGTGTATCGCCGCGGGGGTGTTCCTGCTGACGAATCCAATGCGAAAACAGGCCGGCGATCCGTCCGGGCGTACGCCCTACCAGTGGACGAGCACGGTCACGGCGGCGGCTGTCAAGACCTGCGAACTCTCCGGCGGCTATACGCTGACGGAGGAAGAGGTCGCTTTGCTCGTAGAAAAACTCAACGCCGTGCCGGAGGGCGCCGTGCGCATCGGACGCGGTATCCCCTCCAACGCCGTTCTGGACGTGACGACCGGCCCCGGCTACCGCCTGCGTTTTGCCGGCGGCATTATCGAGCTGGACTTTGACGATCAGAAAGCAGCAGCGGCACTCTACGACCCGGGCGTGTGGGAAATCCACGACGAGGAGCTATATGCCTTTCTGGAGGATCTCCGGGTGCGGACGCAGCACAGCGTTTCCGAACCCGCCCGCAGTGCCCTCATGGAGGTTTTGAGCTCCGACGGCGCGCAGACGGATGCCTCGCTCGACCGACTGCTGAGCTGCCTGATGGAGTATCCGAAAGAGACGCTCGAAACGATGGGCTCCTATCCGGAGGGCATCCGCGACTGGCTCTGCTGGTCCCTCGCCGCGCATGTGCAGGGTATGGCGCTGGATACCGGCACGCCACTCTCCGTTGAAAACCTGAACGCGGACGGCGCAGCGGCGCGGGATCGAATCATCGGGTACTTCTCTGATCCCGGCACGGCGCCGAAGTCCTGGCAGCAGATCTATCAGGAATTTGAGGCTTCAGGACAGATGGGCGATTACACTGCAGCCGCACTCATCGATTTCGATTTCGACGGCGTGCCGGAACTCGCCGTCTGGCACGGCGGCAGAACGGGCGTATATGCAGATTCGGACATCTCCTCGCAAACCTATCCAATCCTGCGGGACGGGGAGGTCACGCTCTATCGCACGGACGGCGTCAGGGTCGGTCTTCTTTCCGAAAAGTCCCATCTGGACGCCTTTCTGCGTGCGCCGCAAAGCGGGACTCAGCCGCTCTCGGCGGTGCGCAGCTTTCTCCTGCTGCGCGACAGGGAAACGGGCGGCAGCGTCTGGTGGGTACATTCCGGCGTGGACAAGGACGGCGAGATCTCCGGCAGCTTCGAACCTCTTTCCACGCGGGCGCCGGTTCTGCCCTATCAGAGCTACAGCGAGCGGCAGGATGCCGCCGCGCAGCTGCTGGAGAAGTGGGAGCCCGTGAAGCTGGACTATGCCACCTTTACGATGCTGCGCACGGAGATAACCGACGGATACGCCTTTCTCCGGCTGGTCAACAGCTGGCGCTGCTACAGTCTGATGGGCGATCCTGAAGTGCCGGACGCGGTCACGGTGACCGACCCGTTCTCGTCGCAGCTCGGCCCCCATTACAGTGTCTCGCGCCGGGATCTTGTGGAGAAGCTGTGGGATATGTTTCGGGGTTTGAAGCTCTCCGAGAACTCCGTGGAGCCGGACCGGGAGGCGCTTCGCGCGGCCAGGCTGCTTTGGGTCAGTTTCCGGAAGGGCGATCTGGAGCTGGCACGCTTCTCGATCTGGGGCAACTATCTCGTAGAGACCGTGGAGAACGAGATGCAGTATTACACGATCCGGGACGCAGACTTCTATGAGAACTTCCTTGCGATCGTACAAAGCGCGCAGCCACGTGGGTGACCGGGGAAGATATCCGTCCATTGTTCATCATAATTCGAGCAGGATACCCCCGCCTCTGCAGGCGGGGGAGGAATGCGCATCCTCCTTGTACCGTAATAAACCCAGCCCGAACGATCTCCTGCTCGGCAACCTGTTGAGCATAAACGATCAGATAATCAGCAGAAGCCGCTGTTCTCTCC
>JAFYCC010000097.1 GCA_017539885.1 Oscillospiraceae bacterium
AAGAACTTTGCGATGAACGACAAGTGCTCTGCGGGCACGGGGCGTTTCTTCGAGGCGATGGCGCGCAGCTTTGAGATGAGCCTGCCGGAGTTCTCGAAGCTGAGCCTGACGGCGAAGAACGTGATCCCGATCACGGCGCAGTGCACGGTGTTCGCGGAGAGCGAGGTCATCACGCTGGTCGGCGAGGGCAAGCCGATGGACGAGATCGCGGCCGGCATCGAGATGGCGGTAGCGAAGCGCTGCTTCGTGATGGCGAAGAAGGCGGGCGCGACGGACAGTATCACGCTGACGGGCGGCTGCGCGAAGAACGACGGTCTGAAGGAGGCCATCGAGCACGTGCTGAAGCTGAAGGTCGTGAACCTGAAGACGGACCCGCAGCTGATGGGCGCTCTCGGCGCGGCCGAGTATGCCCGCCAGAAGGGCCTTGCCAAGAAGTAAGGTCTGATCGAAAGGAAATAACACCGAAAGGAGCATCATTGCTGCATGGATAAAATCTTGAAGTTCATTTTCAGCCTGATCAAAGTGCTTCTGATCGTGGTCGTCGTCCTGTTCGTCGTTTACTTCTGGAACCTCGATCAGAAGGTGCTCGGCTGGGCGTACAAGCAGGTCAATCTGATGTTCGACCGCAAGAAGGTTGATCTCGTCTTTTAGTGTGATCTATGGAACTGTTCAACTCTCTTTTCAGAGAAACACAGCAACTGCTTGAAAACAGCGAACCGCGGGTCTGGCCCTACCGCCCCGGCGAGGAATGGAAGGACATCGGCAACAGCGAGCTGGTACTGCAGAAGGACGCGGCCTACGAGCTTGGCGCCTCCGGCAAAGGCTCGGCGAATTACGTGCTCTTCACCTCCTCGAGCGAGCTTGTGAACAAGGATCAGGTCCTGCTCTACGGCCCGGACCTGAAGGAAGTCCGCGGCGACTGCGACTTCGCCCGCATCGTGCTGCTGCGCGTCGGCGTGCTCGAGGGCGACGACGAGAAGATCTACCGCACGCTCAAGGATATCGAGTTTGCCAAGTACCACGTCAATCTTGAGGGCTACATGATCCGCATGTCGCCGGAATCCTACCGCGAGCAGGTCCGCGTCAGCAGGCAGGCTGTCCGCAAGGGCATCAATTTCCGCCAGGTCGGCAGCAGCTACATCAAGGCCTACAAGCAGGATGAGAACGTGCTCAACGCCACGGTCATCTTCGTTACCAAAGCGGGCCTCGATTACGCCGCGATGAAGGCCAACGCCAAGAAGGCCGCCGACGTGACCGGCACCCTCACCCATATCCTCGAGGGCCTGCCGACCGACTGTTCGGTCTGCTCGCTCAAGGGCATCTGCGACGAGGTCGAGGGCATGAAGGAGCTGCACTTCGGCGTCGGCGCGAAGGGCACCGACAAGCACTGATACGGCATTTTTCAACAAAAACCCGACGGGCCCCGCCCGTCGGGTTTTGATCGTCCGGGAAGCTTGACAAGGCTTTCGCGGCCGAGTATGCTGACGATGAGATCTGTTTGAAAAGGAGGGGAGCGCGCGATGCATTACGTACAGGCAAAGGGGATCC
>JAFYCC010000098.1 GCA_017539885.1 Oscillospiraceae bacterium
ACCGCTGCGGACTGCGTGAGGATATCCGTGCAGTAGACGTCGTTTTCCAGCATGTTCTGCAGGCCGCGTACCTGTCCCTCGATCCGCTTGAGCCGGTTCATGAGCGCCCTGCGCTCTTCCGGCGTGCGCTGCGTGGTCCTGCCGCCGCAGCAGCAATTGTCGTCCACGTCCGCCGCCTCCCGTTCTTGATATACCCCATAGGGGTATTTTTAGCATAGCAGAATCTTCCAGATTTGTCAAGCTGAAAACGGCGGGGAGTCCCCCGCCGTTTCCGCCTATTATTCGTGTCTGAATATTCGCTTTTCCAGTGCGAAGATCCTCTGGCTGAACTCGCCCGGCTGCAGTTCCGCGAGCGCTTCACGGTAGATCTCCACGCGGCTGTCGACGCTGTCGATGAGCGAGAGCAGTTCAGCCTCCAGGCACTGCGGCACGACGGCCGCGCCGAATTCCGGCTGTCCGTGGTGTGAGAGGATCAGGTGCTGCAGCAGCATGCTTTTTTCCTCCGGGATGCCGAGCGCAGCCGCCGTCTCAGCGGCCTCCTGCGCGCCGAGTACCAGATGGCCGATCAGCTGCCCCTCGACGGAATAGTCCGTGACGAGACCGAGCGCGGAAAAGTCGAACTCGCGTGTCTTGCCGAGGTCGTGCAGAAAAGTTCCGGCCAGCAGCAGGCTCCTGTCGACGGTCGGCGCGTACAGCCGTGAAAGGAAGTCCGCCAGCCGAAGCATGTCCAGCGTATGCATCAGCAGTCCGCCTATAAAGCTGTGGTGCACGCTTTTTGCCGCGGGGATGCGGCGAAGCTCCGCCTCATGCTTTTCAAACAGCGCCTGAGCTACGGCGCGGTAGTCCTGATCGTCCATCGAGGCGAGCAGCGACACGATCTCCGACACAGCCTCGTCCGGATCGATGGGCGCGACGGGCACAAGCTCGGCGCAGTCGTAAACGTCGTTCTCGTCGGCGAGACGGATCCGGTCGATCGTCAGCTGCAGCGCCCCGCGGAATTCCCCCACGTTGCCGCGCACGCGCACGACGCTTCCCACGTCCTGCGCACCGATCGGGCCGGGATAATCCCAGACCTTCGCATCCATCGCGCCGGTTGCGTCTGAGAGCGTGGCATTGAGGAAGGGTTTTCCATTCTGTGAGGTCTTCTGCTGGGCCGCCTTCAGGACGTAATAGCCCTCAAAAGCATCGCCGAGCTGCATTTCGGAAATGCGGATATTGCTGTGCATGGCTGTTTCTCCTTTGCGTTTGCGTATCTCTGCCGGTCATTATACAACCGCAAAGTTGCGCTTTCAACTGTTCGCGGAACGATTATGCCGGCTATTGCAAATCGATCCCGTTTGGCTTAATATGAATATGTACTGTTTATTGGTCTATAAACCTGATATGCTCCGGAAAAGCCCAGCCGGAAACAATTCTGGAAAAAGCCTGCAAACTGAACAGGAGGGAACAGAAATGCCGAAATCTTTCGGGCAAAAAGCGAAGATCCTGCTGCTGATGGACTATCTGCTGCACAACACGGACGAGTCACATCCGGCCACGATGCGGCAGATGACGGAGCATCTGGAGTCAATGGGCGTCTCCGCAGAGCGCAAGTCGCTTTATGACGATCTGGAGACGCTGCGCGAGTTCGGGCTTGATATCATCAAGACCGGCAACGGACGCCTCTGCGCGTACTATGTCGCGTCACGCGACTTTGAACTGCCGGAGCTGAAGCTGCTCGTGGACAGCGTACAGTCCTCAAAATTCATCACCCAGCGCAAGACAGGAGAACTCATCCGCAAGCTTGAAAAGCTTGCGAGTGTGCACGAAGCGCAGGCTCTGCAGAGACAGGTCTTCGTGCAGAACCGCATCAAGACGATGAATGAATCCGTCTATTATAACGTGGATGCAATTCACGCCGGCATCTCGCGCGGCAAAAAGATCCGTTTCAAATACTTCGATCTGACCGTGGACAAACAGCGAAGCTACCGCAAAAACGGCGCGTTCTACACCGTCAGTCCCTACGCGCTCAACTGGGACGCCGAGAACTACTACCTTGTGGCCTTTGACGCTGAAGCCGGGCGGATCAAGCACTATCGCGTGGACCGCATGGCAAACATCGTCACGACTGACGCGCCGCGCGACGGGCAGGAGGTCTACAGCGCCCTGAACATGGCCGAATACACCAAGGCCGTCTTCGGGATGTTCGCGGGCGAGCCGCAGCGCGTACGTATGCGCTTTGAGCGTTCGCTGGTCGGCCCCGTTCTCGACCGGCTCGGTGCGGACGCTATACTTGCCCCCGACGGGCAGGAGCATTTCACCGTTTCAGCGGATATCGTGGTCAGTTCGCAGTTCTTCGCCTGGCTCTTCGGCTTCGGAACGCGCGCGCAGATCCTCTCGCCGGAGACCGTAGCCGAACAGTACCGCGCCTCGCTTCGCGATGCGCTTGAAGCGGCAGCCGGCGCGGCGAAATAGCTTGCCACTTCTGCGCCCCGCGTGTATACTGAGCATGCAGAACTTGTTTTGGAGGAAGCATAATGGAAATTCTGGTTACCGGCGGTGCCGGCTACATCGGCAGCCACACCTGCGTGGAACTGCTCCGTGCAGGGCACGGGGTCGTCATCGTTGACGATCTGTCCAACTCCAACCGCGAGGCCGTCTCCCGCATTGAGGAACTCGGCGGCGGGGCGCCCCGTTTCTACGAGGCGAGCATCCTCGACGCCTCTGCACTCGACACCGTTTTTTCTGAAAACGCCATCGATGCCGTGATCCATTTCGCGGGGTTCAAAGCCGTCGGCGAGTCTGTGGTCAAGCCGCAGGAATACTACCACAACAACATTTCCGGCACGCTCGTTCTTCTGGACGCGATGAAAAAACACGGCTGCAAAAACATCATCTTTTCCTCCTCCGCGACCGTTTACGGAGAACAATGCGTCAGCCCGATCGTCGAGAGCAGCCCCAAGGGGTTCTGCACGAATCCCTACAGCTGGTCGAAATGGATGATAGAGCAGATCCTGACCGACATGCACACCTCGGACAGCGAGTGGAACGTCGTCCTGCTGCGCTACTTCAACCCGATCGGGGCCCATCCGAGCGGACGCATCGGCGAGGACCCGCGCGGCATACCGAACAATCTTCTGCCTTACGTCGCGCAGGTCGCCGTCGGCAAGCTGCCCGTGCTCGGCGTCTTCGGCAACGACTACAACACGCCGGACGGCACAGGCGTGCGGGACTACGTCCACGTCGTCGATCTGGCGGAGGGGCATGTCAGGGCGCTGAAAAAGCTCGCGCCGGGCAGCGGCGTGTCGGTCTATAATCTCGGCACCGGCAAAGGCAGCAGCGTGATGGAGATCATCGCCGCATTTGAAAAGGCATGCGGCCACAGCATCCCCTACGAGATCAAGCCGCGCCGCAGCGGCGATATCGACGCATACTGGTGCGATCCCTCAAAGGCGGAGCGGGAACTCGGCTGGAAGGCCAGATTCGGCATCGAAGAGATGTGCGCCGACACATGGAAATGGCAGTCCATGAATCCGGACGGATACCGGACTTGACTTTCAAATTCGCGTGAGCGAAACGCCGTAATACAGCAATGCCGGACGGGAACGGTTCCCGTCCGGCGTTTTTCTGTTGGCTAGTGTTTCTTGTAATAGTCCCGCGCGTAGTTCCAGTAGACGTCCTTGACGATCTCCTGCTTTTCTTTGGCAACCGGGTTCGTGGCGTTTTCGCGCACGGACGCGGCGAAAACGAAGCCGCCGCCGGGCGCGAATGTATCAACATAGGTATACAGGGCCTCCCGCAGTGTTTCCGGATCGACATCCGGACTGCCGATCGGGCCGGTCGTATCCCAGCAGCCGTTGAGCATAAGGCGGCTGCCGTACTTTTTCTTGACTCCAACAAGGTCATTGCAGACCTGCGCGGGATTCCAGCTCCGCACGCCGATCTCCAGCCAGTCGTCGATGAAGCTCTCGCTGTGACCGCAGTCATGCCTGTCGATGTACATGCCGTTTTCCAGCGCGAGATCGCACTGCAGTTTGTGGAAGGGCTTGACGAGTTCCCGGTACATGCTCAGCGAGAAGAACGGCGCGAGCTTGGCGGAATCATCGTCCATGAGCGTAAAGACCTCCGGTCGGCACCAGTAGATCTGCTGCTTCATGACCTCTATGTAATGTTTGGACACGTAGTCGAAGAGCGCGTAGACTTCCTCCGGTTCCTGCATCATGGAAATGAG
>JAFYCC010000019.1 GCA_017539885.1 Oscillospiraceae bacterium
CGTGCTGCCCTTCACGGGCGTTACCTTTCCCTTCGTCTCCCGCGGCGGCTCCAGCCTGATCTCCTGCTGGACGCTGCTCGCCTTCATCAAGGCTTCCGACACGCGCCAGAACGCCAGCTTCGCGCAGAAGCTGCCTTCCCGCGCCGTTCCGGCAGCAGAAGAGGAGGCCGAAGAATGAGAAAGCTTCGAAGCCGCGCCGCGATCTCCCTCATTCTCGCCGCAGCGCTCCTCGCAGGTCTGGCATTCTACGTCGTGCGCTACCTGCGTCACGGACGCGACTGGGCGCTCTCCCCTGTTGACGCCGCTTATTATTCCCAGGGCAGGCTCTGCGTCGGGACGCTCACGGACAGGAACGGTGTCGTGCTTGCAAGCACGTCGGACGGGAAAAGGAGCTACGCCGAGGACGCGCAGACGCGTGTGAGCTGCCTTCACGCCGTCGGGGATCAGGAAGGCTACATCGGCGCCGGCGCGCTGCGCCTCTTTACGGATGAGCTAAGCGGCTACGATCTCGTACAGGGCGCCTACGGTGACAGCGATACCGGCGCAGTCGTCGCGCTGTCTCTAGACGCCAAGCTGCAGAACGCCGCCTACGCCGCGCTCGCGGGCAGGAACGGCGCCGTCGCGCTCTGTGATTACAGGACCGGAGCGATGCTCTGCATGGTCTCCTCTCCTTCCTACGACCCTCTGGCAGGCCCTTCTGCGGATGCGGAGGGCGTCTACGTCAACCGCGTGACCGGCTCGACATACACGCCGGGATCCGTATTCAAGATCGTTACGCTCTGCGCCGCTCTCGAGCAGATAGACGATATCCGCAGCAGGAGCTTTTTCTGCACAGGCGAGAAGGAGATCGGCGGTCTGCCCGTCAAATGCTCCGGCATCCACGGCGCGCAGGATATCGGGCAGGCTTTCGCCAATTCCTGCAACTGCGCTTTCGCCGAGCTGAGCCTCGAACTCGGCGCGGAAACGCTCTCCGCCTACGCCGCCCGGCTCGGCCTGACGCAGCCGCTGTCAGTCTGCGGAGCGCCCGTCGCGCCCGGAAGCTTTGAAAAGGCCGCGTCTGGCAGCGCGGATCTCGCCTGGTCCGGCATAGGGCAGTATACGGATCTGGTTTCCCCCTTCGCCATGCTTCGCCTTTCCGCCGCCATTGCCGGCGGCGGGACCGTACGGGAGCCGACGCTGCTCAAAGGCGGAAAGATTGAAAAGAGCGATGTGATATCCGCCGCCACCGCGAAAGCGCTGTCTGATATGATGCGAAACAACGTCACATCGAATTACGGGGACTGGATCGCGCCGGGCCTTCAGCTCTGCGCGAAGACGGGCACCGCCGAGCTGGGAGACGGCACTTCGCACGCCTGGTTTACCGGCTTTCTGCTGGATGAAGCGCATCCCTATGCCTTTGTCGTCATCCTCGAGCACGGCGGAGGCGGACTGAGCGCCGCCGCGCCTGTCGCAAGCGCGCTGATCAACGCCGCTGTCAACGGTTAGGAATCGGAAAAGGAGTCGACTATGTCTGAGTTTCTTCGAAAAAAGCTCTGCTTCATCTATATTCCGCTCTCTCTGATCTATATGGAGCTCGTGTTCAAGCTCTGGTGCTTCCGGACCGTGAGCGCGCGCGGCTTTCTCTACACGGCGCTGCTGACCGGCTCCATCGGCTTCGCGCTGAGCCTGTGCTCATGTCTCAGGGGGAAGTTCTCGAGATGCATGCCCTGGATCTGGCTGCTGCTCGCCTTTCTGCTGTTCGGAACGCAGGCCGTGTATTTCCGGATCTTCAAGACCTTCGTCGCTCTGTTCAGCCTGACGAAAGCCGGCGGCGTCTTCGGAAGCTTTCTCGGACAGGCGCTGATGGGGATCCTGAACACGAGTCCCTGTCTGATCGCGCTCGCGCTGCCCATGATCCTGTGGATCATCTTCCGGAAAAAGCTCACGCCGGAAGAAGAAGTCAGCACTCCTCAGCGCGCCTGGATGGCAGGCATGTTCCTCGTGATGCATCTGGCCGCCGTCTGCTCGATCATGGGCGGAAGCTACGCGGTCATGTCCCCCGCCTACCTGTACAGCAAAGCGCTCATCCCCAACCTCTCCGAGGATTCCTTCGGCGTCATCACGACGCTGCGGCTGGATCTTCGCGATCTGATGCTGACGCACGGCGATCCGGATCATCTCACGATCCCGGAAGACGTCTTCGTCATGCCGTCGCCCTTGCCCGCAGTCGAAGCAACGCCCGTGCCGTCTCAGGCGCCCGCTGTCGATACGCCGGACACGGAAGCGCCGCTTCTCGTGCCGCAGGAGCTTGCGGAAGAAGACGCGGAGCAGAACGTGCTCAGGATCGATTTCGACACGCTTATCGAGCAGGAGAGCGACCCGGCGCTTGCGGATCTCCACGCCTATTTCCGTGACCGGGAGCCGACTGCGAAAAACGAGTACACGGGCATGTTCGCCGGGAAGAACCTTATCTGGATCGTCGCGGAGAGCTTCTCGTCCCTAGCCCTGGAACCGGCACATACGCCGACCCTCTGCCGGCTCTCTCAGGAAGGCTTCGTCTTTGACAACTTCTACAACCCGCTCTGGGGCGTCTCCACGAGCGACGGCGAATACGTGACTCTCTGCAGTCTGCTGCCCAAGTACGGCATCTGGAGTTTCTCCGCCTCGTCGGAAAACTACATGCCCTTCGCGCTCGGCAATCAGCTGTCCGCGCAGGACTACCTGACGATCGGATACCACAACCATACCTACAATTATTACGACCGCGACAAGAGCCATCCCAACATCGGCTACGAGTGGATCGCCCGCGGCAGCGGACTCGAGGTCCGGGATCAGTTCCCGGAGTCCGACGTTGAGATGATCGACAACACCGTCTGGGATTACGTGGAGGACGCGCCTTTCCACATCTATTATCTGACGGTCAGCGGGCATATGTTCTATGATTTCTACAGCAACGCCATGGCCATCAAGCACCATGACGACGTGACGGATCTCGACATGAGCGACACCGCGCGCGCCTACATCGCATGCAACATGGAACTGGACGCCGCCGTATCTCTCCTGCTCGAAGAACTGGAAGCCGCGGGCGAACTGGAAAACACGGTCATCGTGCTCTCCGGCGACCATTACCCATACGCGCTGGACACGCCGGAGCTGGAGGAACTCCACGGCGGACCCTTTGCCGACGAACTGGAGCTCTATCGCAGCACCCTGATCATCTGGAGCGGAGACATGCGTGAACCGGTCCATGTGGACAAATACTGCTCCTCTCTGGACATCCTCCCCACGCTCTCCAACCTGTTCGGCGTTCCCTACGATTCCCGTCTGCTGATGGGTCGCGACGTGTTCTCCGACAGCGCGCCGCTGATCGTGTTTTCGAACCACAGCTTTATCACGGACAAGGGCCGGTTCATCGCCGTATCGGACGAGTTCCTGCCGGCGGAGGGCGCCGACTGGAGCGATGAAAGCCCGACGGAATACGCGCGCCGGATGCATGAGGAGATCGACAGGATGTTCTCCTGCAGTTCCGATATCCTGCTGCGTGACTACTATGCCGCCGTGTTCAAAAGAATACCCGAGGAATAATCCCGTATGATCGATATTGCAGTTCACAACTTAAAAAAGGCCTTCGAGGTCGGGAAAAACATTCTCGACGGCCTGACTTTCGAGATCAACGCCGGAGAGCGCGTCTGTCTGCTCGGGAAGAACGGCGCCGGCAAGACGACGCTGTTCCGGCTGCTCGTCGGCGAGCTGGAGGAAGACGAAGGCGATATCCTGATCCCGCAGGAAAAGCGGATCGGCCTGATCTCCCAGATCCCCGTGTATCCGGACGGCTATACGGTCGAGGACGTGCTCAAGAGCGCCTTTGCGCCTGTCTACGCGCTTGAGGAGAAGATGCAGGCCGTTTCCGCCCGGATGGCGACAGACAGTTCCCCCGCCCTGCTCGCGGAGTACGACCGGCTCAGCGCCGACTACGAAAGGCTCGGCGGCTACCGCATGGACTATGAGCGCGGCCGCGTCGCCAACGGACTCGATATCCCGCCAGAGATGCGCTCGCGGCTGTTCTCGCAGCTCTCCGGCGGCGAGAAGACGCGCGTGAATCTGGCGCGTCTGATCCTCGAGGACACGGATATCCTGCCGCTCGACGAGCCGACGAACCATCTCGACCTTCGCGCGACGGAGTGGCTGGAGGAGTATCTGCTCGGCTTTCACGGGACGGTGCTCGCCATCAGCCACGACCGCTATTTCCTCGACCGGATCGCGCAGCGCACGATCGAGCTCGTCGGCGGCAAGGCCGACTTCTACAGCGGAAACTACACGTTTTATGTGCAGGAGAAACAGCGCCGCTTCGAGGAGCAGCTGCGCCGCTACGAAAAGGATCAGGCGAAGCTCAAACAGCTGCAGGAAGCCGCGGACAAGCTGCATCTATGGGCGTTCATGGGCGCGGACAAGCTGCACAAGCGCGCCTTTTCCATGGAAAAGCGCATCGAGAAGCTCTCGCAGACGGAAAGGCCGAGGCAGGAGCGCAAAATGGGCAGCCGCTTCTCGGAAAAGGCGTTCAGCGGCGACGAAGTGATCGTCATGGAAGGCGTATCCAAGGCATTCGGCGAGAAGAAGCTCTTCTCCGACGCCTCCGCTGTCGTTGCCGGCGGCGAGCGCATCGCCCTGATCGGCGACAACGGTTCGGGCAAATCCACGCTCGTGAAGATCATCACCGCCGAACTTCCGCCAGATACCGGCTTCGCTAGACGCGGCCCCGCGATCCGGACGGCCTATCTGCAGCAGCAGGTTCATTTTGAGGACGAGAACCGCAGCGTGCTGGACACCATGCTCTACGAGACGAACTGCACGCCGCAGGCCGCCCGCGACAGGCTCGGCGCGTTCAAGTTCTCCGGCGAGGACGTTTTCAAGCCCGTATGGGCGCTCTCCGGCGGCGAAAAGAGCCGGCTGCGGCTCTGCATCCTGATGCACGGCGAGGTCAATCTTCTCATTCTCGACGAGCCTACGAACCACCTCGACCTTCCAAGCCGCGAATGGCTGGAGGACGCGCTGACGGACTATGAAGAGACGCTGCTCTTCGTATCGCACGACCGCTATTTCATCGAAAAGTTCGCGACACGCATCTGGGCGCTCGAGGACGGCAGGTTCTGGGACTACCGAGGCAGCTTTTCCCAGTACCGCGCCTACCGGCAGCGGCTCGCGGCGTCCGCTACCGCTTCGGAAGATCCGAAAAAAAGCGTTCGTGATGACAAAAAGGATGCAAAGACCGGAGATACTAAGAAAAAACCGTATCAGAACCCGGAGAAGCGGCTCGCCAGGCTGGAGCGCGACATCGCGAAACTGGAGGCGCAGATCGCGGAGCTGGACGCGCAGGAAAAGGCATTCGCCTCGGATTATCAGAAGTTACTGGAGATCGGTGAAGCCCGCTCGGCGCTCGACGAGCAGCTGACCGCGCTCTACGAGGAATGGGACGCTCTCTGCGGCTGATACTTTCCGGAGGACCGCATGATCACATCTCTCCTTTCCGTCATTATCGCGGCGGCTTTTGCCGTTCTCGGCCTGTTCTTCCGCTTTGTCCTGATCGGCTACCGGACGGTCGCTCTGCTGTGCTGGGGCGCGGCTCTGCTCATTCTTCTGTTCCTGCTTTGCCGGAAAAAGCGCCTGCGCCGTCTGCGCGTCGTTCTGATCGTGCTGCTCTGTCTCGGACTCGTCGGGATCGCGTTACTGGAGATTCCGATCGTACGTGACGCGCACACCGATGAAGGCGACGCGGACTATCTGATCGTGCTCGGCGCAGGCCTCAACGGCACCGCTCCCTCCCTGTCGCTGACGGAGCGTCTGCAGGCCGCGCGGACATATCTTTTGGAGCATCCGGATACGCTCGCCGTCGTGTCCGGCGGGCAGGGCGCCGGAGAAGCGATCACGGAAGCGGAGGCCATGCGTCGCTGGCTGACCGGCATGGGCATCGAGCCGGAGCGCGTGATCATGGAACCTCGCGCCACTTCGACGGAGGAAAACATCGCGTATTCTCTGGACATACTTCGTGAGCGCGGCGCAGACCGCAATTCGATCGCCATCGTTTCGAGCGAATACCATCTCTATCGCGCGAAGTGCATCGCCCGAACGCAGGGTGTTGAAAACCCGCTCGGCGTCGCGGCAAGGACGAGCTTCCCCGTCCTGCGCTTCAACTATTTCGTGCGCGAAGCCTTCGCCGTCGCCTATCTGCGGGTGTTCGGCAGGATCTGACGCAGCACGCCTGAATATCCTGAATATAACGAGAGTGTGATCCGTCCGAAAGGCAGATCACACTCTTGTCATATCAAACACTGTTATTGCATATTTTAGTAGCTTAAATACCATCTGCATGGTATACTTAATGCAAATCAGCAGGCAGCACGGCGGGGTCCGACATCGGGAAAGCCGCTATGCCACCGCTTTTTGGCGGGCGCCGGGCCGGGAAGAACAGTAACAGTCAGTCCATTAAAACAAGACCGCATGATCAATATCAGCAAGGCAGCGGGATACTGTCTGCAGATCGGAGCATCCTGAGAATGCTCATCAGCGAAAAGCTGTTTCCGCTCATCTGCCATTCGATTGTGAAGTGGAGGAGGATAAAAATGACCGGAAAGAGAAATATCATAAGCAGCGATGTTTATGGTTTGGATCACCAGGAAAATGATGCGCTTGACAATAAATACGTGGCAAATATGCATGTGTGCTTTTTCCTGGTCTGTCTGGTTGTGCTTCTTCTGACCGAACTGGGGCTTTATTCTCCGACGGTTTTAAGACAGATGCGTATCGGAACGGCGATCATGCTGGTGATCACCATAGTTGTCCAGATCCTGGGCAGGATTCCTCATTTTGCTTCTTCCGATTATACAAAGTATTTCATTATTGCTCTCACATTGGTTGAGACTTTGGTTTTTACTTCTGTCCTGAATTTCATGGCGCTGTTGGTGCTGTGCATTCCCGTTCTTGTCGCCATGAATTACCGCTCGTCGAAACTCGCGATGTTTACGGCCATAGGTTCGGCTGTCTGCGCATTGTTATTCCCCGTATTCGGTTTGATAATCAACACATGGGCTGTTGATTACTTCTATATGCTGATCTGGTGCGTTACGGGAGAACACGGGGATCAATTCCCGCAGTTTATCAAGGGGCTGCCCCCCCTGATGGCGGCGCTGATATTTGTGGGAACGCTGTATTTCAATCAGATCATCGGCATCACATACTGTCTCCGTTCAGCAAACAAGCGGCAGGAGAGAATACACAAAAAGCAAATTGACCTCATCACGAAATCCAGAGATTCCATGCTTGCGGGTATGGCTTCCGTTGTTGAAAACAGGGACAACAACACAGGCGGCCATATTAAACGCACAAGTGAAGTGGTCAAAATACTGACTGGGTATCTGCCCCTGGACGAGTCCTTCCGTGACGATATTATCAAGGCTGCGCCCCTTCATGATCTGGGGAAGATTGCGATTTCGGACAACATACTGAACAAGCCGGGACGCCTGACGGATTCAGAGTTTGAGTTTATCAAAATCCATCCGCAAAAAGGATATGAGATCGTCCGTACAATCCTTTCGGGACTTGAGGACGAGCGCCTTTTGAGAGTTGCCGAGAATATCGCACTGTATCACCACGAGAAATATGACGGTCGCGGATATCCGCATGGCCTGAAGGGCGGTGACATTCCCCTTGAGGCAAGGATCATGGCGATCGCCGATGTATACGACGCGCTTGTCAGTGAGCGGTGCTACAAGAAACCGATGTCCCATGAAGAAGCATGTGGCATCATCAGGGATTCGATGGGCTCGCATTTTGACCCGCTGCTTGCAGAATGCTTTGACAGGTCGTCCGATGCGATCGCCGAGTACTATTCACACGAATGACTCTGCCAGACAGCCGGACTTCATATGACGGATGAAAGAGGCGAAAAAATGAAACCGTTTACTGGAATCCCGACGGATTATTCTCTGAAGGAAAACTGGCTTGCACTTCCGGACAAACCGGATAAAGCCGTAGATCTCGTCTATCTGTATCCGTCAAGCTGTTTTGATTTCAGAGCTGGAGTGATCTGTTCCGCAGACAATCGCAGCATGAGGAGAGGCGCAAAGCGCAGTTTGTCTCAGCAGGCGTCGGCTTTTGCCCCGATTGCCAACGTGTTTGCGCCCTTTTGGAGACAGGTGAATGCAACAAAACTCCCTAAGATGAGCTTTGAAGAGGTGGACAATGCAGAGTGGGCAGAACCAAGGACGGATGTCTACGCCGCATTGGATTATTACTTTGCGCATCTGAACCAGGGAAGACCTTTTTTCCTGGCTTCACATTCGCAGGGATCGCGGCTTTGCTATATGCTTCTTTCCGAATACATGCGCGAGCATGCAGAATATTATAAGAATATGATTGCGGCTTACTGCCTGGGCGATTCTTTGACAAAGCAATATCTTGAAGAAAATCCCCACGTGAAGGCCGCACAGAGCGAGGACGATCTGGGTGTTGTGATTTCCTGGAATACGGAAGGGCCCGAAAATAAAGGCAAAAAAACGCTGGTGGCCGCGCCGGGCGCGATCGCCATCAATCCGCTGAACTGGCGGACAGACAGCACACACGCATCTGCGAATGACAATCTTGGTTCCTTCATCCCTCATCTGCTGTTCCCCGGATTGCGCAAGCTGCGAGTCAAAGCGGACGCTGCAATTGATCTTGAACGTGGAACTGTTATCGTGACGGAGTCAAGATTGGCGAAATATGTGATTACAGCGATTCCGGGCCTCAAAGTATTTGAACCGCTTTTTGGCCCGGCCAGCTATCACATTTGCGACTATCCTTTCTTTTACTTGAATATTCGCGAGAATGCCCGCGTCAGAGCTGAAGCATGGTCAGAAAAAAATGACTGCGGGACCTCGGCGTTAATTCCGTAGCCCCGCACGTTTTTGGTATCTATAGGGTACTGTTATCTAGCTCATACTCAAATGAGGTTTTTAAAAGGAGGCTGTCAAAATGGGAAGCGACTACGGCAAAGACATGTATCGCCAGATGATGGAACTGTACAGTAAAGTCGAAGCCCTGACAGCTTCTGTTGAGACGATGAAAGAAGAAATAGCCGAAAAGGATGCCCGCATAGAGAAGTTGGAGAAAGAGAATTCGCTCCTTAAAGAAGAGGTATCTCTACAAGTTCAAGGCCCTGAAGCGATCACGCCTTCTTGAAATAATCCCGCATTTCGATTATAGTGTATATGTTTTGAGAATTGGCTGTTTCAGACCAGTTGAGCCCGATCTGCAAAGGGATTCATAAGACTCATGTTTACTACTCACAAAAACAAAGACGGCAGCCA
>JAFYCC010000020.1 GCA_017539885.1 Oscillospiraceae bacterium
CACATCAGACATCGACAGGCTGCGCCCGCGATAGTCCTTGGGATGGTTGAGGTTAAAAATCTCGTATAGACGCTCCAAAACGACGATCTCCGGCTGTTCGTTCGGACAATAGATGCCGCAGTCATAGACCAGACGGTAATCCGCGGCGCGAGGTTGTTCATAGCCAAGCGCGAGCAGCTTCTTCATGCTCACAAAGGCATAGGGTACGGTCTTGCCCGAAGACAAGTCGAGCTGGTAGATCCGAAACCGCTGCAGGCGCCGTTGACTGCTCAGCATCTTTTCAAAAGCACCGTCGTTGTCATTCCGCAGAAAGGCGGTATATTCTTCGGCCGTGAGACCCAGATACTCCGCGATGCCGCCTTCGCGTGCAGCCTGCCATTTTGAGATAAAGCTGCCGATTTGCTCGATGCTGCAGTGACCGTGAAGGTACTGCTGCTTGAAATTCATTGTTTGTTCCTCCTTTTTGATCTGTTCTTGCCGCTTTATGGCAAGCTGCCAGTCGTCGATGCCCTTGTATTTGGGATTCCATGTGAGACGCCGACAGGCAAGGCCGTGTTTTCGCGCAAGCAGATAGACCTTGGAAGCGCCGCTGTTGACGGCTTTGTTCCGATACTTGTCCATATCCTCTGCTTCGATGATCTCTTCGGTGCCGCTCCTTTGGAGGGCGTCAAACAGACTGTCAAGCCCCGAGGTGTTGCTCGCGCCGATGGTCGCAAGAAAGGTGCGCCCGGTGAGAGCGTGTGCGACGTCAGCTTTCAGCGCGCCTTCGGTGACATAGACCACACGCGCTGTCGGATCGCCGACAAAGTGGACAGGGGTGCCGGATGATGTACCCATGCTCTTGTCAGAGGATGACAAGGTAAGATACTTGACGCCCACTTTATCCGGCGGATCGTCCTTATCTCTGATGGGATGATCCAACCGCACCTGAAGCCCTTGTATCGATCCGCCCATGCTCCTGATGGGAATGATGATGCCGGAGGTCTTAGAGTAGAACCTGACCGTCCAGCGGCCCTTGTCGTCCACATAGAATCCTGGAACGCCCTGCACCGTGCAGCCCTGCTTGAGCAGCTTGTCTGCAATGGCGGGGCAGAGGAACGGCGTCGGCGTGCTTTTGAAGCCGAAACGGTCGATTTGCTCGTCCGTCAGCCCTCGCACGGTCCTAAGATGCTCCCTGTGCGCACCGTTCAGCGTCAGCATGGAGAGCATCGCCGCATAGGTGCGGTGCAGTTCCTCAACAGGAAGCCGCTCGACCTGCGGCGCGCTTTTGACAGTCTCCTTGACCTCAAGGGCATAGCTGGGCGCGGCTGCCTCCGTCATCAGCGCCTCACAGATTTCCCGATACGCCTCGGAGGTGCTGATGTGATAGACCTGCGCGTAGAGCGACAGCATTCCGCCGCCGTTCTGGCAGTAGTTACAGTGCCATACGTTCTTTTCAAGATTCAGATTCATCTTGCCCCTTCGATCTCCGCAGACCGGACAATCCACATAGACGAAGCCCGGCCCTCTCCGCCGGATGTTCAGGCGGAGAAGGGCGGCTATGTCCATGATGTCAAAGGGAAAGTCCCGCGTGTCGATTGGAACCAGCTCCTCCCATCATGGTGTTGCCGGCAGGGTGAGTGCCGGATCGCATGGAATCGTTATCCAGCCTTTTTGAGCGCGGCTGCGTCCATCACAAGCTGCGCGGCGGCCTTGAGCACGTTGTCCGAACGGTTGGAGTGGACATAGAAGCGCAGACTGGCTGGCCGGCTCTCGGCGACCTGCTCAAGCGTCCAGCCCTTGCAGAGACCGTCGTTTACCACCACGGCACGTGCCTCATCAAGCGTCATTTTCCGGCAGATCTCCTCCACCGGCATATCGGCGGTGTAGTTTCCTGCGGCCTGCGCGGTGTTCGCCGGCGCCTCGCCGCCGTTGTCGTCAGGGGCGGGCTGTTCGGCGGGCGCGTTTGCCGCAGGCGCCTGCGTCGGGAACGTAATGACCTGCGCCTGTGTGCTGGCACGCAAAAGCTCCAGCGAGGAGGGGAGACGTGCAGCCTGCTCCTCAACCTTGCTTTCGGGCTTGGCCTCGGGGGCGGCTGTCTCGGTACTCGTCTGCTCCGGCGCGGACACGACCTCTGCAACAGGAGCGGAAGCCACGTTCTCGGCAGCCGGGACGGGCTCCGACGCTACGGGCGCTGTCGGCTGCGGCTGTGCAGCAGACGGAACGGCATTTGCCTCTGTCATGGGCGCGGCGTTTGTCGCCTGCGGCGGCGTTTCCGCGCTTGCCATCGTGAAAGGCAGATCGCTGTCGTCCTGCGTCTGCGGCACCGTAACCATTGAGCCGTAGTTGCTGCGCCCCGCGCTTTCGGCAATGTCACAGAGCTGAATACCGAAGCCGGCGTTTTCCAACGCCTCGCTGAGCGCTTTGTCCTGCGCTGCCTGAATGTACTGGCCGTTCGGGCTGTCAGCGGATGTCGCTGACGCCGTGATCCTTGACAGCGGCTTGTCACCGCTGCGATCCGAAAAGACGATTGCCTCAAAGATAGCGAGCTGGTCGGTGATGCGAAGGCGATTCAGCTCGATGCGCCCGTTCGGGCAGGCAAGCCGAAACCAAAGCCGCTGATAGGGCAGCTCCAGCTTGTAGACCTCGCCTCCTGCGCCCCTGATCTTGCGGAGGAATTTGAGGGGGTTGAACCCCTCGACCCTGCGAAGTGCGTTCGCTGCGGGTACGGTGTTGATGACCGCGCTGTTCCACTGATTCATTTGGATATGCTCCCTTCTATTAAAATATAAAGACAGGCGCTGTTTTCTTCA